>JAPPBY010000001.1 GCA_026702615.1 Chloroflexota bacterium | reverse complement strand
TCGGCTTGGGGAGGTTGCGCCAGCGGCGGCACATCTGGAGGTAGATCTCCTCCTCCTTGGCCATCGCGCCTTCGGCGCCTTCCAGGTCGAAGTTGGCCCACGTACCGATGGGACGGACGTCGTTGAAGCCAAGCCCGGTTCCGCCGCGCATGTCGTGGCCGGAGTTGAAGTGGGGGCCCTCACCGCTGAGGATGATGACCTTCACCAGGTCGTCCTGGTTGGCATGGTCGAAGGCGTCGTTCAAGTCGCGCGTGAGCCGCAGGTCCTGGGCGTTGCGGGCCTCGGGGCGATTCATGCGGACGCGCACGATCTCGGGGGTCAGGTTCTCGTAGAGGACGGTCTGATACTCAGGCATGGGGCACTCCCCTTCTGCGAAGGTGACCTGAGTATACGCGCCTCGAATGGGCGCCGGAGCGAGAACGGCTCAGATGGTCTCGTCCGACTCGCCGACGTCGGTGACATCGCCGCCGCCGACCTCTTCGCCGACAGCGCGGATGGCGGCGAAGTCGGCGCGGAAGGCGTTGTGCACGGCCCGCGTCTCGGTGCAGTGCAGCACGAAGCGGGCGCCCTCGCGGAGCCACTTCCGCGAGAGCTCGGCCGTCTGGTGGTGGATCAGCACCGGGACGTCGCGGGCCTGGCAGGTGGCGATGATGGTGCGCAGGGCGGCCTCGTAGTCGGGGTGGTCGTACTGATCGGGAACGCCGAGCGAGATGGTGAGGTCGTTCGGGCCAACGAAGATGGCGTCGACCCCGTCGATCACGACGATGTCGTCGAGCGCCTCCATGGCGGGCACGCTCTCGATGCCGACGATGCAGACGCTATTGCGGTTGCGCCGCTCGAGGTATTCGCGAGAGGCGTCGCTGGGGAACTCGCCCTGCTCGACGACGCGGCGGACGAGCTCGCCCTTGAGGGGTCGCCACTTGGTCGCTCCCACGACCTCGCGAACCTCGTCGGGGGTCTCGCAGTAGGGGGCGAGGATGCCCTGGGCGCCCGCGTCGAGCGCCATCGTGATGTAGTGCGAGCTGGGGATGGGGACGCGCACGATGGGGACGACATCGACGCTGGTGAGCCCCGAGAGGAGGTCGGCGATCTCGCTGCGGCCGCGGGGGGCGTGTTCGCTGTCGATGATGACGTAGTCGAGGCCGAGGCCCGCGACGGTCGTGGCCCAGCGGGGATTGCGGGCGGCGGAGAGCATCGTCCCGTAGACGATGCCTCCCGCGCGTGTCTTGGCCTTCAGCTCTGCACCGTTCATGGGGGCCTCCGGGTGGGTGGTGGCATAGGGATACGAGGTCCGCAGGGGGAAGGCAAGGCGTGGCCTGCAAGAGGCACGCATCCTAGGATGCCCCGCTGGAGGGAAGCCGATGTCGAACCTGCCCATTCCGCTGGCCTACGAGGACTTCACGCCCGACTGGGCGACCGACGCCCTGCGCTCCAGTGGCACGCTTGAGGACGAGCGCGTCACCGCGGTCGAGACGTCGCCGGTGGGCGAAGGCTTCGGTTTCCTCGGGTCGCTCGCGCGGCTATCCCTCACCTATGACCGCCCGCGTCCAGGCGCGCCGGCGACGGTGGTGGCGAAGTTCCCCACGCCGGTCGAGATGAACCTGGCCCTCGCGCTCCAGTACCAGGTGTACGAGCGCGAGGCGCGCTTCTTCAACGAGATCAAAAGCAGCATCAGCGCCATGCCCACGCCGGAGGCCTACTACGTCGACATCAAGGAGTCGGGGCAGGGGGTGATCCTGCTCGAGGACCTTGACGGGAGGGGCGAGGTTGGCGACCAGCTTGCGGGCGCCTCCCTGAAAGAGGCCGAGCAGCTCATGACGCAGATCGCCGACCTGCACGCCACCTGGTGGGACCGGGCGGAGGAGGAGACTATCTCCTGGGTGCCCGCCTTCGACGGCCCCGTCTGGGCCATGACGGCACAGACATTGCCCTCCCTCTGGCCGACCTATCAGCAGGAATCCAGCCACATGCTCCTGCCCGGGATGGCCGACATCATCGAGCGCACCTGGGAGGGGCTGCCGTGGCTGGGCCAGCAGCTGAGCCGCGGCCCGATGACGCTCGTGCACGGCGACTACCGGCTCGACAACATGTGCTTCCCCAACCAAGAAGGCGAGCCCATCATCGTCTTCGACTGGCAGCTCATGTCGCGTGGCCGGGGGCCATACGACGTCGCGTATTTCATGAGCCAGAGCGTCGATGTGGAGCTGCGGCGCGAGCACGAGCGGGCGCTCGTGAAGCGCTACCACGACGGCCTCGTGGCCGGGGGCGTGCGCGACTACTCCTTCGATGACTGCTTCGAGGACTACCGCCTGGCGACGCTCTGGTGCGTGATGTATCCCGTTGCGATGGGCGGGGGCATGGCCGCCAACGAGCGCGCTTTGGAGATTGCGGCGGAAATCTCGAAGCGCTCCTTCAACACGATCCTGGACCTCGACTCGGTCTCGGTCCTGCCGAGCTGAACGGTCACAGTCTTCCAGCCATCATCCACCACCCGTAACGGAGCGTGCCCATGAGCGACCTGCCTATTCCCCTGACCGTTGAAGAGTTCACCCCCGACTGGCTGACCGCCGCCCTGCGTTCGAACGGAACGATCGAGGACGAGCGTGTCGTCTCCGTGGAGGCAACGCCCATGGGCGAGGACTTTGGCTTCCTCGGTTCGCTTACGCGGCTGGTCCTGACCTACGACCGTCCCCACGATGGCGCCCCGGCAACGCTGATTGCGAAGTTCGCCGCGCAGGCAGAGTTCAACCGGGCTTTCGCAAGGCAGTACGGGATTTATGTCACCGAGGCCCGCTTCTTCCAGGACCTGCAGCCCTCCCTGACGGCGATGCCCACCGTTCAGGCCGTCTACACCGCCTATGACTCCGCCGCCGGCGATGGCGTCACCATCCTCGAGGACCTGCAAGGGAAGCTCCGTATCGGCGACCAGATGGTGTCGCCCCCGCACGCCGAGGCCCTCAAGATCGTCGAGCAGTCGGCAGGACTGCACGCGACGTGGTGGGGCAAGGCGGACACGGACGATCTGGCCTGGATCCCGAAGACGGACGGCCCCGTGTGGGCAATGGCGCCGGCGACGCTGCAGGGTTTCTGGCCGGTGTACCAGCAGAACTTCGGGCACATGCTCACGCCCGACCTGATCTCGGCGGTGGAGCGGACGTGGGCGCAAATGGACTGGGTCTTCAAGCGCTTCGCGACGCCCCCGATCACCGTGATCCACGGGGACTACCGGCTCGACAACATGTTCTTCCCCGACCGCGAGGGCGACCCCATCACCGTCATCGACTTCCAGCTGATGGCGCGCGGGCGCGGTCCGTACGACATCGCCTACTTCGCCAGCCAGAGCCTGGACGTGGAGCAGCGCCGGGCCACCGAGCGCGAGCTGGTGCGTCACTACCACGACACGCTCGTGGCAGCGGGCGTGCGGGACTACTCGTTCGACGACTGCTTCGAGGACTACCGGCTGGCGACGCTCTGGTGCGCGGTGTACCCGATCGGGATGGGCGGGGGGCTGGCCGGGGACAGCGAGCGCCACCTCGAACTGGCCACGGAGGTCTCGCGCCGCTGCTTCACCGCGATCGCGGACCTGGACGCCGTCTCGACGCTGCCGAACTGAGTCAGGCGCCGGCTGCTTCGAGCGCCCCCTCGATCTCGCCGAGGTGGGCCTCAACGTGCATGGTCATTGACATGAGCACGAGGTCCGACATCTGGATCTCGTTCGGCATGATCGGGAGCTTGACGGGTCGCGCCAGCGTCTCGTCGTCGAGACCGCCGATGCCGGTGACCGCCTCTTCGTAGGCGGCGTGCATCTCGTCGAGGATCTCGGCGGCGGACATGCCGGCGCGTTCGGCGATCTGCTGGGCGTTCATCTCCTCGCCCTCGTCGGCGGGCGGCGACTCGGCGCCGGACTCCGCCATGGCGCTCACCATCTCGATGAGGGGGAGGGGATTGGCCCGGGCGGCGAGGTGACTGAGCGTATCGCGGACATTCCAGTCACCTTCGGCGAGGGGAGCCTCGGGCGCGGCAATGATGCGCTCGCGGAGCGCCTCGCCACGCGCATCGGCGTTGCGGATGGCCTGGACTATCGCTTCACGTGTAGCCATAGGGGGCTCCTCTCATAGGGAAACTAGCGAACGATGCGCGCATTCTGGGGGCTGGGCGGGACGGATGCCACAAAGATGCCACAGATTCGGTTGACGATGTCGTGACCGGTCAAGAGAATCGCGCGATGCCTCATCCCGACCGTATCGTCATCGTGGGCGCTTCCCTTGGGGGCCTCCGCACCGCACAGGCGTTGCGGGGGCGGGGCAAGTTCGAGGGGACGATCACCCTCGTCGGCGCCGAGCCCCACTACCCCTACGACCGGCCACCCCTCTCGAAGCAGGTGCTGGCAGGCGAATGGGGTCCCGAACGCACCCTCCTCGACCCGCCCGACAAGGTCGACGAGCTTGGGCTGGACCTGCGGCTCGGCGCGCGAGCGGAGGGGCTCGACCTGGAGGCGCGCGAGGTCGCGTTGAGCGACGGCGAGCGCGTCGGCTTCGACTCGCTCATCATCGCGACCGGGGCGACCCCGCGGAGGCTCCCGAACACGCCGGACCTCGCCGGGATCTACACGCTCCGCACCATCGACGACTCGATGCGAATCCGCGCCGAGCTGGCCCAGGGGCCGCGGGTGGCAGTGGTGGGCGCGGGGTTCATCGGGGCGGAGGTGGCGGCCGTGGCCCGGAGCGCCGGGCTCGAGGTGACGCTCATCGAGGCGCTGCCGGCGCCGCTCGCGCAAGCGGCAGGTGTAGAGGTCGGAGAAGCGTGCGCGGCCATGCACCGCAGCCACGGCGTCGACGTGCGTTGCGACACGCTCGTGGCCGGGTTCGAAGGTAGCGAGCGCGTCGAGCGCGTGGTGCTCGCTGACGGATCGAGCGTCGAGGCGGACCTGGTCGTCGTCGGCATCGGGGTGGCGCCGGAAACGCGCTGGCTCGAGGGCTCGGGACTGGAGCTGCGGGACGGCGTCGTTTGCGACGCCACCTGCGCGGCGGCGCCCGGCATCTACGCGGTCGGGGACGTGTGCCGCTGGTACAACCCCATCTTCGAAGAGGAGATGCGGGTCGAGCACTGGACGAACGTGATCCACCAGAGCCGCCACGTCGCTCGCAACCTGCTGGCGGAGCCGGGCGAGGCGCGTCCGTTCGCGTCGGTGCCGTACGTCTGGTCGGACCAGTACGACGCGAGCATCCAGTCCCTCGGGCACCCCACGGCCGACGACGAGGTCGAGATCCTGCACGGCTCGCTGGAGAGCCTCGAGTTCGTGGCCGGCTACCAGCGAAACGGGATCATCGTGGGCGGCCTGACCTTCAACATGCCCCAGCAGCTCTCCTCATACCGCCCCCTCATCGAGCAGCGCACCCCCTGGGAGGCAGCGCTCGAGCACGCCGAGGCAATGGGCTGATAGCACCGGCTATCGACCTTCGCCTATTTCCTTAGAGACAAAACACCGCCTCAACTCGATCATGCCCGCGGGAATACCCACGAATGAACTGTCGCTAAACCACAAGGACAACGCGAGATAAACGACTCTAATACTTCAGTTAGTGAATTACCTTCTGCTTCAAATAATGGTTGGACACTTCCGGATATAGTGGCACTCTGTAGTAGCCCGCTTTAGGGCCAAGGAGTGACCCATGGCTACCTTTCACATGATCGAGCCGAACGAGATCCCCGAGTTCCCCCCTCACGCCGAGCGCCTGCGGCAGTTGCAGCGCTCCGGGAAGGGCCACCAGCACGTGGCCTGGGTGAACGCCCACCTCGTACCCGGTGAGCCAAACGAGCCTGTGGCGCTTGCCGAGGCTGGCGGGGCTGAAGAGGCCATGTACGCCACGCTGACAACCCTGAGGGAAGGAGCCGATGAAGTTGCCGGCGTTATGAACATCCATGGCACGGACAGTAATCAGGCGAGGGATGCTTACCGTGACCTCACCGAACTATGGCGGTCTGCTTTCGCTGCACGACAGGCGTTCGTGCGGGCTCAGGACGCCTGGTGGGACAGACACGGCGACCACGCGTAGTGGTCTCGGTCTCCGCCGCGCGGGTATCATCGCCGCGCCACTGGGGAGGCTCGGTATGGACCTTGCGGAACTCTCCGAACGCCTCGTGCCATTCTGTCGCGAGCACCTGGGAGACCCTAACGCGAGCGTCTCGAACGTCGAGACGATGCCGGGGCACGCGGGCTTCTCCTTCGGGTTCACGGCGACGGCGAACGGCGAGTCCAGTTCCTACGTGTTGCGCGTGCCCCCACCGAACGTGCGACGCGTCGGCACCGCCGACGTGATCCGCCAGGCACGCGTCGTGCATGCACTTCGGGATACGGACGTGCCCGTCGTGGACGTGACCTGGTCAGGCGAGGACGAGCGCTGGTTCGGCTCGCCCTACTTCATCGTGAACAAGCTCGAGGGGGACGTGCTGCGCAGCGACTGGGGCTGGGACATGCCCGCTGAGGAGATGCGCCCCGTCGCCTTTCAGGCGATGCGCGCGCTCGCCTCGCTGCACCTGCTCGACTGGCAGGAGTACGTGCCCGACGACGGCCCTCCGCTCGAGCTGGAGCCGGACGTGACGCGCTGGGACCGCTTCTACGAGCGCTCCGGCGACATGGACCTGGTCGCGCTGGCGCCGGACGTGCGAGAGAAGCTGCTCGAACGGCTGCCGGAGGAACCCCGAATCGGCATCTTCCACGGGGACTTCCAGTGGTCGAACGTTTTCTACAGCTTCGACGGCACACTGCAGGCGGTCATCGACTGGGAGTTGTGGGGCGTCGGGGCGACGCTGAACGACCTCGGCTGGGTGATCACGTTCGCCGACGCGGATGCATGGAAGCATGGCCTGCGGCACGCACTGCCGAGCCCGGACGACCTCATCGCCGAGTACGTCGAAACCTACGGAAGCGATCCGGGGGACATCGCCTGGTACCGGGCGCTGGCGGCCTACAAGTTCGGAATCATCAGCGGCTTCAACCTGTACCTGCATCGCACCGGGAAGCGCCCTGACCCCTCGTGGGAGGACACGGCGCTCTCGGCGCCCTTCCTGATGCGGCGCGCGCTCGAAGTGCTCGACGGGTAGGCTCCATGCCAGGCCCCCTCGACGGCATCCGCGTGCTCGACTTCACCCGCCACCTGGCGGGAGCCGGGTCGACGCGCATCCTCGCGACGCTGGGCGCGGAGATCCTGCGCATCGAGTGGCCGCACCCGCCCGCGCTCGACTTCCTGCGGCTCTCGGGTCCGCACGCCGGCGGAAGGCCGGGGATGAACCGGGGCGGGTTCTTCGCGCAGGTGAACGTGGGCAAGAAAAGCGTCGCCATCGACATGTCTACGGATGCGGGGAAGGAGATCGCGCGGGAGCTGATCCCCCACTGCGACGTGCTGGCGGAGAGCTTCTCGCCGGGGGTGATGAAGCGGTGGGGGCTCGATTACGAGTCGGTGCGGGCAATCCGGCCCGACATCATCTACCTGTCGGCGTCCGGGTTCGGGCAGACGGGTCCGTACGCGGGCTACCGGTCGGTGGGTCCGACGGCGCAGGCGTACAGCGGATTGACCGCGAGCTCGGGGCTGCCCGACCGCGAGCCCGCCGGTTGGGGCTTCTCCTACATGGACCACATGGGCGCGGTGATGAACGCGGCCGCCATCCTCATGGGCCTCGAACGGCGGCGAGCGAGGGGTGAGGGCGAGTTCTTCGACGCGGGGCAGAGCCAGCACGGTTGCGCCCTTCTCGGGCCGATGCTGCTCGATGTCTCCCTGAACGGGGCGCAGGTCCGCCCAAAAGGGAACCGCGACCTGTACGGCAACTTCTGCCCTAACAACGCCTACCGCTGCCGGGGCGAGGACTCGTGGCTCGCGATTTCGGTGCGGGAGCCGAGCGAGTGGGCGGCGCTCTGCAAGACCATCGACGCGGACGACCTCGCGGCGCGACCGGACCTCGTAACGCTTGCAGGACGCCTCGCGCACGAGGACGAAATCGACGCGTGCATCGCGGCGTGGACAAGGTCGCGGGACGCGCGCGAAGCGATGGTGGTTCTGCAGGACGCGGGCGTGCCTGCTGGAGTCGCGCAGACGGTCGAGGACAAGGTGCACCGCGACCCGCAGCTCGCCTTTCGCGGGCTCTACACGAAGCTCGACGACCCGGTGCTCGGGCAGAAGCGGTACGAAGACGTTCCCGTGACGATGAGCGGTTTCGGCGTGGGTGTGAGCAGCCCCTCACCGTGGCTCGGCGCAGACACGCGCGACGTCCTGCGCGACCTACTCGGGTACCCGGAGGAGCGCCTCGAACAGCTGAAGGCCGCCGCCATCATCGACGACGCGATCACGCTGGAGGAGGCGGAGGCAGTATGAGCCGGACGCTTGAGCACCTGACGGTCGTGGAGCTGGCGGGGCCGCGCACGGAGTGGTGTGGGAAGCTGTTCTCGCAGGCGGGGGCGCGGGTGGTGCTGGTGGAGCCTCCGGGCGGGGCGGAAACGCGCCGCTACGGACCGTGGTTCCAGGGGCAGCGGGACGGGGAGTCGAGCCTGCACTTCTGGCACTACAACACCGACAAGGAGAGCGCCGTCCTGGACCTAACAACGGGGCATGGTCGCGAGGCGTTCCTGCGGCTTCTCGCGGAGGCGGATGTGCTGCTCGATGGGAGCGAGCCGGGGGGGCTGGAGGGGCTGGGGCTGGCGCGCGAGGCCATCGAGGAGGCGAACGAACGGCTCGTCCACGTCGCATTGACGCCCTTCGGGCAGGAGGGGCCGATGGCATCGTGGCTCGGGAGCGATCTCGTCCACCAGGCGCTCGGCGGCCAGATGATGATGAACGGCTACGACGACATGCCCGCGAGCCCGCCGATCAACGGGCAGGGGAACCAGGCCGGGCACATGGCGGGGAGCTGGGCCTTCATCGCCGCGCTGGCGGCGCTACAGGCGGGCAAGGGGTCGTTCATCGACCTGTCCGTGCACGACGCCTGCGCCGGGATGACGGAGAACGCCCTGCCGCAGTTCGACTACACGGGGAAGGTGGTCACGCGGCGGACGGGGCGCCACGCGAGCGTCGCGCCGACTCCCGCCTGGCAGCACCGCGCGGCGGACGGGCGCTACATCAACGCCCAGCTCGTGAACGTGAGTCCGCGGGCGTGGGAAGGGCTGGTCTCGTGGCTCGATGAGCACGGAATGGCCGAGGACCTGACCGACCCGAAGTACTTCGTGCCGGAGATCTTCCGCGAGGAGGCAGACCACATCTCGGACGTGATCGGCAAGTTCGTGGCGACGAAGACAGCGGACGAGATCTTCCACGGGGCGCAGGCGCGGGCGCTTATCTTCAGCGCCATCCTCAACCCCGAGGACCTGCTGGATGACCCCCACCTGGCGGCTCGCGACTTCTGGATCGAGTTGGACCACGGTGAACCGGAGGGGATGCTGCGTTACGCGGGAAGCGCCTTCGTCGCGCAGAACTCGGAGGTACGGCCGCGGCGGCGGGCGCCCCGGCTCGACGAGCACGGCGCCTCCGTCCGCGGCGAAGGGGCAGGTCGATGAGTGGCGGAGATGCAGCCGTCACGAAGCCCGTACCAGTCCCGGACGAGTTGACGGCGCCGTTCTGGGAAGCGGCAAACCGGGGGGTGCTCGCGATCCAGCACTGCACGGCATGCGAGCGCTACGTCCATCCGCCGGAGGCGATCTGCCCCGACTGCCAGGCATCGGAACTGACGTTTCGCGAGGTGAGCGGTCGGGCGCGTGTCTACACGCACACGATCGTGCGGGACAACGTCACGCAGGGATTCGCAGCGGACGAGCCGTACGTGATCGGCATCGTCGAGCTGGTCGAACAGGAGCGGCTGGTGCTGGTCGCGAATGTCGTGGGCGTGGCGCCGGAGGACGTGCGGATCGGAATGCCGTTGCAGGTCACCTTCGAGCGGCTGACGGATGAGATCGCCCTGCCGCAGTTCACGCCGGACGAGGGGGACTGAATGGCCAGCGAACTATCCGGGCGGGCAGCGATCGTGGGCCTCGGGTACTCGAAGCTTGAGCGTCGCTCGCCACGGCCGCTGGCCCACTTCGCCCGGGAGGCGGCGGAGGCGGCCGTCGCCGACGCCGGCCTCACGATCGACGACATCGACGGGCTCGGCACGATTCCCAACATCGCCGCCTACGGCAATACGGGCGACCTCGAAGGCATCGACATCGTGACGGTCCCCAACATGGTGCGGATGCTGGGGCGGGAGCGCGGCATCCGCTGGCACGTGCAGACGCCGGGGCTCTGCCCCGACACGATCATGGCGGCGGCGGCGGCGGTCGCCTCGGGGGCGTGCACCTACGCGCTCGTGTGGCGGGCGGTAAACGTGCCGAAGGGCCGGTACAGCGACTTCTCGATGGCGCAGGCGCGCGGCGAGCACCAGTTCCGGGCGCCCTACGGCTTCACGATGCCCGCTGCGTGGCAGTCGGTCGCGCTGCGGAAGTACATGCACGACCACGGATCGACGCGCGAGGACATGGCGGCGTTCGTCGTGCAGAACCGCGAGAACACGCAGCTCAACCCAAAGGCGTACTGGTGTGGCACGCCCCTCACCGTAGAGGACTATCTGGAGGCGCCGATGGTGGCCGACCCGTTCTGCCTCTACGACTGCGACATCCCCGTGGACGGGTGTGTTGCCGTCCTGCTCGCGAGCGCCGAGCGCGCCCGCGACCTCCGTCAGCCGCCTGCCTACATCACCGGATACGCGCAGACGACCTGGCCAACGCGGGGCGGCTTCACCGACTCGGAGAACATGTGGGAGGGCGGGGCCGCCATGGGGGAGAAGCTGTGGGAGTCGGCGGGCCTCGGGCCGGCCGACATCGACGTGGC
>JAPPBY010000029.1 GCA_026702615.1 Chloroflexota bacterium | reverse complement strand
TTCTTCGCCGAGCGCTACGGCATCGACTCGGCCCGTATCGCCTCCCTCCTCTCCGACGCCCTCGCCCAGGGTGGCGACTTCGCCGAGCTCTTCTTCGAGCACCGCACCAACGGCGCCATCAGCCTCGAGGACCAGCAGATCAAATCCGCCCTCCGCAGCGTCGAGCAGGGTGTCGGCATCCGTGTCGTGAAAGGCGACAGCATCGGCTATGCCTACACGGAGTCGCTCGACCCCGAGGCCATGCGCCTCGCCGCCGCCACCGCCGCCCGCATCGGCGAAGGTGGCGACCTCCCCACCGCCATTGACACCACCCCCGTCGGCGCCAGCGAGAGCTACTACGGGGAGAACGCCCTCCTGAGCGACGAACCCGCTGCCGCCAAGGTTTCCCTCCTCGAGCGCGCCGACCGCGCCGCTCGCGCCTTCGATCCCAGCATCGCCCGCGTCGACGCGAGCATTGCCGACGAGCGCAAGGTCGTGCTCGTCGCCCGCAGCGACGGCCAGATCGTGGGCGACGTGCAGCCTCTCATGCGCTTCAACGTGATGGCCCTCTCCGAGCGTGGCGAGAACCGCCAGACCGCCCGCACCGGCGGCGGCGGACGCCTCGGCGTCGAATACTTCGACCGCGTCACGCCCGAGGACACTGCCCGCGAGGCCGCCCGCCAGGCCATCCTCCTGCAGGAGGCTGTCGACGCCCCCGCCGGCGAAGTGCCCGTGGTGCTCGCCGCCGGCGATAGCGGCATCCTCCTGCACGAGGCCATCGGCCACGGCCTCGAGGCGGACTTCAACCGCAAGGGCACCAGCAACTACACCGACCGCATCGGCCAGCCGGTCGCCAGCGACCTCGTGACCGTCATCGATGACGCCACCATCGAGCAGTCGCGCGGCTCCATCAACGTTGATGACGAAGGCAACCCCACGAAGAGCAACACCCTGATTGAGGGCGGCATCCTGCGCGGCTACCTCCACGACGAGATCAGCGCCCGCCACTTCGGCGCCGAACCCACCGGCTCGGGCCGCCGCCAGTCCTTCAAGCATCCCATCATGCCGCGCATGACGAACACCCTCATGCTGCCCGGCCCCTCCACCCCCGACGAGGTCATCGGAAGCGTCGAACGCGGCATCTACTGCGTCTCCTTCTCCGGCGGCCAGGTCAATATCTCCAACGGCGACTTCGTCTTCTCCACCACCGAGGCCTACCTCATCGAAAAGGGCCAGATCACCGCGCCTCTGCGCACGACCAACCTCATCGGGAACGGCCCCGAGGCCCTCTCCCGCGTGAGCATGGTCGCCAACGACTACGCCCTTTCCGACGGCCGCTGGACCTGCGGCAAGGAGGGCCAGTCCGTCCCCGTGGGCGTCGGTCTGCCGACCGTCCTCGTTTCCGCCATGACCGTGGGTGGTACCCAGCTTGGCTGAGGCAACCCCACTCGAGCTTGCGAGCCGCGCCGTCGAGCTTGCCGTCGCCCGCGGCGCCGAGCAGTGCGACGCCATCGCCTTCTCCCACACCGAATCCACCGTCTCCATCCGCCTCGGCGACATCGAGAAGCTGATCGAGGCGACCTCCCACTCCCTCGGCCTCCGCGTCATCGCCGGTGGCCGCACGGCCGTCTGCTCCACCTCCGACTTCACCCTGGCCGCCTTCGAGCAGTTCGTCGGTGAGACCGTGGAGCTGGCACGCATCTCAGCCCCCGACCAGTACGCCGGCCTCCCCGAGCCCGAGCAGCTCGCCGCCGGCGGCGGCGACTCCCTCCAGCTCTACGACGAGCGGATCGAGAGCCTGCCCCTCGACGAGCGCATCGACATGGCCCGCGCCTGCGAGGCAGCTGCCCTCGGGTTCGATCCGCGCATCACCAACTCCGAGGGCGCCAGCCTCACCACCCGTATCGGCGAGGTCGCCCTTGCGAATTCCCGCGAATTCGCCGCGAGCTATCCCGCCACCTCCATCTCCCTCTCCACCGAGGCCCTCGCCGACGACGAAGATGGCAAGAAGCGGAACGCCTGGTGGTTCAGCGCCGAGCGCAACCTCCGCAGCCTCATGGACCCCGAAACGATCGGCCGCATCGCCGCCCAGCGCGCCGTCGACCAGCTCGGCGCCCGCAAAACCGATACGAAGCGCGTCCCCGTCATCTTCGAGCCGATGATGGCCGCTCGCCTCGCCGGCGACGTTGCCGGCTGCGCCACCGGCGGCGCCCTCTACCGGGGCGCAACCTTCCTCGCCGGACGAACGGGCGAGGCCATCGGCTCCCCCCTCGTCACCATCGTCGACGACCCCACCCAGCCCGCGCGCGCCGGTTCCCGCCCCTTCGACGGCGAGGGCGTGGCCGCCCGCCGCAACGTCCTCTTCCAGGAAGGGCGCTTCGAGGGGTTCCTCTTCGATTGCTACACCGCTCGCCGTATGGACGCCCGCACGACCGGCAGCGCCCAGCGCGGCGTTAGCTCCCTGCCCGAACCCGGTCCCGCCAACCTCATCTTCGAGCCCGGCGATACCCCTGCCGAGGACATCGTCGCGGATACGAAGGAGGGCCTGCTCGTGACCGCCCTCATGGGCTTCGGCTTCAATCCCACCACCGGCGACTACTCCCGCGGCGTGGGTGGCTTCTGGATCGAGAACGGTCAGATCGCCTACCCCGTGGCCGAGGTCAACATCTCTGGTGATGCCGCCTCCATGCTCGCGAGCGTCGATGCCGTCGGCAGCGACCTCACCTGGTTCGGTTCCTCCGCCGCCCCCACCGTGCGTATCGCCGAGATGACCGTCTCCGGTGTCTGACGTGCCCCTGCCCCCGTATTTCGCTTACGGCTCCAACATGGCCTCCTCCCAGATGGCCGAACGCTGCCCCGGCGCCGCCTGCCTCGGCGTCGCCCGCCTCCCCGGGTACCGCCTCGCCTTCGACGCCTGGAGCAACCGCCGCGGCGGCCTCGTCGCCGATGTCCTCCCCGCGCCGGACTCCGAGGTCTGGGGCGTCCTCTGGGAGATCACGGACGAGCATGCGGAAGCCCTCGATCGCTACGAAGGCGTTGCCCGTGGCCAGTACCGCCGCGAGAGCGTGCGGGTGGAATCCGCGAACGGCGAAACGATCGCGGCCTTCGCCTACGTCATCTGCAATCCCGGCGAGGAGGGCCCCACAACGGACGGCTACCAGGCGCTCCTCCTCGAAGGCGCCCGCGAGCACGGCCTCCCCCCCGACTGGGTTAAGGCCATCGAGGATGTGCCCACTATCCCGTCTCGCCCCGCGCTTCCCCCTCCCCCTACACTGAAGTCGTGACAGCCGGCCCCTCTGCTGACGACCTCCGTCGCTACCGCCGTAACCTCCAGGAAGAGGTGGACGGCCAGAGCCTCTATCTCCTCCTCGCCGAAGCCGAGGAAGACCCCAACCTGAAGAGCGTCTTCGAGCGCCTCGCCGAGAGTGAGAAGCGCCATATCGACCTCTGGCAGCAGAAGTTGCGCGAGGCCGGGGAGGAAGTCCCCCGGCTCCGTCCCGGCATGCAGGTGCGCGTCCTCGGCTGGCTCGCGCGGCGCTTCGGCACCCAGTTTGTGACCCCCCTCGTCGAGCGCATGGAGATCAACGCCGTCACCATGTACGACGACCAGCCCGAGGCCATCGAGGAGGGTCTCCCCGGCTCCGAACGCTCCCACGCCCGCCTCTTCCAGGAGCTGGGCCGCCAGCCGGGAGAAGGCGTCGATGTCGCCCGCCTCGAGGGCCGCCACCGCAGCGCGTCCGGAAACGCTCTCCGCGCCGCCGTCCTTGGCGCCAACGATGGCCTCGTCTCGAACCTCAGCCTGGTCATGGGCGTCGCCGGCGCCGACCCGGGACGCGAGTTCGTCGCCCTCGCCGGCATCGCGGGGCTCCTCGCGGGCGCCATCAGCATGGCCCTCGGCGAGTGGATCAGCGTCCTCAGCAGCCGGGAGGCCTACAGCCGGCAGGTCGAGATCGAGCGCGAGGAGCTCGAGATGAACCCCGAAGAAGAGCGCGCCGAGCTCGTCCTCATCTACCAGGCCAAGGGACTCTCCGAGGAGGCCGCCCGGATCACCGCCGACCGCGTCTTCGAGAACCGCGAGACCGCCCTCGATACCCTCGTGCGCGAGGAACTGGGCATGTCCGAAGAGAACGTCGCCAGCCCCACCGTGGCGGCCGTCACCTCGTTCCTGCTCTTCGCCGTGGCGGCCCTGCTGCCCGCCTTCCCCTGGTTCTTCGCCGATGGCGGTCTCGCCATCGGCCTCAGCCTCGGGCTGGGCGCCGTCGGCCTCTTCGGCCTCGGCGCCGCGGTCACGCTCTGGACCGGTCGCTCCGCCCTGTATTCGGGGACGAGGCAGCTCGCACTCGGCCTTGCCGCCGCCGGAATTACCTATGGCATCGGCACTGCCCTCGGCGTCGCCATCGACATCTAGCCCGCGCTTGCGCCTCCCCCGCTCCCCCTCGATACTGGCTGCTCTGGTGGCTAGAGCGAGGTGGCCCCACCCGTTCCCATCCCGAACACGGAAGTGAAACGCCTCAGCGCCGACGATACTGCCCGGGTAACTGGGTGGGAAAATAGGCCGCCGCCGGGTTCTCCAATCCCCACCGACCCCGTTTCCCCTGCCGCGCTGAGGTAAGCGTCCTCATTTCGCACCAAGATCGAGGCGCTGCTACAATCGAGGCCACATCAGCGGCCGTCCTCTCGCCTCATCATCAGACGGGCAACGCGGTCAAACGGAGCCCACCAGTGTCCAGCGACGAACAGGCCCCCGAGGCCACCACCGGCGACTCTCCCGCCCCTGCTGGCGTCGCCGATCCCCCAGCCACCCCTGAACCCGCCCCCGAGCCTCCCGCAGCAGCCTCCGAAACCGCACCCGAAGCGGCCCCGGCAACGCCGGAACCAGCCCCCTCCGCTCCAGCCGAGCCCAGCGCCGAGATGGACATGGCCGCCCTTCTCGAGACCGAGGCCGCTCAGCCGAGCAGCCTCCGCCGCGGTGAGATCATCCAGGGCGTCGTCATGGGCGCCTCCCCCGACGGCGTCATCGTCGATGTCGGAACCAAGACCGAGGCCGTCATCCCCCAGAGCGAGATGCTTTCCATGGGCGTCGAGGGCCAGAGCCGCCTGAAGGCCGGCGACACCGTCCGCGTCATGGTCCTCCAGCCCATGAGCTCCGAGGGCCACGGCGTCGTATCCCTCGACCGCGCTCGCGGCGAGGAAGGCTGGGACATCCTGGCCGGCCGCCTTGAGTCCGGCGAGATCTTCTCCGCCGAGATCGTCGGCCATAACCGTGGCGGCGTCCTCGCCAACGTGGAGGGCGTCAACGCCTTCATCCCCCTCTCCCAGATCGACAGCATTCGCCGCGACAACCCCGATGCCGCGAACGCCCTCGCCACGCTCGTCGGCAAGGAAGTGCAGCTCAAGGTTATTGAGCTGAACCGACGCAAGAACCGCGCCATCCTCTCCGAGCGCGCCGCCATGACCGAATGGCGTCGCGAGCAGAAGGAGCGGATCATCCAGGAGCTCCAGGAAGGCGAGATCCGCGAAGGCCGCATCTCCTCCATTACCGACTTCGGCGTCTTCGTCGACCTCGGCGGCGCCGACGGCCTCGCCCACCTCACCGAGCTCACCTGGGAGCGGGGCAAGAAGGCGAAGGACCTCTTCAAGGTCGGCGACGAGGTCAAGGCCTACGTCCTGCGCGTCGACCGCGAGGCCCGCAAGATATCGCTCTCGCTCAAGCGCGCCCACCCCGAGGAGTGGGACAGCGCCGTCGACCGCTTCGTCATCGGCCAGGTGCTGATCGGACGGGTCACCAAGCTCATGCCCTTCGGCGCCTTCGTGCGCCTCGATGGGCCCATCGAGGGCCTCATCCACATCTCCGAGATCACGAACCGCCGCATTCAGCACCCGAGAGAGGTGCTGGAGGAGGGCAACGTCGTGCCGGTCAAGCTCGTGCGTATCGAGAAGGACCGCCACCGGCTCGGCCTCAGCCTCCGCCAGGCGCGCAACGACGCCGAGGCGATGGGCTTTGGCTTCGACCGCAACGGCTCTGTCATCGACTGGCCCGATGACGTGCGCGCGGAGTTCGGGATGGACAAACGCGATCCCTCCCAGAGCCGTGCCGAGCCACGCACCGCGCAGGAGACCGTCGAGCAGGCGGTCGCCAACGACCCCGAGCCCGTCTCGGCCTTCGCTCACGCCTTCGCCCAGGCGCTCGAAAATGCTGACTCCGGCAACGCCCTGAACCTCGCGGACGATGGGGAAGCCGCCGCTGCGGCCGCCGGCGAGGAAGCTGCTGCCGAAGCCGGCGAGCAGCCCGCTGCCGAGGCCAGCGACGAGCCCACCGCCGAGGCCAGCGAGGAACCCGCCGCTGAAGCCAGCGATGAGCCCGTCGCTGAGGCCAGTGAGGAACCCGCTGCCGAAGCCAGCGACGAGCCTGCTGCCGAGGCGAGCGAGGAACCCGCCGTCGCCACGACCGAGGAGGCCCTCGCCGAGAGCGAGGAGCCGGCCGCGGCCGAGGAAGCGGCAACAGAAGACTCGGTGGAGGCGGAACCCGCCGCCGAGGAAGCAGTAACCGCATCCGGCGAAGGCGGCTCCGCCGCCAGGGCCGGGGACTAGAGGAGGGCACGCGATGGCCGACCGATTCGACAAGTTCACGGAACGCGCCCGGCGTGTGCTGACCCTCGCCCAGGAAGAGGCTCACCGCTTCAACCACAACTACATCGGCACCGAGCACATCCTCCTCGGCCTCGTGCGCGAGGGCGATGGCGTTGCCGCCAAGGTCCTCTCCAACCTCGGCGTCGAGCTGAACAAGGTTCGCTCCGCGGTCGAGTTCATCATCGGTCGCGGCGATCGCACCGTCCTCGGCGAGATCGGGCTCACCCCCCGCGCCAAGAAGGTCATCGAGCTTGCCGTCGATGAGGCCCGCCGCCTCGGCCACAGCTACATCGGCACCGAGCACCTCCTCCTCGGCCTCGTGCGCGAGGGTGAGGGCATCGCCGCGGGCGTCCTCGAGAGCCTCGGCGTCAACATCGAGCGCGTCCGCGCCGAGACCACCCGCATCCTCAGCCAGTCCTCCCCCCAGGCCGCCGGAACGGCCGCCGGCGGTACCCGCCAGGCGAGCCGCACCCCGACCGTCGATCAGCTCGGCATCGAGCTGACCGCGGCCGCCACCTCCGGCCAGCTCGACCCCGTCATCGGCCGCTCCACCGAGCTGGAGCGCGTCGTCCAGATCCTCTCCCGCCGCACCAAGAACAACCCGGTGCTCATCGGCGAGCCCGGCGTCGGCAAGACGGCCATCGCCGAGCTCCTCGCCCAGCGCATCAGCAGCGGCGACGTCCCCGAGACCCTGGCCGAGAAGCGCCTGCTGACCCTCGACATTGGCTCCCTTGTCGCCGGAACCAAGTACCGCGGCGAGTTCGAGGAGCGCCTCAAGAAGGTCATCGAGGAGATCAAGACCGCGGGCAACTGCATCCTCTTTGTCGACGAGCTCCACATGCTCGTCGGCGCCGGCGCCGCCGAAGGCGCCGTCGATGCCGCCAACATCCTTAAGCCCGCCCTCGCCCGGGGCGAGCTTCAGTGCATCGGCGCCACCACCCTCGACGAGTACCGCAAGCACATCGAGCGGGACGCCGCCCTTGAGCGCCGTTTCCAGCCGATCGTGGTCGACGAGCCCACCGTCGAGGAGACCGTCGAGATCCTGCGCGGCATTCGCGGGCGCTATGAGGAGCACCACAACCTCAAGATCAGCGATGAAGCCCTCTCCGCTGCGGCCCGCATGTCGGACCGCTACGTGACCGAGCGTTTCCTGCCCGACAAGGCCATCGACCTCATCGACGAGGCATCGAGCCGCGTGCGCATCCGCCGCGCCGCCACCCCGCCCTCCATGCAGGAGGCGCTCAAGGGGCTCGAGAGCCTCCGCCGCGAGCGCGACCAGGCCACCGAGGCCCAGCAACTCGAGTACGCCTCCGAGCTCACCGATCGCGAGCAGAAGGTCCAGATCAAGATCGACGAGATGGGTGAGTGGAGCGAGGGAGCTGGTGGTGTCGCCACCCCCATCGTCAGCGAGGAGGACATCGCTGAGGTCGTCGCTATGTGGACGGGTGTCCCCGCCGCCCAGATCGCGAGCGAGGAGAGCGCCCGCCTCCTGAAGATGGAGAGCGCACTCCGCACCAAGGTCATCGGCCAGGACGAGGCCATCGAGTCCATCGCGCGCTCCGTCCGCCGCGCCCGCGCCGGGCTCAAGGACCCGCGCCGTCCCATTGGCGTCTTCCTCTTCCTCGGACCCACGGGCGTGGGCAAGACCTACCTTGCCCAGCAGCTCGCCGAGTTCATGTTCGACTCACAGGACAACATGATCAGGCTCGACATGAGTGAGTTCAGTGAGCGTCACACGGTTGCGCGCCTGATCGGCGCCCCTCCGGGCTATGTCGGCTACGACGACGGTGGCCAGCTCACCGACACCGTCCGCCGCCGCCCCTACTGCCTGATCCTGCTGGACGAGATCGAGAAGGCGCATCCCGACGTCTTCAACCTGCTGCTCCAGATCTTCGACGAGGGCCGCCTCGCCGATGCCAAGGGCCGCAAGGTCGATTTCCGCAACACCATCCTCATCATGACCTCGAACGTCGGCTCCGACCTCATCAAGCGCGATTCCAATCTCGGGTTCGCCATCGCCCAGGATGAGGTGCAGACGCACGAAGACCGTTACAAGCGCATGAAGGACAAGGTGCTCAGCGAGCTGAAGAACGTCTTCAAGCCCGAGTTCCTCAACCGCGTCGACAGCACAGTCGTGTTCCACGCGCTCACGCCCGAGCACATCCGCCGCATCGTCGACCTCGAGCTGTCGCAGGTGGAGCGCCGCCTCGCGCTCCGCGCCGTCACCTTCGACGTGACGGACGCCGCGAAGGAGTGGCTTGGCGACAAGGGCTACGACCAGGTGTTCGGCGCCCGCCCGCTCCGCCGCGTCATCCAGGACAACATCGAGGACAAGATCAGCGAGATGCTCCTGGGCGGCGAGTTTGGCACCGGCGATCGGCTCATGATCGACCGCGATCCCGACGAGGACGGGCTTACCATCAAGCCCGTCAGTTCGCCCGCGGCCGTCGGCTAGTCCGCACCTGCAGCGAGGGCCGGAAACACAGCGTTTTCGCGCTCGAAACTGTTGACATCGGGCAGCGCTTGCCGTAGTCTCAGAGTGGCGTGCTGTGCCATCGCGCAGAACCCCCGATTCGTGACCTTGCCGAACTGTGCCATTCAGAACCCAGGACCTGAAGGAGTCGCCTGTACATGACCGCGACACTTGATGGGACGCGGACGGGCGAGCGCGCCCCGCTCGCCGTCCAGTCGTTCAGCACTATTTCGAACGTCCTCGAGATCCCCAGCCTCATCAAGCTCCAGCTCGATTCCTTCGACTGGTTCAAGCGTGAGGGTCTCCGCGAGCTGCTCAACGAGCTCTCGCCGATCCAGGACTTCACCAGCACGAAGATGGACCTCATCTTCGGCGAATACGAGTTCCGCGAGCCCAAGCACAGCCAGGAGGAATGCCGCGAACGCGACATGACCTTCTCCGCCCCGCTCTTCGTCGATGTCGAGTTGCGCATCAAGGACTCCGGCGAGATCAAGGAACAGCGCCTCTTCTTTGGCGACTTCCCCCTCATGACCGATCGCGGCACGTTCATCATCAACGGCGCCGAGCGCGTCGTCGTGAGCCAGCTCGTGCGCTCCCCCGGCGTCTACTACACCGTCGAGACGGATGCGCAGAGCGGCCAGCGCCTCGCCAACGCCAAGCTCATCCCCAGCCGCGGCGCCTGGCTCGAGTTCGAGACCTCCGCGAAGCGCATCCTCAGCGTCAAGATCGACCGCAAGCGGAAGCTGCCCGTCTCCGTGCTCATCCGCACGATCGACGAGCCCGGCCTCCTCCCCGGCGACCACGACAACCCCGCCTTCGCCAAGTACTTCGCCGCCCAGAAGCGCCTCGACGAGGAAGGCACCGCCGCCGCCGAGAAGGCCCGCGACGCCGCCCGCCGCGAGTGCGAGAAGGTGCTCGGCACCGACGACCGCGTCCTCGCCTTCTTCGAGGCTGTCGACGTCGAGGGCGACCTCTCCTACCTCACCGCCACCCTTGGCCGCCGCGAGGGTGGTCGCAACAACGATCCCTGCGAGAACAAGCACGAGGCCCTCCTCGAGCTCTATCGCAAGATCCGCCCGGGCGACCCTCCCACCCACGAGAACGCCCGCTCTCTCGTCAACCAGCTCTTCTTCAACCCCCGCCGTTACGACCTCGGTCGCGTCGGCCGGCACAAGCTGAACAAGCGCCTCGCCCTGGCCGATTCCACCGACCAGCGCTGGCTGCGTCCCATCGACCTGATCGAGCTCACCCGCGAGCTCATCAACGTCAACCTCGGCCGCAGCGGCACCGACGACATCGACCACCTCGGCAATCGCCGCGTGCGCGCCGTCGGTGAGCTCATCCAGCAGCAGTTCCGCATCGGTCTCGTGCGCATGGAGCGCGTCGTGCGCGAGCGCATGACCATCACCGACCCCGCTGAGGCCACGCCCAGCGCCCTCATCAACATCCGCCCTGTGGTCGCCGCCATGAAGGAGTTCTTCGGCGGCAGCCAGCTCTCCCAGTTCATGGACCAGACCAACCCCCTGGCCGAGCTGACCCACAAGCGCCGCCTCAGCGCCCTCGGCCCTGGCGGCCTTTCCCGCGACCGCGCCGGCTTCGACGTGCGCGACGTGCACCATAGCCACTACGGCCGCATCTGCCCCATCGAGACCCCCGAGGGGCCGAACATCGGCCTCATCGGCTCGCTGGCGACCTACGGCCGCCTCAACGACTTCGGCTTCATCGAGACGCCCTACCGCCGCGTCATCAGCGAGATGGCCTCCGACGACCCGAAGCTGGTCGGCCGGGAGACTCGCGAGGACGTGACAGACGCCGACGGCAAGGTCATCGCCGACGCCGGGACCGTTGTCGACAAGAGGACCGCCACCCGCCTGAAGAAGGCCGGCCTGCGCGTTCCCGTCCAGGCCGTCGTCGCCGACGAGGTCACCTATCTCACCGCCGACGAGGAGGATCGCTTCGTAGTCGGTCAGGCCAACACCCGCGTCGGCGAGGATGGCCGCGTGCTCGATGAGCGCGTCGAGGTGCGCGTCAACGAGGAGTTCAAGCTCGTCGCCCCGCACGAGATCGACTTCCTCGACGTCTCGCCCAAGCAGATGGTCTCCGTCGCCGCCTCGCTCATCCCCTTCCTTGAGCACGACGACGCGAACCGCGCCCTCATGGGCTCGAACATGCAGCGCCAGGCCGT
>JAPPBY010000019.1 GCA_026702615.1 Chloroflexota bacterium | reverse complement strand
CTGCGTGCCAACGTCATGGATCGCCTCCTCCAGTTCGACCTCGAGCGGGCCCACGGTGACGTCGAGCTGCGGGCCCACATCTGCGACGCCCTCGCCTGCACCATCGATACCATCGACGCTGGCTTCGTCGATGCCGAGACGCTCGAACGCTGGCGGCAGGTTGCCTGCGACATCGCCGCCCGCGGCATGGACTGGGACCGCGCCCGCGGCATGATCGAGAACCACCTTCGCCGCGGCGGCGTCGACGACTCCGAGGGCGAGCTCTCCGGTTTCCTCGATTCGCTCCCCGACCTGCTCGGTGAGACAATCGGCCACGTGACGAGCGCGGAGGTCGACGCCTTTATCGAGCGCTCCACCGAAGCCGCCGCCGCTGCCGTCGCGAGGTACCTCGAATGCGGATAATCCGGAACGCCGAGGAAGGCCGCCGTACGCTCCTCGCCCGCGCCCCCCTCGGCACGGGTGAGCTGCCCCTTGAGGTGCGCGAGACCACGTTCCGCACGTTTGGCAAGGAACTCGAACCCGACGAGGTCGTCCGCCGCATCCTCCGCGATGTCCGCGAGGACGGCGATAACGCTGTGCGGTACTACAACGGTCGCATCGATGGCGCCCAGGTCGAGGACCTGCGCGTTTCCGATGAGGAGATACGCGCTGCTCACGACCAGGTCGCACCCGAGGTCGTCGAGGCGCTCACCTTCGCCGCCGGACGCATCCGTGCCTACCACGAGCAGCAGCTTCGGGGCGCCTTCGTCGACTTTCAACTGAACGGCCTCGGGCAGCTCACGCGCGCCATCCAGCGGGCCGCCATCTACGTGCCCGGCAGCGCCGCGCCCCTGCCCAGCACGGTGCTCATGTGCGCCATCCCCGCGCGCATCGCCGGTGTCGAGGAGGTCTATCTTGGTAGTCCCGTCCTCCCCGACGGCTCCGTGCCCCCCGTCAAGCTGGTGGCCGCCGAGATTGCGGGGGTGGACGGCGTCTTCAAGGCAGGTGGCGCCCAGGCCATCGCCGCCTTCGCCTTCGGCACCGAGACCATCCCGAAGGTCGACAAGATCTGCGGTCCCGGCAACCTCTTCGTCACCCTCGCGAAGAAGCAGGTGTTTGGCGAAGTCGGCATCGACGCCGTCTACGGCCCGACCGAGACCATGATCATCGCCGACGAGAGCGCCGACCCCGAGCTCGTCGCCTCCGACCTGCTCGCCCAGGCCGAACACGACCGCCTCGCCAGCCCCATCCTGCTGACCCCCTCGCACCACCTCGCCGAGCAGGTCGGAGCAGCCATCCGCCGGCAGCTGCGTGACCTCGACCGCAACAAGATCGCGAATGAGGCCATCGAGACCCGCGGCGGCTGTGTCCTCGTGAACGATATCGACCACGCCATCGAGCTCGCCAACGAGTACGCCCCCGAGCACCTCTGCCTGCTCGTCGAAAACGCGTCTGCCTACGCCATGAAGGTGCGCAACGCCGGCGGCCTCTTCCTCGGCGAGAATTCTCCCGAGGCGGTGGGCGATTACACCGCCGGACCGAGCCACACCATGCCGACCGGCGGCAGCGCCCGCTGGAGCTCCCCCCTCGGCGTGAGCGACTTCCTCAAGACCGTCAGCCTCGTGAACATCCCTCCCGAAGACGTGGAGGAGCTTGCCGAAGCTGCCCGCGTCATCGCCCGAGCCGAAGGGCTCGGGGCGCACGCCGCCTCCGTCGAGCGCCGCCTCCAGGGCCGCTAGCGAGCCGTACCGTGGATCTCCGCCGCTACCTCCGGGACGACATCGACGATCTCGCGCACTACGCGCCCGTGCAGCCCCTCGACGTGCTTGCCGAGGAGATCGGGGTGCCCGTCGACCAGATCGTCAAGCTCGACGCCAACGAGAACCTCTACGGCGCGCCCGAGGCCGTCCGCGAGGCTGCCGCCGCTGCCCCCCTCCACATCTACCCCGACCCCGACCAGACCGGGCTCCGCTCCGATATCGCCGCGTACCTTGGCGTCCGCCCCGAGAACGTCGTCGCGGGGTCCGGCTCCGACGACCTGCTCGATGTCGTCCTCCGCCTCGCCCTCCCCGACGCAACCGCCACTGCCACCCCGACGTTCGGCATGTACAGCTTCCTCAGCGGCGTCGCCGGCATCCGGCACATCGAGGTGCCCCGCACGGCCGCCTACGGCCTCGACCTCCCCGGCCTCCGCGCCGCTGTACAGGACGGCGCCGGCGTCGTCTTTGTCGCCTCGCCCAACAACCCGACCGGGAACGCGGCCGGTCTTGAGGAGATCGAAGCGCTCTGCGCGCTCGACACCCTCGTCGTCGTCGACGAGGCGTACGCGGAGTTCGCCGGCACGAGCGCTCTCCCCCTCCTCGAAACCCATCCCAACCTCATCGTCATGCGCACCTTCAGCAAATGGGCGGGGCTCGCCGGCTTGCGCGTTGGCTACGCCGTCGCGCACGCTGACCTTGTGGAACCGATGCTCGCCATCAAGCAGCCCTACAACGTGAACGTCGCCGGAGACGCCGCCGCGCGCGCCGCGCTCGCCCACCGCGACGAGCTTCTTGCGAACGTGCACGCCATCGTGTCGGAGCGTGACCGCATGGCCGAGCAGGTCGGCGCCCTCGGCTGGCTCGAACCCCACCCCTCCGACGCCAACTTCGTGCTCTTCGATGTGAAGGTGGGCGACTCCGGCGAGATCGCCGACGCCCTTCGCCGGCGTGGTGTGCTGGTGCGCCGTTACGACCGGCCGGATCTCGCGAACAAGCTCCGCATCAGCGCCGGACGTCCCAGGGACACCGACCGCCTGCTCGAAGCCCTCAAGGAGGTCGCCCCTCAATGAGTGACAGTGACCGCGCCGCCACCGTCAGCCGCCAGACTGCGGAAACGACCATCGCTATCACCGTCGACCTCGATGGCACGGGCCAGTTCGAGATCGCCACGGGCCTCGGCTTCTTCGACCACATGCTCAGCCACATCGCCAAGCACGGCGTATTCGATGTCTCCATCCAGGCCGAGGGCGACCTCCATGTCGATGCCCACCACACCGTCGAGGACACCGCCATCGCGCTCGGTGAGGCCTTCCGCGGGGCCCTCGGCGACAAGGCGGGGATCGTGCGGGCCGGCTCCGCCCATATGCCCCTCGACGAGGCCCTCGCCTTCGCCGCCGTCGATCTCAGTGGCCGCCCGTACGCCGAGCTCGACCTGCGCCTGCTCGGCCGCACCGTGGGCGAGCTGCCCGCCGACCTGCTCGCGCACTTCCTCGAGTCCTTCGCCGCCTCCCTCGGCGCGAACCTGCACGTCCGCACCCTCGCCGGGGCGAACGACCACCACAAGGCCGAGGCCTGCTTCAAGGCGCTCGCCCGCGCCCTCGACGCCGCCACCCGCGTCGACCCGCGCCGGGGCGGCGATCTGCCCTCCACCAAGGGCGCGCTCTAGCCGTTCACGTTTGGCTCACGTCGTTTGACAGCCCGAGCGGGCGCGTTGACCATGCCCGGCGAGTCACCCGCATGGCCCTCCAGGATCGCACCGCCGCCTCGCTCAGGGAGCAGTTACGCAACGCCCTCGCCGTGTACGAGCCGGGCCGCACCGACCGTCGCGAGGCGACCCCCGCCGCCGCCCTGCTCCTCCTCTACGAGCGCGAAGACGGCATCCACCTGCTCTTCCAGGAGCGCTCCCACCTGGTCGAACACCACAAGGGCGAGATCAGCTTCCCCGGCGGCGCCCGCGACGAGGGTGATGGCAGCGCCGCCTTCACCGCCCTGCGCGAGACCCACGAGGAGGTCGGCGTCGCCCCCGAGGATGTCGACCTGCTGGGGGAGATCGACGAGATCTGGACTCGCAGCGACTTCCGCCTGCGTCCCTTCGTCGGCTGGCTGCGCGAGTGGCCGTACACCTTCGAGTTCGCCCCCGAGGAGGTTGCGTCCCTGCTCGAGGTCCCGCTCGCCCACCTCACCGACCCCGCCAACCTCGTCGACGACGTGCGCGAGATCGACGGCCGCCGCGTGGTCCTCCCCTCCTACCGCTGGGGCGAGCACCTCATCTGGGGCGCGACCGCCCGCGTCCTTACGAATTTCCTTGACGTGTGTCGTACCCTCGATGACTGAACAGCTCGGCGCCGGACGCGACCTATGAGCGACGCTCGTGTACTTGCATCGCTCATCGAGGAGATTCCCGGCGCCGAGTTGGTGCGTGGCGACGGTCATGCCGTCATCGAGCACGTCGAGCACGACTCCCGCCGCGTCGAATCCGGCGCCCTCTTCGTCGCCGTGCCTGGCTTCACCGTCGATGGCCATGCCTTCCTCACCGATGCGCTTGATGCAGGGGCTGCCGCCGTCGTCGTCGAGCGGGGCCGCCGCGGAACCTGGCGCCACCTCCCCGGCGACCAGCCCATCGTCGCCGTCGAGGACACCCGCGCGGCACTCGCGCAGGCCGCCGCCGCCCTCCACGGCCACCCCGGTCGCGAGCTCACGGTCATCGGCATCACCGGCACGGATGGCAAGACGACCACCGCCTACATCCTCACCTCCATTCTCGAAGCCGCCGGCGCCCGCGTCGGCCGCCTCGGCACCGTCGACGCCTACGTGCCCGGTACGGACATCGATAGCCACACCCACCGCATGACCACCCCCGAGGCGCCCGAGGTCCAGCGCCTGCTCCGTGAGATGGTCGAGGTAGGCTGCGAGTACGCCATTGTCGAGGCCACCAGCCACGGCCTCGCCCTCCACCGCCTCGACGAGGTCGCCTTCGACGTTGCCGTCCTCACGAACCTCACCGGCGACCACCTCGACTTTCACGAGACCTTCGAGGCCTATCGCGAGGCCAAGGGCCAGCTCTTCGCCGCCCTCGACCAAGAGCCTGTCGCCCCCGGCCGGGCCGCCGTCGCCAACGCGGACGACCCATCCGCCAGCTTCCTGCTCGGCCTCACCTCCCAGCGGGCCGTCCGCTACGGCCTCGAGACCCCCAGCGTCGACGTCGCCGCCCGCCACATCGAGCTGCACGCCGACGGGAGCCAGTTCCGCCTCGCCCTCCCCGGCGCGGAGGTGGGCACGGAGATCCGCATGCCCGCCCTCTTCAACGTCGCCAACGCGCTCGCGGCCGCGGGCGCCGCTCTCGCCCTGGGTATCGAGCCAGAGGCCATTGGCCGCGGCATCGCCGCCTGCCACGGCGTGCCCGGCCGCATGGAGCGCATCGACATGGGGCAGCCGTTCAGCGTCGTCGTCGACTACGCCCACACCGGCGACTCCGTCCGCAAGGTGCTCTCCGTCCTGCGCGAGATCGCCGAGCACCGCCTCATCATCGTGGCCGGCGCCGCGGGCGAGCGCGATCCCGGACGCCGCTTCGGCGTCGGGCGCGCCGCCGCCGAAGGCGCCGATTTCGCCGTGTTCACGAACGAGGATCCCCGCGGCGAGGACCCGGCCACCATCGTCCGCGAGATCGGCCGCCACGCCGAGGAGGCCGGACGCGTCCGTGGGCGCGACTTCATCGAGGTCGAGGACCGCCGCGAGGCCATCGCCGCCGCGCTCGCCCGCGCCGAACCCGGCGACAGCATTGTGATCTGCGGGAAGGGCCACGAGCGCTCCATCGAGCTCGGCGGCGAATCCATCCCCTGGGACGACCGCGAGGTCACGCGGGAGGAGCTCGCGAAGCTCGGCCACACCGGCGCCTGAGGCGGGCAAGTTTCGCCTAGCCCCCGCCTTCGTATACTCGCAGCCGCAGCAATGACGCGAGTAGCACGACCGCACACCGAGGCCCGCCTTGCCCCCTAACCGACGCCGCCAGCAGCGTAGCCAGCAGCACCGGGGCCAGCGTCAGCGCCGCCAGCGGCGCTACGTCAGCGGCGGCCAGGGCCAGTCTTTCAAGCCTGGTTTCCCCATGAACCTGTTCACCGGGCGGGCGGCGCTCGCCACCTTCGCCGCGGTAGGCGTCGTGCTCATGGTTGCTGGCATCTCGCTCGCGGCGTTCTTGCCGAACACGGGCGGCGATGCCGACATCGACGAGATCCCGACTGCTCCCGCTGCCGAGGAGACCGCAGCCGCCGAGCCGGCCGAGGAGGAGGACGCCGCCGACGTCATCGTGCGCAACTACGAGTTCGCCGACTTCGTCATCAAGCCCGAGTTCGAGCTCTATACGGCCACCATCTCCACCTCGAAGGGCGACATCGTCATCGAGCTCTTCGCCGATATCGCCCCCAACACCGTCAACAGCTTCGTCTTCCTCGCCGAAAACCGCTTCTTCGACGGCCTCATCTTCCATCGCGTGGTCGACAACTTCGTCGTCCAGGGCGGCGACCCCACCGGCACCGGGCGCGGCGGTCCCGGTTACATCACCGGCGATGAGCCCAACGAGGTCCGGAACGAAGCCTGGACGCTCTCCATGGCCAAGGGCGCTGGCCAGCCCTATTTCGGCAGCCAGTTCTTCATCAACCTGAAGGACAATCCCGGCCTCGACTTCGATACCGAGAGAGGCGACCGCTTCTACCCCTTCGGGCGCGTCATCGAGGGCATGGAAGTCGTCAACGCCATCGTCGAGGGCGACGTCATGGAGTCCGTCACGATCAGCCGCGCTCCCAACCCCGACGCGCCCACGCCCACGCCCGAGGGCGAGGAAGGCGCCGAGGGGGACGAAGAGGGTGAGGCAGACGCCGAAGACGGTAGCGAAGGCGAAGAAGCCGGGGACGAAGACGCCGGGAACTAGGTGTGTGACCGCACGTTGGGTTCGTCGGCGGTGACCCCGTCGGCGTAGAGCCGCGCGATCGCTTCCTCGTCCAGCCCCAGCAGGTCCCGGAACACGTAGCTGTTGTGCTCGGCGAAGCCGGGCGCCGGGATGCGGGCGTGTCCCGGGGTGCGCGGCAGGTTCCAGGGTGGCGTCTCGACCTCCCAGGCGCCCGCGTCCGGGTGAACCTGCTCCGACCACGCCCCCCGCGCCCGCAGCTGCGGGTCGCTCATCACCTCGGGAATCGTCAGCACTGCGCCCGCGGGCACCCCGTGGCGCTGCAGGATGTGCATCGCCTCGTAGTGCCCCCACGTCGCGGTCCACTCCTCGATGATCGCGTTCAACTCCTGCTCGTTCGCCTTGCGCTCCGCCATAGTGGCGAAGCGCTCGTCCTCGGCGAGCTCTTCCCGCTGCATGGCCCGGCAGAGCCCCCCGAACTGCTCGTCGTTCTCGCACGCGATCGTGACCCAGCGGTCCTCGCCGCCGCTCCGGTAGACGCCGTGGGGAGCGAAGTGTAGGTGGGTGTTGCCCGCCGGAGCCCGCAGCTCACGGTTCATGCTGTAGTCGACCAGGTACTCGCCCACGAAGCCCGTCAGGTTCTCGCGTTGGGCCAGGTCGATGTGGACGCCCTCGCCTGTGCGGTTGCGCTGGCGCAGCCCCAGCGCGACCGCTGCCGGCACCGCCAACCCGGCCGTCGGATCGCCATAGCTGAATCCGGTCTTCAGCGGCTCGCCGCCCTCGTACCCCGAGACGGAGACGAGTCCCGCCAGCTGCTCGACGTTCGTCCCGTAGGTCACGTAATGCGCTTCCGGGCCGGTCTTGCCGTGACCGGGCATCGACACGTACACGATGCGCGGGTTCACCGCCCGCACCTCCTCGAAGCTCAGCCCGAGGTTGTCCATCACGTTTGCGCGGTAGTTCTCGACCAGCACGTCGCTCTTCGCCAGCAGTTGCAGCAGCAGGTCGCGCCCTGCCTCCTGCCGCAGGTCGATCGCCGCGGAATACTTGTTGCGATTGTTGTGGTTGAAGTAGGCGGCGCGGTTGTACCAGCGGTCCACGGTCCGCGGAATGCCACCCAGCCCCCTCAGCAGGTCCCACTGCCCCGGTCCCTCGACCTTGATGACCTCCGCCCCGTAGTCGCCCAGCAGCCTCGTGCCGAAGGGCCCCGCCCACACCATCGTCAGGTCGACCACGCGGATGCCCGCGAGCGGTGCCTTCATGGCGACCCCGCCGGTCGCGCAAGGCTGGGCGGGCCCTCCCAGCGCTTCCCGCTGTCGAGCTCGACGCGAAGCATCGTGCCCGTCGTCTCGACTGTGCCCGACACCCAGTCATCGGGCGGTGGGAAGGCCACGCGTCGGGGCACTTTGATCCGCGCCCCTGCCGGAAACTCCGCCGAGGCCGCGATCTCCAGTGTCTCCGTGCGCCGCCCGATTGCGCGGGCGAGCGCCTGTAGCTCCGCGAAGTCCTTCGTGCGCTCCACCAGCCGGCGGGCCTCCCGCTCTCGTGCGGGCGTAGCCGGCGCAGGCTCCTCTGCCGGCGCCGGGATCGCGTCCTCCCCACCCTGCGCCATCGCCTGCGCGACGAAGCGCTTCGTCCTGCGCGCCACCACCGCCAGCAGCTCGTGCAGCAGCACTGGGTCGTCGCACTGCTCGAAGAACGCCACTGCCCGTGCGAGTTCGTTCATGCCGGCGCCCCCGCTACTGTGGCGATCTCAGACTCTGACAGGCCCGCTTCCGCCAGCACCGCCCGCGTGTCCGCCCCCAGCAGGGGCGCGGGGCCGTCCCGCCAGGCGTCCGGACCCATCCACCACGGCGGCCCCGGGTAGGAGGCCTCCCCCGCGACCGGGTGCTCGATGCGCCGCAGGAAGCCCCGCGCCTCAAGCTGCGGGCTCTCCAGCAGATCCTCCATCGTGTGGATGAACGTGATCGGCGCCCGGAACTCCCCGCCGAGCGCGTACGCCTCCTTCTTCCGCATCCCCGCCGCCCACGCGATCACCTCGGCCATCAGGACGTCGTCGTGCTCGCGCCGCGACTCGGCCGTCGCGAAGCGCTCGTCCTCGAGCCACTCCGGGTGCCCTGTCGCCTCAGCGAACGGCGGCCAGTTGCGCGCCATCACGTGCACGCCAACCTGCCCGTCCAGGCAGGGGTAGACGCCCATGAAGCTCGACATCAGGTTCCCGCGCCGCTGCCCCAGCCAGAGGCCGTTGTACGAATAGAAGGGCACGCCCGCCTCGAGGATCGGCGCCATGCAGTGCTGGACGCTGATATCGACGTGCTGCCCCTCACCGTCGCGCTCTGCCGCCAGCAGGGCCAGGTTAGCCGCCGAGAAGGCGTTCAGCCCGCCCTGGTAGTCGGCCTGGTAGCCCCCGTTCTTCACCGGTGGCTTGTCCGGATCGCCCGTCAGGAACATCTGCCCGCCCATGGCGAATGCGATCAGGTTGTTCGAGCGGTACTCGGCGTACGGCCCCTCCTGCCCGTACGCCGTGATCGAGACCAGCACGAGCCGCGGGTTCACCGCCCGCAGGCGCTCGTAGTCGAGCCCGAGGGCGCGGGCGTCGCTCGGGCGGTAGTTCTCGATGATGACGTCGGCGTCGGCCGCCAGCCGCAGGAAGGCGTCGCGCCCCGCCTGCGAGCCCAGGTCGAGCTCCACCGACCGCTTGCTCGTATTCAGGTAGAGGAAGAGCGCGCTCGTCTCGGGGTCCGGGACGCGGTCCTTGAAGGGACCGTGCGCCCGGGCGATATCGCCCCCCGGCGGCTCGACCTTGATGACCTCCGCCCCGTAGCCCGCGAACAGGCGTCCGCAATACGGCGCGGAGACAAACGTGCCCACCTCCAGCACGCGGATGCCTTCCAGCGGGAGGGGCATGGTGTTGGGCCTACGGTCGCGAGGGGATCTCGACCTGCACGTTCCCGCGCACGGTGGGCTGGTCGTCCGCCAGCGTCACCACCTCGAGCTCGACGACGTTGACGCCGTCCTCCTGGCGCTTGTCGACCACGCGGCCCGCGAGCGTCAGCGGCCTGCCCGCGATGTCGGGGCGCCGGAACGCGACGCGCACGCTGCGCAGGTTCGCCTCCGAACCCGCCCACATCCCGACGTAGTTCGTGATCCACGAGAGCTTGAGCAGGCCCGGCACGAGCGCGCCCCCAAACCCCATGCGGCGCCCCGCTTCGGCGTCGCCGAACGCGGGGTTGGTGGGGTTGTCGCGCCCGAAGAACTCGACCGCCTTGTCCTCGGTCGGCAGCTGCTCGCGCGGCTCCAGCTCGTCGTCGGTGGCGATGTCCTCGAAGTAGCGCTGGCTCATGGCTAGGACTCCGGCCGGTCGAACTGCGTGATTGTGCGCAGCGAGGCGGCCGCCTCCTCTCCGTCGCTGTTCAGGTACGAGGTCTGGAACATCACGAGCACGCTGTAGCCGTAACGCCCCCCGAGCCGGTCGCGCACGTCGATCAGCTGCGTCACCGCTTGCAGCGGCTCCTCCAGCTTGATCGGCTGGCTGAACTTCCACTCTGTCTGCGTCAGGATGCCGCTGGAGAGCACCTGCGGCGAAAGCTCCGCGGGCAGCCGCGGCTCCATCATCGCGAGGATGTACGGCGGCGCGATGCCCGTGCCGTCCGCCCAGCGCGGGTCCGTGTCGCCCAGCAGATCGCGCATGCGCTGCGCGTCCGCCGTCTTCGGCACGACCTCGATGGGGTCGCTCCGCTGCCCGAGCATGGCGCGGTGTTCGTCGGTGATCTTGCTTTCGGTTACGTCAGCCACGGTCGCTCCTCGGCGGGAGAATAGCACGCTGCTCCCGGGGGAGCGGAGTCGGAGAGGACAGGCTAGCGGGGCAGCCCGACCAGCACCTCGTCGTTCTCGACGCGGACGGGGTAGGTCTGGATATCCTCCGCGCCCATGTTCCAGAAGAACAGCTTCGACTGGAAGGCCCCGAGGAACGGATGGTTTGAGTTGAACTCGCTGCTGAATGGCTGGCGAACGACGCTCCCGTTCGAGACGTCGAAGCGCGCCCCGTGGAAGGGGCACATCACGCAGCCGTCGCGAACCGGCTCTGCCTTGATCGGCGCGCCCGGGAAGCTGCCCAGCGGAAGCCGCGCATGGGGACACAGCGCCGCCATCGCGCTCACCTCTTCGCCCTGCCGCACGATCGCCACGCGCAGGCTGCGAAGCCGCACCTCCGTGGCGATGCCGTCGGGGAAGCTGCGGAGGGGACCCGCGTTCGCCCACTCCTTCATGCGGTCGTGCGAGATGATGCTGCTTGCCTTGATCGGAAGCGGCGGATCGAGGCCCATCAGTGGCATCGCCACGATTTGCATCAGGCCACCCGAGATCAGGCCGGAAATAAGCAGGAAGATGCCGACGGCAAGGCCGCTGGAGACGGTCTCGGCGTCGCCCGGAGCAACGATCAGGATGATGCCGCTCACGATGAGGGCGATCGTCGCGATCCCCCACGTCCCGAGGACCGAGACTCCGACCAGCGCCAGCGCTACCGACACGACCTACCCTCCCCGGAAGCGGATCGTACGCGTCTGCCCGCGCCTGTGCAAAGTATCACGAACGCCCGAGCGCCCCGTCTCAGTCGAGCCCGTGGTAGCCGCGCCGGAAGTACATCAGCGGCTCCTTGTCCGGGTCGGAGGCGGCCCCCACCACGCGTCCCAGGGCGATGACGTGGTCGCCGCCGGGCACCACCGCCTCGAGTTCGCAGTCGAGGTGCGCGATGGCGCCGGACACGATCGGGCAGCCGGTCTGGTCGGTGAATGTGTCGAAGCCGTCCAGTTCCGGTCCCGGGTCACGGCCCGAGATTGCGAAGTGGTTGGAGATGTCGTCCTGGCCAGTCGCCAGCACGCTCACCGCGAACTTCCCGGAGGCCGGCACCATGCGTTCCAGGTGGTTCCCGTTCTGGATGCAGACCAGCACCAGCAGCGGGTCCATCGAGAGCGTCGAGAAGCTCGAGGCGGTGATGCCGTACACCTGCCCCTCGTGCTCCGTCGTCAGGACCGTGACGCCTGAGGCCCAGGAAGCGAGGGCGTCTTTGAAGGTATCCGCGTCAACTGGCGACATCGGCGCTACGCATTCTCAAGTGCGGGACCCATGTCCCAGATGGCGTTCGCCGTGACGCTGCTGAAGTAGCGGCCCATCGGCAGTCCGGCGAGGATCTGATCCATCTCCGCGGCGTCCGCAACGTCGAAGATGGCCAGCACGCCCACGCCCGTCTCGCGGTAGATGGCCTTGATCTTGCCCTCGTCCCGGAGCGCTTTCGTCGCTGCCAGCTGTTGGGCGACGACACCCTGCCAGGCCTCCGCATCGAGGTCTGCGGGCTGCCTCGAAACCAGCCGTACCGAAAAGAGCACTCCTGCCACCCCCCGCTCCGGGCCCGTAACGCCCGGGCGTGATGTCGGAAGGCTACCGTACGGGCGCCGTGAAGCGCCAGACGCCATCCAGCCGTAGCATTCACGGTGTGGCTCGCTCCCGACCCCTCGTCACCTTCGATATGGACGGCGTCCTCTGCCGCAACCCCTGGGGCATCAATCCCGGCCGCGTGAGCGCCGACGCCACCTCCCCCTCCCGCCTTCCCCGCCCCACCTGGCCCCTGGAGCGCTGGCTCTATCTCCGCCGCAAGCCGATGCCCGGGGCCGTCGAGGGGTTCCACGCGATCGCCGAGCGCTTCGAATGCGCCGTCGTCTCCGCCCGTGGCGAAGGCTCCCGCGCCCTCACCGAGGACTGGCTCGCGCACACCTTCGGCGTCTCCCCACCGGTTCGCCTGCGCTCCTCCTGGCGCGAGCGCTCATCCGCCTTCAAGGCGCGCGTCATCCCCCCGCTCCAGCCGCTCGCCCACTTCGAGGACGATGGCAACACCGCCCTCCTCCTCGCCGAGCGCATCCCCCACGTGTTTCTCGTCGACTGGCCGCGCAATCACGGCGTCGAACGCGAAAATATCCACCGCATCGAACGCATCACCGACGCCCTCCCAATCCTGGAGGCCGTCGCCGGGGATTCGGGAGTGCCCGGGTCCTAGCCGCCCGACATCTGCTTCTGGAACGTCCCCAGGTCGAAGTAGTCGCGCCAGGACGCGATTTTCCCGTCGCGCAGCTCGAATACGCCCATCACGGGCAGCGCCACCTCGTTCCCGCCTGCGTCGAACTTGTCGACGCGCTCCGTCATCACGACGTTGCCGTCGGCCACGATGTTGAGTACGTCCCAGCCCTTGCTCACCATCGTCCCGGCCATGCCCCCGAGCGCGTTGCGGATGTTGTCGCGCCCGCTGATCGGGTCCATCGGGATGTTGTGGTAGAACGCGTCCTCGGTGAAGTACGAGGCGAGCGTGTCCCCGTCGGGAGCGGGCGCGTCCCACTCCGCACAGAAGTTCCGCACGATCTCGGCGTTGTTCATCTTGGTTACTCCCCTTCCAGGATGCTGGTTCGCAGCAGCATCAATGCTGTGGTGATGGCGCGCCGCTTGGTCGCCGCGCGCCCCTGTGCCATGACCATCTTCATCGAGCGCCGGCCCCCGGACGGGCTCGCGACCGCCACAAAGAACGTGCCCGGCTGCTCGACGGTTGCGTCGCCTTCGAGCGAGGCCGTGATGCCGACCCCGTAGTCGCTTCCCAGTCGCTCGCGGGCGGCGCCGGCCATCGCCTGCGCCGTCTCCGCCGAGACGTCCGCGAACTCCTCCGCCGAGCGCGGCGAGACGAGCCCTCCGGCGAACGAGCCGCCCGCCTCGGGCGCGTCGCTGAGCGTGCTCGCAAGCAGACCGCCGGTCGCCGTCTCCAACGCGCCGACGGTCTGGCCGCGCTCTCGCAGCGTCCGTGCGATGAACCCCTCGAGCGTGTCCTCGTCGCGACCCCAGATGGCGTTTCCGAAGATGGCGTCCAGCTCCCGCTCGACCGGCTCGATGAGCTGCTGCGCCTCCTCCCGCGTCGCCGCCTTCGCGCCGATGCGCAGGTGCACGCCGTCTGCGCGCGCGTAGGTCCCCACGCCGATCCCGGGCATGTCGAACACCGGTCGCGCCATCTCGTCGACCGTCCCCTCACCGAGGCCGGCCGTCTTCAGCGTGCGTGTTACCAGTACCGACCCCGAGCGCCCCTCAAGCTGCGGCGAGACCTCGTGGGTCCACATCCGCTCCATCTCGGGGGGAACGCCCGGCATCGAGACGATCACCCGGCCGTCCCGCTCCGTCCACCAGCCCGGCGCTGTCCCGCGCGGGTTGTCGATGACGCGCGCGCTCGGGATGAGCCACGCCTGCTTGATGTTCGTCTCCGGCATCTCGATGCCCCGCCGCGAGAAGAACGACCGCAACCGCTCCTCCAGCTCAGGCACCACGTGCGGTTCCTCGCCCAGCAGGTTGGCAATCGACTCGCGTGTGAGGTCGTCCTCGGTCGGACCGAGCCCGCCCGTCGTGATCACCAGGTCCGCGCGTTCCCAGGCGCGCCGCAGCGTCCCCGTCACGCGATCGAGGTTGTCCCCCACGACGCTCGTGTGGTTCAGGTCGATGCCGAGGGCAGGGAGCTGCTGGGCGATCCAGGCGCTGTTCGTGTCGACGATCTCGCCAAGCAGGATCTCGGTGCCGATCGCGACAATCTCCGCCTTCACGCGCGCGAGTCTATCAGCCCATCCCGAATGGGAGCGCTGGCGGCTGCTTGCCACCCTCCCCTGTACAGTGACCCCATGTCCCCCGCCTTCCCTGACCCCTACGTTGCCGCCGCCGTGCAGTGGGCGCCTGCGTACGGCGACCTGCAGGCTGGGGTCGCGCGCGCTGTCGACGCCATCGACGAGGCCGCGCATGAGGGCGCCGGCCTCATCGTCCTGCCCGAGGCGTGGCTGCCCGGCTACCCCTACTGGTGCACCGAGCAGCGCCCCAACCGCGCCGTCCGCGAGCTTTTCCTGAGCCTCACGGAGAACAGTGTCGAGATCCCTGGCCCCGAGACCGAGGCAATCGGGCAGGCCGCGCAGCGCGCCAACGCGACCGTCGTGATCGGTGTGACCGAGCGCGCGGGCGGCACCCTCTACAACACCCTCTGCTACTTCGGCCCCGACGGCGCCCTCCTCGGGAGCCACCGCAAGCTCGTGCCGACCCTCTCCGAGCGCACCGTCTGGGGCATGGGCGACGGCTCCGACCTCGATGCCTACGACACGCCAGCCGGCCGCCTCAGCGGCCTCATCTGCTACGAGCACTTCATGGCTCCCGCCCGCTACGCCCTCGCCGGGCTCGACGTGCAGGTCCAGGCATCCGTCTGGCCCGGCTACCCCTCCCTCCACGCCAACATCGACGCCGCCACCCGCCTGCTCGCCGTCGAGAACGCTTGCGCCGTCGTCGTTGCCCGCGAGGTCATGTCCGCCGACCGCATCCCGCCCGGGACGCCCTTCGCTGAGCACCCGCGCATGTGGGAGATGAACGGTGGCAGCGCCATCATCGCCCCCGGCGGGAAGTACCTGGCCGGACCCTCCTACGATGACGAAACCATCGTCTATGCCGAGATCGACCCCGCCGACCTCGTTGAGGCCCAGCGCTGGATCGATGGCGTCGGCCACTACAGCCGCCCCGATGTCTTCCGCCTGCACTGGGACCGCAGCCCCAAGCCGCCCGTCGTCCCCGAGTAGCCCCGCCCCGCCTCGCCACCGCCCGGCGTTGTAGAGTGCCCCGCATGCCCGCCGGGACCGCCCCCCTCGACTTCCGCGTGCTCAACCTCGCGCGCGGCGTTGCGGGCGCCTACGCCACCCGCCTCCTTGCCGACCTCGGCGCGCAATGCTCCTGGTGGCGCTGGAGCGACCCCCGTCCCGGCGACTGGCCCCCCAGCGATCTCGTCTACGCCTACTTCGAGGATGGCGTCGAGCTCCACGACGACCGCCTCGACCGCGACGCCCTCCTCGCCTCCCTTCCCGCCCTCGCCCCCCACTTCGACCTCGTCCTCACCGACTTCTCCCTCCCCGAGCTCGAGCAGGACGCGCTCTTCGAGCTCCTCCGTCCCGCCAACCCCGCCATCGTCGTCGCGAACGCCGACCACTACGGCCGCAGCGGCCCCTACGCCCGCTGGGCGGGCGACGAGCTGACCGACTACGCCCTCGGCGGCTACTGGTCGATCGCCGGCCACCCCGAGCGCGAGCCCCTGCGCGTGCCCGGCCACCAGGCCCAGTTCCACGCTGGCCTCCAGGTCGCCTTCGCCTCGCTTGCGGCCCTGCGTCACGCCCGCCGCACTGGCGAGGGCCAGGAGATCGAGGTGAGCGCCGCCGAAGCCATGCTCGGCGCCCACTGGAGCACGACCGTCGCCTGGACCCACGAGGGCCGCGTCTTCATGCGCACCGGTTCCGACCTCTACCGCGCGAAGGACGGCTGGGTGCACTTCTTCAACGTCATCGTCCACCAGAACGTCCTCGTTCTCCTCGACCGCCCCGACCTCGCCGCCCACGAGGACTTCCAGACCATCCTCGGCCGGCGTGACCACATTGAGGAGATCGAGGCCATCGCCCGCGAATGGTGCGCCCAGCGCCCCATGATGGAGATCATCGAGAAGGCGCAGTCGCTGCGCGTCCCCATGACCCCCATGGCCGACGCCGAGTGGCTCCTCGCCGACGACCACCTCGCCGACCGCGAGTATTTCCGCGACTGCCGCGGCAAGCCCATGCCCGGCCGCCCCTACCGCTGGACCGACCCCTGGCGGGAAGCCGGCGCCCCCGGCACCCTCGCGCGCGCCCTCGCCGGCGACGCTCCGCCGCCGTCATCCGGAGAGCGGACTCCCTCGGCCTCGCCCTTCGAGGGCCTCCGCGTCATCGAGGTCACGAACAACTGGGCCGGACCGATCGCCTGCCGCCACCTCGCCGACCTCGGCGCGGAGGTCATCAAGGTCGAGCTGGCCACGCGCCCCGCCACCCGCGGCAGCCACTACCCCGGCCTCGACCCCGGCAAGTACCACTACAACCGCTCCGGCTACTTCAACGAGATGAACCGCAACAAGCGCGACATCTCCCTCAACATGGCGACAGACGAGGGCCGCCAGGTCTTCCTCGACCTCGCCGCAAAGGCCGACGTCGTCATCGAGAACAACAGCGCCCGCGTCATGCCCAACCTCGGCCTCGCCTACGAGAAGCTGGCCGAGGTGAACCCGCGGCTCGTCATGGTCTCCATCAGCGGCTTCGGTGCCACCGGCGTGCGCCGCGACTGGATCGCCTACGGCTCGAACATCGAGGCCGCCAGCGGCCTCGCCTCCACCACCGGCTACCCCGGCGACGAGCGCCCCTACCGCACCGGCTCCTTCATCGCCGACCCGATCGCCGGCGCCCATGCCGCCATCGCGGCTGTCGCAGGGCTCGAGCGGCTCGAACGCACCGGTCGCGGCTCGCACGTCGACATGGCCCTGACCGAGTCCGCCATGACCTTCATGGTCGCCGCCTTCGCCCATGTCCACGAGCACGGCGGGTCGATGCCCCGCCAGGGCAACATCGAGCCCGCCGACGCCCCCACTGGCGCCTACCCCGTCGATGGCCGCGACGACTGGATTGCCGTTGCCGTCCGCACCGACGAGCAGTGGCGCGCCCTCTGCGGGGTCGTCGGCCTCGACGACCTCGCCTCGCTCGCCGGCCCCGCCCGCGTCGCCCGCCGCGAGGAGATCGACGAGCGCCTCGCCGCCTGGACGAAGCCCCGCACGCGCTTCGAGGCCGTCCGCGAGCTGCAGGAGGTCGGCGTTCCCGCCGCCTCCATCCTCCACAACTGGCAGCTTCACGCCGACCCCCACTTCCACGCCCGCGGCTCCTTCATCGACATCGAGCACCCCGACACGGGCGTCTACCCCTACCCCGGATTCATGTGGCGCTTCTCGAAGACGGCGCCGACCGTGCACAGCCCCGCCCCCCGCTTCGCCGAGGCCAACGACTACGTCTTCGGCGAGCTGCTCGGTCTCGATGCCGAGGCCATCGCGCACCTCTACGAAGTGGGCGCCACCGCCGACGAACCGGCCGTCCCCGCCCCGCCCTTCGTCGTCGCGCCCCTCACCACGCCCTGACCCCCTACAATCCCGCAACCTGCAGGAGGCCCCACATGCCCGAGTACGAGAACATCCTCTACTCCACCGAAGACAAGATCGCCACGATCACCCTCAACCGCCCGGAGAAGCTGAACGCCCTCAACCGCGACCTGCGCGGCGAGTTCGTCGACGCCCTCAAGGTCGCCGAACGCGATGACGACGTGACCGTCATCCTCGTGCGTGGCGCCGGACGCGCCTTCTCCGCGGGCTACGACATCACGCCCAACCAGCCCGCCGACGCCCGCGCCGGCATCCTCGTTTCGGAGAAGCACTTCGACACCTGGACCGACCCCTTCGCCCGCAGCTGCGTCCGCGACTGGATGACCATCTGGGACCTGCTCAAGCCCGTCGTCGCCATGGTTCACGGCTACTGCCTCGCCGGCGGCTCCGAGCTCATGTCGATGTGCGACATTGCCTTCGCCTCCGACGACTGCAAGATCGGCTACCCGCCCATGCGCGGCATGACCACGCCCGACGTCATCTACTTCCCCTGGAAGCTGCAGATGGGCCGCGCCAAGTACCTCCAGCTCAGCGGCAACAGCCTGACCGGCAAGGAAGCCGCCGAGTGGGGCTGGATCGCGAAGAGCTTCCCCGCCGACTCCCTCGAGGAGGAGGTCATGAAGGAAGTCCGCGCCCTCTCCAGCATCGCCCCCGACCTGCTCGCCGCGAACAAGCTCGCCATCAACCAGACCTACGAGATCCAGGGCATCCGCACCGCCCTCAACACCGGCCCCCAGTGGCACGCCCTCAGCGGGCGCATGCGTCCCGGCGCCGGCGAGTTCGGCCGCATCTCCAACGCCGAAGGCCTGCGTGCCGCCCTCGCCTGGCGCGACGAGCCCTTCAACCGCGAAGGCTTCCGCCCATAGTGGTTAGTGGTTGGGGTTACGCCTCACCCACCACCGACCACCGACCACCGACCACTACGCCTCCGTCCCCGGCACCATCACCGGACCCGAGTGGTGGTGCGTCATGCGCCACGACCCCTCCTCGCGCACGAACACGTTCGTTGCGTAGAGGGGGCTGCCCGAGACCACCTCCCGGCAGAGGATGACCGCCGTGTCGCCGAGCACGCTCACGCTCGCGCCGCCCCCGACGATGCGGGGCTGGTTCGGGTTCGAGAGGATCGTGCGCCAGCTCTCCAGCACGTCCTCGCGGCCGGTCAGCAGCGTCCAGCCGGGGTGCAGGCACGTCACCCGCGCCATGCGCGCCCAGACCTGCTCCATCGCGCCCATGTCCGAGTTGCCCAGCGCACGGTAGAACCCCTCGTTCGCGAGGAGCGCTTCCTGCTCCGCTTCCGTGTGCGTTCCCGGATCGGTCACGCGCCAAGGATAGCCGCCCCGCTCGGCCGCCGTTCGTCCGCCCGTCCCCGGACATGAAACGGGGCCCGTCGAACGGGCCCCGTCTGGCCTTGTGCCGAGTCGCCGGCTGGCTAGCCTTCCGTACCGGCGCCGATGCCGGCCTCGTAGCGGTGCGCCAGCTCGTCCTCGAAGAAGAATTTCTCTTCCCCGAAGGCCGGGCGAAGCTCGTTCAGCCAGGTTGCCGACTCGTCGTACTGTGCGAAGAACGGGCGCCCGACCCAGTCCGGGTCGCGACCCTGCAGGAAGTTCAGCGTGAGCACCTTCTGTCCCGCGACCTCGGCCGGACCGCTCACGGCAACCTTTCCGGGCTCCGCCGACATGCTCGGCCCGCGCACCGTTCGCGCCAGGCCGCTGACCTGGTTGTATGCGCCGCGGAAGATTTCCCACGCTCGCACGAGCGGGATCTCGAAGAAGTGCTTCGCGCCCGTGTCGCGCGCGACGAACATGTAGTACGGGATCATTCCGAGCCGCACCTGCTCGCGCCACATCTCCGCCCACGCATCAGAGTGGTCGTTGATGTTCCGCATGATCGGCGACTGCGTCCGGATCTGCGCGCCTGTCTCGCGGATGCGCTCCGTCGCCTCGCGCACCGCCGGTGTGCTCAGCTCTCGCGGGTGGTTGAAGTGCGCCATGATCGAGAGGTGCCGCCCGGTGGCCGTGATGCGCCGGAAGATGTCCAGCATCTCCTCCGCGTCGTCGTCCGTCGTGAACCGGTACGGCCAGTACCCCAGCGCCTTCGTCCCGATGCGGATCGTCCGCAGGTTGGGCGGGTCATCCTCCAGAATCGGGTCGATGTACTGCTTGAAGCGCCGCGTCTTCATCACCATCGGGTCGCCGCCGGTGATGAGCACGTCGCTCACGCGCGGCCGCTCCCGCAGGTAGGCGACGAGCCCGTTCGCCTGCTTCGTCGCGAACTTCAGGTCGTCGAGCCCGACGAACTGCGGCCAGCGGAAGCAGAAGGTGCAGTACGCGTGGCAGGTCTGCCCGTTGCTCGGGAAGAGGAGAACCGTCTCCTCGTACTTGTGCTGCAAGCCCTCGACGGTCTCCTCGTAGAGGACCGGCACGTTGTGCTCGAGCTGCCCCGCCGGATGCGGGTTGAGCGTCATGCGAATGCGGTTTGCCGCCTCGTCGATCTCGGCCCGGGAAGCGTCCCGCGAGACCAGCGTCGCCACCTCGTCGAAGTGGTCTTCGCGCAGCATGTTCTGCTGCGGGAACGTCAGCGTGAAGATCGGGTCGTTGGGAACGTCGTCCCAGTTGATCAGCTCGTTCACGACATAATTGTTCGTCTTGAACGGCAGCACCCGGGACACCACGTCGATCGCGAAGCGCTGATCGTCGGTCAGCCGCTCCGCCTGGGGCAGACCTTCCACGTTGTGCAGGGTGATCGCGCGGTATTTGGCGCGCTCCGGGGATTCCTCGGAGAGGTCAACTACTGTGCTCGTCATAAGGGGCGCCTCCTCTGGCTACTGTATACCCGCCATCCTGGCGGTGCGGGCGATCTCTGCTCGAGACCACCGACTGGGAGGCTGGTCGCGTAGTCGCGAGCCTCCGAACGCCTGCGGGGTTAGCTGACGGGTTCGGCGTCGGAGATCGCCTGTGCGCTTTCACGCACTGCACCCCAACAATGGGTCCCCCGCTCCCCGTGCGACCCGAGTGAGCCCCCCGAGGATTCGGCCCTTCCAGTTTATCACGCGTTATGGAACCCCCCGCCGTGATCTGACCTACACGTGCCAGTGGTCGTACACTGACAAGTGCCGCCGACATAAGTTGGCGTTCCCGGGAGGCGTGCCATGCCCCGAGCCATCTGGAAGGGTGTCATCAGCTTCGGCATGGTGAGCATCCCCATCCGCCTCTTCCCCGCCACCGAGAGCAAGGACATCGGGTTTCGCCAGCTTCGGCGCGACACGAACACCCGCGTCCGCATGCTCCGCTGGGATCCCGTCGAAGAGAAGGAAGTGCCCTACGACGAGATCGTCAAGGGCTACGAGTACGCCAAGGACCGCTACGTTGTCCTCGACGACGAGGACCTGGAGAAGCTGCCCCTCCCCACCAAGCACACCATCGAGCTCACCGCCTTCGTTGAGGAATCCGAGATCGACCCGGTCCACTACGAGAAGTCCTACTACCTCTCGCCCGAGGACGCGGGCCTCAAGCCCTACTCCCTCCTCATCCGCGCCATGCAGGCCAAGGGGCTCATCGCCATCGCCAAGGTCGCCATTCGAACGAAGGAACGCCTCTGCGCTCTCCGTGCGCGCGGCGACCAGCTCATCCTCGAAACCCTCTACTACCCCGACGAGATCCGCGACCCCGGCGAGTCCGTCGCCGTCGACGAAGTCTCCGAGGAGGAGATGGAGATGGCCCGCGCGCTCATCGAGATGCTCGAGGAGCCGTTCGACCCGGAGAAGTACAAGGACCAGTACCGCGAAGCCCTGATGACCATCATCAACGCCAAGCTCGAGGGGCAGGAGGTTGCGACCCCCGAGGCGGCCGCGCCGCAGCCCGCCGTCGACCTCATGGCCGCCCTCCGCGCGAGCGTCGAGGCCGCCAAAGCCCGCAAGGAGAGCGAGTCCACGCCGGCCGCGGACAACGGCGCCACAGCCGACGAGAAAGCCGCCGTCGCCGCCGACTAGCCGCCGGGCTCACCGATGACGGAACCCCTCGACCAATACCGCGAGAAGCGCGACTTCGCGGCCACCCCCGAACCCCCCGACGCCGTCCCTGAGGGGCGTGCCGGACCCCTCACCTTCGTCGTCCAGAAGCACGACGCCACTCGCCTCCACTACGACCTCCGCCTTGAGGTCGGCGGCGTCATGAAGTCCTGGGCCGTGCCCCGCGGCCCCTCCAGCGACCCCGCCGTCCGCCGCCACGCCGTCATGACCGAGGACCACCCCATCGCCTACTCCGCCTTTGAGGGCGTCATCCCGAAGGGCCAGTACGGCGCCGGCCAGGTCATCGTCTGGGACGCCGGCACCTACGCGCCCGAGCACGAACGCGTCTACGACTTCTCCTCCCGCGAGCAGGCAGAGGCGGCGATGGAGGCGGCCATCGAGGCCGGCAAGATCTCGGTCCAGATGCGGGGACGCAAGCTCAAGGGTTCCTGGTCGCTCGTCAAGACCTCCACCGACTGGCTCCTCCTCAAGCACGACGACCCCCTCGCCGACCCCGACGCCGACCTCACCGACGCCGCCTGGTCTGTCGTCTCCGGCCTCACCCTTGATGACATCCGCGATGGCCACCTCCCCCGCCACCGCAAGGCCCCCTCCGACTACACCCCCGACGCTCTCAACGGCTCCCAGCCCGCGCCCTTCCCCGACACCCTCCCGCCCATGATGGCCAGCGTCCGCGAGCCCTTCTCCCACCCGGACTGGCTCTTCGAGCCGAAACTCGACGGCATTCGGGCCGTCGCCCACGTCTCCGGCGGCGAGGCCCGCCTCTATTCGCGTCGTGGCACTGACCTCACCGCCACCTACCCCGGCCTTGTCGCCGCCCTCGCCGCCCAGCCCGTCGCCCAGGCCGTCTACGACGGCGAGATCTGCGCCTTCGACGAGCGTGGTGTGCCCTCCTTCGAGCTGCTCCAGCAGCGCATGAACCTCGCCGGCGAGCTCGATATCGCCGGAGCCGAGGCGCGCGTCCCCGTCAGCTACATGGCCTTCGACCTGCTCCACCTCGACGGCTTCGACCTGACCGCCGTCGTCCTGGAGGAGCGTAAGGAGGCTCTGGCTCGCGTCCTCTTGCCGGTCGGACCTGTCGCACTCGTCGACCACTTCCAGGCCGAGGGCAAGGAGGCCTACGAGGGCGCCGTCGCGCTCGGGTTGGAAGGGGTTGTCGCCAAGCGCCGCGGGAGCCGCTACCTCCCCGGCAAGCGCTCCGACTCCTGGGCCAAGATCAAGGCTCGCCAGACCGCCGAGTTCGTGGTGGCCGGCTTCACACCCGGCGAAGGGCTTCGTGAGCCGACGTTCGGGGCGCTCCTCCTCGCCGCCCGCGAGGAGGACGGAGCCCTGACCTACCGCGGCCGCGCCGGCGGCGGTTTCACCGACGCCCTGCTCGTCGACCTCCGCGCCCAGCTCGACACGCTGACGACGGACGCCTCCCCCTTCCCGGAGACGCCACCCGAGGCGCAGGCCGCCACGTTCGTCCGCCCCGAGCTCGTCGTCGAGGTCGAGTACACCGAGGTCACGTCGCAGGGCCTGCTACGCGCCCCCGTCTTCAAGCGCCTCCGCTCCGATATCGCCCCCGACGACGTCGTATTCCTCGCGGAACCGCCGTCGGCGGCCCCCCCGCCTTCCACCGCTCCGTCGCTGGCGAGCCAGGCCGCCTCGGTGCTCGCCCAGCTCGACGACGATCGCGAGGAGCTACGCCTTGATGTCGACGGCCACGAGATTCCGGTCACGAACCTCGGCAAGGCGCTCTGGCCCGAGCACGGCTCCCAGCGTGCCGTCACCAAACGCGACCTGCTGCGCTACCTCGCGACGGTCGCCCCGATGATGCTCCCCCACCTGCGTGACCGCCTCATCACCCTCACCCGCTACCCCAATGGCATCGGCGACCTGCACTTCTACCAGAAGCACTCCGAAGCTCCGCCTCCGGACTTCGTCGAGACCGTGACCCACCACTCCGAGGGCGCCGGCGGTGACCGCGAGTTCCTGCTCTGCAACAACCTCGCGACGCTGCTCTGGCTCGGGCAGCTCGCCAACCTCGAATTCCACGCGACCATGGCCCGCGTCTCGGCCGAGCCCGACGCCCACGGCCTCCCCCGCGACTTCACCGGCTCCCGCGAAAACGTCGAGGCATCCGTCCTCAACTACCCGGACTTCCTCCTCTTCGACCTCGACCCGTACATCTATCGCGGCGACGAGGCCGCCGGCGAGGAGCCCCAGCTCAACCGCAAGGCCTTCGCCAAGACCGTCGAGGTGGCCCGCGCCTTCAAGGAGATCCTCGATGCCGCCGCCCTCCCCTCCTACGTGAAGACCTCGGGAGCGACCGGCCTGCACATCTACGTGCCCGTCCTCCGCCAGTTCCCCTACCCCGTCATCCGCTCCCTTTGCGAGACCGTCAGCGGCGAGTTGCTCGCCCGCATACCCCACGACGTCACCCTTGAGTGGGCCTCCGAGAAGCGCACCGGCAAGATCTTCCTCGACGTGAACCAGAACGCGCGCGCCAAGAACGTCGCCGCCATCTTCTCCCCTCGCGCGAAGCCCGGCGCCCCCGTTTCCGTGCCCGTCCGCTGGGACGAGCTCGACGACCTCTATCCGACCGACTTCACCGTGCTCACCGCCCCCGAACGCTTCGCCGAGACCGGCGACCTCTGGGCCGGCATCCTCGACGCCAAGCAGGATCTGACGGCCCTCCTTGGGATCGACGCATGAGCGAGGACCGCCCCCTCGACCTGCGCGGCCGTGACCGCAACGAGGCCATCGAGATCGTCCAGCGCGCCCTTGTCGACGCTGGCTACGAGGCAAGCGACCGCGTCGATGTGCTGGGCGGAGCGTTCGTGGCCGCGGCCGTCCGTCGCTACTGGGCCGAGGGCCTCAGCGCCGCCGAAGCGCATGACCGCCTCTGCGCCGAAGACCCCGAGCTCGCCCGAGCCATCGAGGCGCTGGCGCCTCTGCTGCTCGACCGCGCCGAGGCTCGCGACCAGCGTGAGGCGGCGGTCGCCGCCGTCGAGCTCCTGCTCGCCGGCAGCGCTCCGGAGCGCGACCAGCTACGCCTGCCGCTGAACCCGGACGCCCCCTAGACCTTCGCCCCCGCCACGATGTCCTCGACGACCGCGGGGTCGGCGAGCGTCGTCACGTCGCCCACGTTTTCCGGTTCGCCCTCGGCGATCTTGCGCAGGATGCGCCGCATGATCTTGCCCGAGCGCGTCTTCGGCAGGCCCGGCACGAACTGGATCTGGTCCGGCGTCGCGATCGGGCTGATCTCGGTGCGAACCGCCAGCCGCAGCTCGCGTTCGATGTCGTCGGAGCCGCTCCAGCCCTGGTTCAGCATCACGTACGCGTAAATGCCTGTTCCCTTCACGTCGTGCGGGTAGCCGACCACGGCCGCCTCCGCACAGGCCTCGTGACCGACCAGCGCGCCCTCGATCTCGGCGCTTCCCAGCCGGTGCCCGGCCACGTTCATCACGTCGTCAACGCGACCCGTAATCCAGTAGTAGCCGTCCTGATCGCGGTGGCACCCGTCGCCCGTGAAGTACTTGCCCGGGTAGGTCGTGAGGTACGTGTCGATAAAGCGCTGGTGGTCGCCGTAGACCGTGCGCATCATCCCGGGCCACGACGCCAGCATGCAGAGCCGCCCCGTCACCCCGTTCCCCTCGATGACGTTGCCGCCCTCGTCGACAACCGCCGGCTCCACGCCCAGGAACGGCAGCGAGGCAGAGCCCGGTTTCATGTCGTTCGCGCCCGGGAGGCCCGTGATCATGTGGCCGCCGGTCTCCGTCTGCCAGTACGTGTCGACCACGGAGCAGCGCTCCCCGCCCACGACGCCGTAGTACCAGCGCCAGGCCTCGGGGTTGATCGGCTCGCCCACCGACCCCAGCACGCGCAGGCTCTCGCGACTGTAGCGCGTGACGTGGTCGTCCCCTTCGGCCGCGATCGCGCGGATCGCCGTCGGAGCCGTGTAGAAGCTGTTGATCCCCAGCCGGTCCACCATGTCCCAGTAGCGGCCTGCGTCCGGGTACGTCGGCACCGACTCGAACAGCACCGACGTAGCCCCGTTCGCCAGCGGCCCGTACACGATGTAGCTGTGCCCCGTGATCCAGCCGACGTCCGCGGCGCAGCAGTAAATGTCGCCGTCGCGGTAGTCGAACGTGTAGCGGTGGGAGAGCATCGTGTAGAGCAGGTAGCCAGCCTGCGTGTGGAGCACGCCCTTCGGCTTTCCCGTCGAACCTGACGTGTACAGGATGAACAGCGGGTCCTCCGCTCCCATCTCCTCCGGCGCGGCCTCCGTCGACTGCCCGGCCAGCGCGTCGTCCCACCAGACGTCACGCCCGTCGGTCATGGAGATGTCGGCGTCGGTGCGTTTGTAGACGATGACGAACTCGATGCTCTCGCCGCCCATCGTCAACGCCTCGTCGACGTTCGCCTTGAGCGCCACCGTCCGGCCCCCCCGCATCCCCTCGTCCTGCGTGATGATCGCCTTGCAGGTCGAGTCCTCCACGCGGTCGACGATCGAGCGCGGGCTGAACCCGCCGAAGATGACCGAGTGAACCGCCCCGATGCGCGCGCAGGCGAGCATCGCCACCACGAGCTCGGGCACCATCCCCATGTAGATCGCGATGCGGTCGCCCTTCTGCACGCCCCGCGAGCGCAGGGCGTTCGCCAGCCGCCCAACCTCGTCGGCGACCTCCTGGTAGGTGAGCGAGCGGTTATCGCCCGGCTCGTCGCCCTCCAGCAGCAGCGCAACCTGGTCGCCGCGCGTCGCCAGGTGTCGGTCGAGGCAGTTCACGCTCACGTTGAGCGTCCCTTCCTTGAACCACGCGATGTGGCCCGTCGTGAAGTCCTCCTCGACCACCGTCTGGAAGTCGCTCATCCACTCGAGGTTGGTCCGCGCCTGTTCCGCCCAGAACGCCTCGCGATCCTCGATCGAGCGGCGGCGCATCTCGTCGTACTCGTCGCGGGAGCCCACGTAGGCGCCCTCGCGGACCCGCGCTGGCGGCGCGTAGTTCTCGTCGACCGGCAGTCCGATGTCGCTCGATCCGTTGCTCACGTCTGGCCTCCTGCGCGCCCACAGGCACGCCTCAATCAGGTCGTGCGCGAGATTCTACCGATACGCTCCGAGCTTCCGCGCCACACCGCCCCGCGTTACGATCGCGTGCGATGAGTTCCCGTCGCCCCCGACGCCAGCGCCGCCGCCGCGACCGCGCCTCGACCCTTCCGCGCCCCGGCGCGACCCCCACCCCTCAGCCCGCCGGCGCAACCCCCGCGACCATCCCCGATCAGACCCCCCGCGAACACCATGTCGCCACCGACTACCGCTACGTTCGGCGCGACCTCGTCGCCGTCGCCGTCGTCAGCGTGGTCACGCTCGCCTTCGTCCTGGTCATGGCCGTCATCGCCTGACGCCCTGCGGCAGCTAAGTCGAAGGATGTCTCCTGCTACTCGCTGGTTCATCGCCGCTCTTGCGGGGGCGCTCGCGCTCGCGGTGGCGCTTCCCGCCGGCGCGCAGGACTCGACCGCGACCGTCGAGTTGCGCGTCTGGCAGCGCATCGGAGACCCGCTCCGTATCTATGTCAGCGCCCGCCACGAAGAGGGCAGTTGGGCCACGCTCGGCACGATCCCGCTCGCTCTCGACCGCGAGAACAGTCGTGGCACCTTCCGTTACGGCGACACCTCGCTCGAAGTGCCGTTGGCCTCCGGGAACCTGGCGACAACCGTGCAGCTTCGCGTCTGGCAGCACATTGCGAATCCGCTCCGCATCTACGTGAGCGCTCGCCACGAAACGGGGAGTTGGGCCACGCTCGGCACGATCCCCCTCAGCCTCGACGGCGTGAGCAGCCGCGGCACCTTCCGCTACGGCGACATCGCCCTTGATGTGCCGCTCCCGCCGGGCGAACCGTCGCAGCCGCTTGCCGAGACCCAGAACCTGCGCTGGCTGCAGCACCACTACCCGGACCTGCACCGGCAGCTCACGACGCTGCTCTGGGTCAGTGATGGTGTGACCGCGACGGAGACCACGGCCGTTGACAACCTGCTGTATATCGGCGTGACAGACATCGACAATCTGCGTTCCACTCTGGCCTTGGGATGGGTCCGGGATGGCGTAACCGATGGGGAAGCCGACGCCATCGAGTGGCTCTACTGGCTGGGCTATGCCAGCGCGCAGGACGCCGCCAGCGTGATCGCCCTGCCGTGGTTCCGGGACGGGCCCACGGCGACGGAAGCCGGGGCTATCCGTTCCGTGAGTTTGCTACATGATGAAGACGATGCCAGCGGTACAGCCGCCATCGAGTCGATCGTGGCCCTGCCGTGGTTCCGGGACGGCATCACCGGAGTCGAGGGTGAGGCGCTCACACGGCTGCGGTCGCTGGACTACTGGAGCGAGGAAGGTGCCCTGGCAGTGATCGCCCTGCCCTGGTTCCGGGATGGGGTCACGGCAACGGAAGCTGGGGCTATCCGTTCCGTGAGCTGGCTACATGATGAAGACGATGCCAGCGGTACAGCCGTCATCGAGTTGGTGGTGGCCCTGCCATGGTTCCGGGACGGCATCACCGAAGTCGAAGCTGAGGTGCTTACATGGCTGCGTTCGCTGGACTACTGGAGCGAGGAAGCAGCCCTGGCAGTGATCGGCATGCCCTTCCTGGCTTCTGTCGAGGGCGACGATGTACTGGCCCTGCGTAGCCTCCAGAGTTTGGCCTTCCAGCAAGATGACCGCCTGGACGCTGTGCTGGAGCACCAGAACTTCCGCGACGGTATCACCGATGACCAGACGACCCTCGTCGTGGCGGCGGGCACGATCCGCACCGCGAGCGCGATCCGCAACATCCTGGGCCACGGTGTCGCACGCACCGAAGTGGCGTTCGAGGCGACGGAGCAAACGCCGGACCTCAAGATCAGCATCGTCCGCACCGGCACCCAGTCTCGACCGTCGACGGTGGATGACGTCAGGGACACGGTGGAGTTCGTGGAGCGCATCATGCAGCGCCCCCTGCCCGTGGACCACGTCGTCGTCGTGTTGGACGACTACGCCGTCACCGAGAACTACGGCGGAACGAATTTCGGCTATGCCCTCAGCCTCCTGTCGGAGAGCGAGCAGCACGGGACGCCACACGACACGCTCGTCTTCCGAACGAACCTCGTCCACGAGATCGCCCACTTCTTCTGGAGGGGCCACAGCGGTTGGATGGACGAAGGCGTGGCGCGCATCTTCGAGTACCTGTACGGAGTGGACGCCGCGGTGAGTCCGGGGCTGCTGGTAGCGCCCCGCCGCGACGGCTGCGAGGCCCACGACCTGGCGATGCTGACGGAGTGGAGTCCATCGCCGGGGCAGGAGGGACGCTACGGTTGCAACTACTTCCTCGGCCAGATGCTCTTCGAGGAACTGCTGGAGACTTTAGGGCGAGAGGCGTTCACGCAGAAACTGCGTGAGTTGTACAGGCTGGCGTTCACGACCGACGAGGACGGTGAGGCCGCTGGCATCGCCGAGGTCCGGCAGGCGTTTGACAGCCAGGCGGCCATCCTCGAGAAGCACTGGTCCGGCGCTCTGAACAGCCCCGAGAGCCGTCCCTTTGACGAGGGCGTCACCCGAACCAGCCACGACCTGATCCAGTGGGACCAGCACCCCACCCATGACGGCGGATTCGTCACCTTCAGCGGCATACTGCTTGGCGACGCGGTTCTCTCCTGGGAGACTCTGGCCGACGCCCGAAAGGGTGGGTCCACGACTTTCACACTGATGTCGGCCGATGGCTACGAGCCTGTGGGCTCGATTCTCCCTCCGCTCGTCTCGTGGGGCTGGAACCTCGACGACCCGGGCGACGTTGTCGCCAGTAAGTACGAACTGGACGGCAGGACGTTCACCGTCACGTTCCGGTTCCCGGGGGCGATCGGCGCTCCGACGGACTACGTCATCCTGGCCTGGGGATTCCCGGACGCGAGCAGGACGCCGTTCATCGGTGCCGAGATCGACGTGCTCGGCTACGCCCGCATCCGCGCCGAGTAGCCTATCGGGAGCCACAGAGCGGCTGTTCACAGTAGACGAAAGCCTGTGCGTTACCGCAGGTTCTGGTACGCGAACCAGACCCCGATACCCGCCGCCACCAGCCCCCACAGCGCGAAGTGCTGCCCGCCGAACAGGATCAGCACCACCCACGCCAGCACGATCCCGCCGATCGCGAATCCCACCATCCCCGGACCGCGCTTCCCGCCCGTCGCGAACTCCAGCAGCCGCGTGAATCCGTAGCCCAGCGCCACCCCCACGATGAGCGCGAAGAACCCTCGTGTGAACGGCAACAGGATGAGCGCCCAGAGAAGGCCCATCACCACCCCGCCCACGACCGACGCCAGCCCCGCCCGCAGCATGTTCTGGCCGGACAGCACGTACATGGGCGCACGAACCACCTGGGCGCAGTCGAGACAGCGCGCCCCTACGGGCGATTGGACCAGGCAGGACGGGCAGATCGGGGCTTCGCAGCGGCTGCAGCGCAGGGCGGTCTGGACCCTGGCGTTGCAGGGGCACTCCACCGTTTCGGGCATCGATTCCATGCTAGCAGACGCCCCGGACGCCTCCGGTAACGGACCGTGAGGGGGTGTGAGCAGCCCTACTGGCCGGTCGGGTTCTCCACCAGCGCGAACGAGATCGTGCCGTCCGCCACCACCTGCCCGTCGACGCTCGCCTCGACCGCCCCGCGCCCCACCGGCCCCCGCATCCGCTCCAGCGTGAACGACAGCCGCAGCTGGTCGCCCGGAGTCACGGGGCGCCGGAAACGCATCTTCTCGATGCCCCCGAACATTGGGATCTTCCCCGCCTGGTCCACGTCCCGCAGCAGCGTGATCGCCGCCACCTGCGCCAGCGCCTCCACGATGAGCACGCCGGGCATCACCCGGTTCCCGGGGAAGTGCCCCTCGAAGAACCACTCGTTCGCCGTCACGCTCTTGATGCCGACGCCGCGCGCGCCGTCCTCGATTTCGACCATCCGGTCGACCAGCAGCATCGGGTAGCGGTGGGGGATGATCTGCTCAATCTCGTCGGCGCCCAGGTTCACGTCCATCACGATGCTCCTGCCCGCGCGAGCCCGGGGACCGCGCGCTCTTCGAGGAAGGCCACGAACTCTCCGACGGCGCTGTCCTCGAAGGGGATGTCGCCGATTTCGCGGTCGTTCGCATTGCCCAGCCCGTGGTAGTCGCTCCCACCCGAGCGGGCCAGTCCGAGCTTCTCCGAGAGCGCTTCGTGCGTGGCTATGGTTTCCGCGTCGTAGAACTTGTAGTAGGTCTCGATACCGTCGAGTCCCATCCCTGTGAGTTCGGCCACGCGTTCCCCGTAGTTTTCCCCGAGGTAGATGGGATGCGCCACGAAGACCGCCCCGCCCGCTTCGTGCAGCAGTGCGATCGCTTCCGCCGGCGTCAGCCGGTCGCGGGTGATGTGGGCGGGCTTGCCGTCGCCGAGCCAGGTGCTGAACGCCTCGGCCACGCTCTCGACGTACCCCGCCTCGACGAGCGCGCGCGCCACGTGGGGCCGCCCGACGCTCGCATCACCGGCGATCTCCTGCACTCGCTCGACATCCAGCGTGACGCCGTGTTCGCCCAGCACTCGCACCATGCGCTTCATGCGCCCCACCCGGCCCTCCCGCTGCTCGCTCAGGTACGCCTGCAGCGGCCCGTGCCCGACGTCGAACCCGAAGCCGAGCAGGTGTGCATCCGCCTCGTCGATGTCCACGCTCAGCTCGATCCCGGAGATGAGACGCAGTCCAACCCGCTCCGCGGCGGCGCCCGCTTCCTCCAACCCTTCAGTCGTGTCGTGGTCGGTCAACGCAAGCGTACGTACGCCGTTCGCCGCCGCTGTTTCCATCACCCACGTAGGGCTGTGCACGCCGTCGGAGGCGGTGCTGTGCATGTGGAAGTCGCCGATCGCCACGTTGCCGCCTAACGCGCGTACTCCGTCGCGCGCGTCTCCCGCACGACGGTCACCTTGATCTGTCCCGGGTAGTCGACGCTCTCCTCGATCTTCTGGCTCACGTCGCGCGCGATGCGCATCGATTCGAGGTCGTCGACCTGCTCGGGGCTGACAACGATGCGGAGCTCGCGGCCCGCCTGGATGGCGAACGCCTGCTCCACGCCCTTCTGGTCCTTCGCGATCTCTTCAAGCGTCTCGAGCCGCTTCACGTAGCTGTCGAGCGATTCGCGCCGCGCGCCGGGGCGCCCGCCGCTGATGGCGTCCGCCATCTGCACGATCACGGCCTCCACCGTGCCGAGCTCGACCTCCTCGTGGTGCGCCTCGATGCAGTGCGCGACCTCCTCGCGGATGCGGTAGCGCCGCGCGATGTCCGCCCCGATGAGGGCGTGCGTCCCTTCGACCTCGTGGTCGACGGCCTTGCCGAGGTCGTGCAGGAAGCCACCGGCGCGCGCGATGTCCTCGTCGGCGCCCACCTCCCGCGCGATCATCGCCGCGATGTGCGCCGTCTCCACGGAGTGGCGCATGACGTTTTGGCCGTAGCTCGTGCGGTACCGCAATCGCCCGAGGGTCTTCATCACCTCTGGGTGCAGGTTGAGCACGTCCGCCTCGGCGGCTGCGGCCTCCGCCGATTCGGCCATGGTCGTTTCGACGTTGCGCTGCGCCTTCGAGACCGCCTCTTCGATGCGGGTCGGGTGGATGCGGCCGTCCTGTACAAGGCCGGCAAGCGCCACCCGCGCTACCTCGCGCCTCACCGGGTCGAACGAGCTGATCGTCACGGCGTCGGGCGTGTCGTCGATGATCAGGTCGACGCCCGTCGCGGCCTCGATGGCGCGGATGTTGCGCCCCTCGCGCCCGATGATGCGGCCCTTCATGTCATCGCTGCCGATGGGCACGACGGAGACGGTTGTCTCCGCGGTCACCTCGCCTGCGTACCGCTGGATCGCCGTGGCAATGACGTCGCGGGCGCGCGTCGCCGCGGTCTGCTCCGCTTCGCGCTCCATCTCTCGAACGCGGCGGCTTGCTTCGTCCCGGATTTCATCATCCACGGCGGCGAGAAGCTGTTCGCGAGCCTCTTCGCGGCTCAGCCCGCTGACGCGCTCGATGGCGCGCTCCTGCTCCGCACGCAACTCCGCCATGTCTTCCTCGGAAGCGCGTAGCGCCTCCGACCGGTCCTGCAGGGCAATTTCGCGCGAATCAATCCCCTCGGCCTTGCGGTCGAGGTTCTCCTCGCGCTGGGAGAGGCGGTTTTCCGTCCGCGAGAGCTCCGAACGCCACTCGCGAATATTGGCTTCTGCTTCGTTTCTGAGCTTGAGCGCCTCCTCCTTGGTTTCCAGCTCAAGCTCGCGGCTCTTGGTTTCGGCCTCAGAGAGTATCTGCCGGGCGTCCTCCTCCGCCTGCTGCAATGAGTGTTGCGCAGAGCGGCGGCGCAGGACGTAGCCCACGCCGATCCCGATCAGAATGCCCACGAGGCCGGCGACAACGGCAATGATCGCCGGCATGGTCTTGCTCCAGGTGAATCGCAAGTTGCGACATCGTGTTCCCAAAGCGGCGGTGCGCCGCTCTGCGGCGATGGTACGTGTCTTGCCAAGAACCCGTCAAAACTTTCGCGATGCAATGAGCGCCGCCAGGGGACGTGCCCTTACCGCCGCTCCGACTCCGGTGCTGTCTCGTTCCAGACGGTTCGCACCGCCTCCTCGATGTCGTCGTACGCGAACCCGCGACGCCGCAGGAAGCCCCCGAGCCGCTGGCTGAACACCCGGAATTCGAGGTCCGCCAATCGGTGCGCCCGGCCCCGCGCCACCGCCAGGGCGGCCGTCCGGTCGTCGACCGACAACACCGCCTCGTCGGCTACCTCGGCCTGAACGCCCTTGCCCAGCAACTCGGAGCGCAAGAGGCGCTGCCCCCGCGGTGCGCTCGACTGCCGCTCCCCCACCCACGACTGCGCGAACGCCTCGTCGTCCACCAGGCCCGTCCCCCTCAGCCGCTCCACCTCTTCCTCGATGATGTCCGCTGGGATGCGCCGCTGCCGCAGGTACGTGCGCAACTCCTTCTCGCTGCGGGGTCGGCGCGACAGGTGACGGAGCGCTCCGTTGTGCGCAGTCTGGCGGTACTTCTCAAGGTCCAGCTTCTTTCGCGCCTTGTGGTCGAAGATGTCCCCTTCGCGTATCCCCGCCAGCTTGAGCGCTTCCGCATGCACGATGACGGTCTCGCCGTCGCTTGTGGTCAGCACCGCAGGCCCCTCCGGCCGCCGCTTGATCGCCGTGACTCGGGGAGGTCCGTCCCGTTCGTCCGGGGCCATCGAACCGCTCAGGACCCTCCGGCCGCCATTGCCGTTTCGACGGCCTCGCCACCCGCTTCGCCGTCGTCATCCACGGGCAGACCGGCCTCAAGCCGCAGTTCGCGCTCGACCGCTTCGAGGATGTCGAGGTTTTCGTAGAGGAAAGCCTTGGCCGCCTCGCGCCCCTGGCCGATGCGCAGGTCGCCGTAGCTGTAGAACGCCCCCGACTTCGTGAGGATGCCCGACTCCGCGCCCAGGTCGACCACGTCCGCCGTGCGACTGATGCCCCGTGGCGTCGTAAACATGATGTCGAACTCCGCTGTGCGGAAGGGCGCCGCCACCTTATTCTTCACGATCTTGGCTCGCACCCGCCGCCCCACGACGGTCGTGCCTTTCTTGATGCTCTCGATGGCGCGGAGGTCGATGCGCACGGACGAGTAGAACTTGAGCGCCCGCCCGCCCGGCGTCACCTCGGGGTTGCCGAACACCACGCCCACCTTCTCCCGCAGCTGGTTGATGAAGATGACGGCCGTGCTCGTGCGCGAGATCGTCGCCGTCAGTTTCCGCAGCGCCTGCGACATCAGGCGGGCCTGCAGGCCGACGTGTGAGTCGCCCATCTCCCCCTCGATCTCGGCGCGCGGCACCAGCGCCGCCACCGAGTCGACGACGATGCAATCGATGGCGTTGGAGCGCACGAGCGCCTCGCAGATCTCCAGCGCCTGCTCGCCCGTATCCGGCTGGCTGATGAGCAGGTCTTCCGTGTTGATGCCGAGGTCCTGGGCGTAGGAGGGATCCAGCGCGTGCTCCACGTCGATATAGGCGACGGCCCCGCCGCTGCGCTGCGCCTGCGCGATGACGTGCTGCGCGAGCGTGCTCTTGCCCGCCGATTCCGGCCCGTAGATTTCGGTGACGCGCCCCCGAGGAAGGCCCCCGATGCCGAGTGCGATGTCGAGCGAGAGCGATCCCGTGGAGATGGCGCCCACCGTCATGTTGGCGGTCGCGTCGCCCATCTTCATGATGGCGCCGCTGCCGTACTGCTTCTCGATCTGGCTCAGCGCCAGGTCCAGCGCGCGCTTCCGATCCGCTTCCTTCTGGGCCATGTCGTGCTCTCCCCGTGTGCTGGATGGCAATGCTACGGCACTAGAACGTATGTACGCAACCCCCGATTCCCAGGCACCGGACGCGTCGTTGCACGCCCGCCCTCAGTCGACGGCTTGAAGGATTCCAACGAGAACTCCGAGAACGGCCACCCCCGCCGCCACCGCCCCAAGGAAAAGCCGGGTGAGGCGAACCTCCAGTTGAGCCAGTCGTCTTTCCAGTCCGGTCTCAAACTCGCTCAGCCGAGCCTCCAGGCCACTGGAACGGTTCTCGCCCTGCCTTTCGAGCGCGCCGAATCGACTCTCAACCTGTGTCTCGAGCGCGCCGAATCGACTTTCAACCTGTGTCTCTAGTCCGACGATGCGTGATACGAGTCGGGTCTCCACCTCTGCCATCTGCGTCTTCACATCCGCGATGCTCGTATCGATCTTGGTCTCTAGCGAGAGGCGCACCTGCTCAACGTCACCCCACGTTGCAGGGCTGCTGAAATCCCGGAGCGTTTCGCCTGACTGTTCCGCTGATGCCATCTTGCCGCCCACACGTTGTGTGCGGGAAGCATTGTAGCACGGGAATGTCAGACTAGAACACGTCGAACAGGTTGAACCGAGGCCCGTCCTTGCAGCACAGCCGAACGCCATGGCGCGTGAAAATCGCGCACCCGTAGCAGAGGCCCCAGCCGCAGGGCATGTTCTCTTCCATCAGGATCTCGGGGCGCTGGCGGCGTCCGTTCTGCCGCAGCGCCTCCGCCATCGACGCGAACATCGGGTTCGGACCGCACGCGTACAGCCTGCTCGACCACGCCACGTACTCGTCGAGGTGCTCCGTGACCCGTCCCCGCAGCCCCTGCGACCCATCCTCCGTCACGACCACGTACTCGACCTCGCTCGGCCAGGCCGAGGCCGGCAGGAGCTGCGAGGCCGTCCGTGCGCCCATCATCGCCGTCACCTGGTGACCCTGCGCCAGTGCCACCTCGGCCAGGTCGACCATTGGCGCGACGCCCACGCCCCCTGCCACCAGCAGCAGGTTTCCGGAGCCGTCCGGAAGCCGGAAGCCGTTCCCGAGCGGGCCGTAGAGCGACACCGTGTCCCCCCGGCGGCGCGCTGCCAGCCAGGCCGTCCCTCGCCCCGCGACTGTGTAGAGCAGTGCGACCCGCCCCTCCTCCGCGCGGTGGTAGCTGAACGCGCGTGAGAACTCCGGATCCCCGCCTTCGGCGGCGCAGCGCACCATCACGAACTGTCCGGGCGTGTGTCCCGCCGCCGCCAGGGTGGGTGCATCGAGCCAGATGACGTAGCCGCCTTCGTAGCACGGCTCGTTCGAGAGGACCGTCGCCTCTTCGCGGATCATCGCGCCACGTACTCGTCCAGCCGGGCGACCGCCGGCGTCACGGTCCCGCGCATCGTCTCGATGGCCGCCCGCGCCGTGTCGATCGACGTGAAGCAGGGGATGCGCTTCTCCGCCGCTGCCCGCCGGATGTGGAAGCCGTCCCGTAGCGACCCCGTCATCCGGTTTTCGGACGTGTTGAGCACGCAGCGAACCGTACCGTCCTCGATCACGTCCACCACGTTCGGATGGGCGCCGCTCAGCACCTTCGTCACGACCGTTGAGGGGATGCCGAGCGCGTCCAGCATCGCCCCCGTGCCCTCCGTGGCGTAGAGGTCGCAGCCGGCGTCGTGCAGCGCGTGCACGAGCGGCAGCGCCTCCGCCTTCGTGCGGTCGCTCAGCGAGAGGAGCACGGGCGTTCCCGGCTCCAGCGCCAGGTCGGAGGCCACGAGCGCCTTCGCCAGCGCCGGTTCGTAGGCGCTGTCGATGCCCATCACCTCGCCCGTACTCTTCATCTCCGGCCCGAGATACGTGTCGACCTCGGCCAGTTTCGACATCGAGAAGACGGGCGCCTTCACCGCTACCAGGTTCCGTTCCGGCCAGAGGCCGCCCTCGTACCCCTGGCTCTCCAGCGACTCGCCGCACATCGCCCGCACCGCCAGCTGCACCATCGGCACGCCCGTCACTTTCGAGATGAACGGCACCGTGCGGCTCGCCCGCGGGTTCACCTCCAGCACGTACACCTGCGGCGCCCCCGAGGCGTCCCGGGGCAACACCACGTACTGGATATTCGTGAGCCCGATCGCTCCCATGCCGAGCACGATCTGCTCCGTGTGGCGGCAGATCGTCTCCCGCTCCTCGTCGTCGAGGTGCACGGGCGGGTAGACCGCCATCGAGTCGCCCGAGTGCACCCCGGCCCGCTCGATGTGTTCCATGATCCCGGGGATGAGGACGCGCTCACCGTCGCAGATCGCGTCCACCTCCACCTCTCGGCCCTCCAGGTACTTGTCGATGAGGATCGGCCGCCCTTCCGCCGCCTCCGCCGCCTGCGCGAGGAACCCGACCATTTCGCGCGGGTTCTGCACGATCTCCATCGCCCGCCCCCCGAGTACGTACGAGGGCCGCACGAGCACGGGGTAGCCGATCGTCTGCGCCGTCTTCAACCCCTCCTCGAGCGTGCGCACGGCCGCGCCGGGAGGCTGGGGAATGCCGAGGTTCTGGAGGAACCGTTCGAACAGCTCGCGGTCTTCGGCCGTATCGATCGCCTCGGCGCTCGACCCGATGATCCCCTGTCCCGCCCGCCACAGTGGCTCCGCCAGGTTCACCGCCGTTTGCCCCCCGAACTGCACGATGCTCGTGGGCGTCTCGCCCGTTTCCCCCGCCTCGTTCTCGAGGATGTTCCGTACCGCCTCCTCGTCCAGCGGCTCGAAGTAGAGCCGGTCGCTGGTGTCGAAGTCCGTCGAGACCGTCTCCGGGTTCGAATTCACGAGGATGGCGCGACGGCCTGCGTCCTGGAGCGCCCAGGCGGCGTGCACGCTCGCGTAGTCGAACTCGATCCCCTGCCCGATCCTGATTGGCCCGCTCCCCAGCACCACGGTCGAGACGCCCGGTTCGGGGGTGGCCTCGTTCTCCTGCTCGTAGGTCGAATAGAAGTAGGGCGTGAACGCATCGAACTCGGCCGCGCAGGTGTCGACCATCTTGTAGACCGGTCGCATCCCCAGCTGGAGGCGCAGCTCCCGCACGTGCTCAGCGAGCCGGTCGGCGAGCTGTCCCACCATCTCGTCACTGAACCCCATCTGCTTCGCTTCCAGCAGCAGCTCGGCGTCGAGCGGCTCCGAGAGCAGTCGGCGCTCGACCCCGACGATCCGCTGCAGCCGCTCCAGGAACCACGGGTCGACCCCCGTCTCCGTCGCAAGGTCGGCGACCGGCACGTCCCGGCGCAGCGCCGCCATCAGCGCCCAGAGGCGCGTGTCGGTGGCTCGCAGATCGATCGCCTTGGCGTCGCGCCACGCGGCGTCCTCCCAGAGCAGGGTGCGGCGCCCGAATTCGAGCGAACGCACGGCCTTGTTCAGCGCTCCCTCGAAGGTGCGGTCGATGGCCATCACCTCGCCGGTGGCTTTCATCTGTGTGCCCAGCCCCCGGTCGCCCAGGGCGAACTTGTCGAACGGCCAGCGCGGAATCTTGACGACGCAGTAGTCGAGCGCCGGCTCGAACGCCGCCGTCGTGCGCTGCGTAACCGCGTTGGGGATCTCGTCGAGCGTCTTGCCGCAGGCGATCTTCGCCGCCACCCGTGCGATCGGGTACCCGGTTGCCTTCGAGGCCAGCGCCGACGAGCGCGAGACGCGCGGGTTCACCTCGATCACGAAGTAGGGAAGCGGTTCGCTCGGGTCACCCTCCCAGTCGCGCACGTCCTTACGCGGCGCCATCGAGAACTGGATGTTGCAGCCGCCCTCGATGCCGAGCTCGTCGATGATGCGCAGCGCCGCCGAGCGCAGCATCTGGTAGTCCTTGTCCGTCAACGTCTGTGAGGGCGCGACCACGATCGAGTCGCCCGTGTGGACGCCCATCGGGTCGAGGTTCTCCATGTTGCAGATCGTCACGCAGTTGCCCGCGCTGTCCCGCATCACCTCGTACTCGACCTCTTTCCAGCCGCCGAGGTAGCGCTCGACCAGCACCTGCGTGATGGGGCTGGCAGCCAGACCGCTCGTCGCAATCGTGCGCAGTTCCTCCGGTGTGAAGGCGATGCCCCCGCCCGTACCCCCGAGCGTGTAGGCGGGCCGGATAACGACCGGCAGCCCGATCCGCTCCGCCGCCGCTTCGCACGCCTCGACCGTTTCGCAGGGCTCGCTCTCGAGCACGGGTTCGCCGATCTTCGCCAGCAGGTCGTTGAACAGCTCCCGGTCCTCCGCTCGCCGGATCGACTCCAGCGGCGTGCCCAGAAGCTGCACGTTGTACTTCTCGAGAATCCCCGCGTTCGCGAGGTCCACGGCGAGGTTGAGGCCCGTCTGGCCTCCGAGCGTCGGGAGCAGCCCGTCTGGCCGCTCCCGCGCGATGATGCGCTCAATCGTCGGAACCGTAAGCGGTTCGATGTAGACGGCATCCGCCACGTCGAGGTCGGTCATGATCGTGGCCGGATTCGAGTTCACGAGGATGCTGCGCACCCCCTCCTCGCGCACCGCCTTGCAGGCCTGCGTGCCGGCGTAGTCGAACTCCGCCGCCTGCCCGATCACGATCGCGCCGGAGCCGATGATCAGGACGCTTTCCGGCTTCGTCATCGCGTCCTCCCTCCGGCCCCGCGCCGCATCAGCCACCTCAGCCCCTCCCGCAGCGGTGGCGTCGCGAGCAGGAGCAGCAGCAGCGGTGCGAGCACCGCTCCGCGGCCCGCCCCGTCCAGCACCAGCGCTCCCACGACTGCGCCCGTCGCGATGCCTGTGGCGACCGGAACCAGGTAGCGGCCGCCCTCGCGCGCCCCCTCGCCCAGCAACACCAGCCCCAGCATCCCCAGGAACAGCCCGGAGAGGCCAAGCCCGGCCGCGAACAGCAGCGCCCAGAACCGCCCCGCCTCGTCGCCGGCCACGTTCTCGCCGGCGAAGGTCGCGACTAGGACGAACACGGCCATCGCGAGCGCCGTCGCCGCGAGGGCGATGAGCACGTCCGTCCAGCTCGCGGCCGCGCGCGACGGGTCGCGCCGGACGGCTCCGCCGCGGGTTGGCGGCAGGGGGCGGCGTGTGCTGCTCACGGCTGCCATCTAGAGGGGCAGCTCGAACGTCATGTCGGGGTTGCGCAGGGGAACCATCCCCCCGATCGAGGAAAGGAAGCTGAGCGCCGGCTCGTTGCCTTCCGGCAGCCGCCCGCGGATGCGACGCAGGCCGCGCTCGCGTGCGAGCGCCAGCAGCTCCTCCGCGAGCTGCGTGGCGATGCCCCGCTGGCGGTGGTCGGGCAGCACCCAGACCCCGAGCTCCGCCGTCTCCGGCTCGTCGGGGCTCGCCTCGACCATCCCGAACGCGACCGGGATCGACCCGTCCAGCGCGATCGCGGCGGCTCCGTGCTCCCCGATGCGCGAGAGCCAGCCTCGCGCCATCTCGGTGTCGAGACTGGGTGGAAGGCTTGTGTTCGGCTCGTCGCGCAGGGCATGCGCGATGGAGGCAACGGCTGCCGCATCGTCGGTCGTCGCCTGCCGCATGGCCGTGGTGCGCGTCATCGCCCGCTTCCTGCCGAGTCCATCATTTCCACGAAGCGGTCGAACATGTCCATGCTGTCGAGCGGGCCCGGACTCGCTTCTGAGTGGTACTGGATGGTCATGACCGGCTCGTCGCGCATGCTGAGCCCTTCGACCGTGCCGTCGTTCAGGTTCACGTGGCTCACTGCCGCCGATGCCGCCAGACGCTCGGGGTCAACCGCGTAGCCGTGGTTCTGCGCCGTGATCGTCACCGTGCCCGTGCGCTCGTCGCGAACGGGGTGGTTCCCGCCCCGGTGGCCGAACGGCAGCTTGAACGTGCCCGCTCCCAGCGCCCGTGCGATCACCTGGTGCCCCAGGCAGATGCCGAACAGGGGAACCCTCCCGATCAGCTTGCGGGTTTCCTCGACTTGCGAGTTCTGCACCTGTGGGTCGCCCGGCCCCGGCGACCACAGGACGCCGTCCGGCCTGAGCGCGAGCACCTCTTCCGCGTTCGCGTCGATCGGGAGAACGGTGACCTCGCAGTTTCGCGCGACGAGCGAACGCATGATGTTGCGCTTCACCCCGCCGTCGATGAGCGCCACCCGCTTCGGGCTCCCCGCCGCCTCCGCTTTCTCAGGCTTCACGATTGCCTTGTTCGACCGCGACTCCATGGCGGGCCGGAGCTCGTGCTTCTCCGCGAACGACTCCCAGGCGTACTGCTCCGCCGTCGAGACCTGCGACGCCCAGTCGATACCGTCATAGCCGGGGAGCGACTGCACGCGCTCCCGCGCCTCCTCGACCCGCTCCGTTGTGATCACGCCCAGCATCACCCCGTGACGCCGGATGCGCCGCGTGATCGCGCGGGTGTCGACGCCATCGATAGCGACAACGCCGCGCTCGGCCAGGAACGTCGCGAGATCGCTCGTCGAAAGCGGGTGGCTCGAGACCGGCGCCACCTCGCGCACGATCAGCCCCCGCGGCTGGATCTGTCCCGACTCCTCCACCGCCGTGTCGACCCCGTAGTTCCCGATCATCGGGTAGGTCAGCGTGAGCAGCTGCCCCGCGTAGGAGGGGTCCGTCAGCATCTCCTGGTAGCCCGTCATCGAGGTGTTGAACACCACCTCGCCGCCCACCGACCCGGTCGCGCCCACTGCGCGGCCCTCGAAAACGCTCCCGTCGGCGAGCACGAGCCTCGCGCTAGACATGCACCGCCTCCAGCAAGTGCCGCAGATCTCCGCCGACCACGACCGCCCGCACCTGCCCCTGCAGTTCGAGGCCCGCGAGCGGTGTGTTCTTCCCCTTCGACGCGAACGCCGCCGGGTCGACCGTCCAGCGCTCCTCGGGGTCGAACACGGTCACGTCACCGGGCGCCCCGACCGCGAGCGTCCCGATGCCGGGAATATGGCCATGGAGCGCGAACGTCTCCGCCGGTCCCTGCGTCAGCGCCCGCAGCGCCGCCCCCAGCTCAAGCTCCCCGCGCGACACGAGCGTCGTGACCGTTGCGAGCGCCGTCTCGGCGCAGCTGATGCCGAACGGCGCGTGGTCGAACTCGCGCAGCTTCTCTTCCGGCGCGTGCGGCGCGTGGTCCGTTGCGATCGCGTCGATCACGCCCGAATTGACGCCCGCCAGCAGGGCCAGCCGGTCAGTCTCGGTGCGCAGTGGCGGGTTCACCTTCGCCGAGGTGTCATAGGCGGGAGTCAGGTCACTCCCCGCGACCGCCTCGTCGGTCAGGAAGAGGTGGCTGGGGGTGACCTCGCACGTCACCGGCAACCCACGCTCCTTCGCTTGCGCCACTTGCTCTACGCCTCTCGCCGTCGTCACGTGCATGATGTGGAAACGTCCGCCGGTAAGCTCGCAGAGTTCGATGTTTCGGGCTATCGCGACCGTCTCCGCCGCCGCCGGTTGCCCCGGCAGCCCCAGCCGTTCGCTCACCGCTCCCTCGTGCATCGAGCCGTTGCCGCTCAGCGATGGCTCATCGCAGTGCTCCGCCACCGCCAGCCCCAGCGCACCCGCCAGCGTGAGCGCGTTGCGCATGAGGTTGCCGCCGGGAACGGGGCTGCCGTCGTCGCTCAGCGCGACGCACCCCGCCTCCGCCAGCTCGCTCAGCGCCGCCAGCCGCTCCCCCTTGCGCCCCACCGTCGTCGACCCAACTGGCAGGACACGTATGCGCGCCTTCTGCGCCACCAGCTTCAGGAATCCCTCCACCGCCGGAGCGCTGTCGGGCGCCGGGTTCGTGTTCGGCATCGCGCACACGGTGGTGAAGCCGCCCCGCAGGGCCGCCTCCGTCTCCGTCGCGAGCGTGCCCTTCTGCTCGAATCCGGGTTCGCGCAGGTGCGCATGCAGGTCGATGAACCCCGGGGTCACGATGCACCCCGTGGCGTCCACCACCTCCGCCCCGTCGGCGGCGAGGATGCCGCCGGCCGCCCGTATGTGGCCGTTTTCGATGAGCACGTCACCGTGCTCGTCGCGACCCGTTGCCGGGTCGATCAGCCGTCCCCCACGAATAAGTACCACGCTCATTGACGCCTCGCTGTCGCCATCAAGTAGAGGATGGCCATGCGAACTGCCACCCCGTTCGTAACCTGCTCCTCGACCACCGAGCGCAACCCGTGCGCGACCTCGGGCGCCAGCTCGACACCCTCGTTCATCGGCCCGGGATGCATCACCAGCGCCCCTGCGTTCGCCCGCGCCAGCCGCTCCTCCGTGATCTGGTACTGCCGGATGTATTCGCGCAGGGAGGGCAGCAAGCCCTGGTCCTGCCGTTCCCGCTGGATGCGGAGCGCCATCACCACGTCCGCGCCCGTGAGCGCCCCCTTGAGGTCGGTCGTCACCTCGCAGCCCCCCGGCCCCTCGTATCCGGGCAACGAGCGCAGTGACTGCGGCAGCAGCGTCGCCGGACCGCAAAGCGTCACCCGCGCCCCAGCCGCCTGTAGCGCCCACAGGTTTGAGCGCGCCACGCGGCTGTGGAGGATGTCGCCCACGATGACGACCTTGCGCCCCTCGATCTCGCCCACGTGCCGGCGCATCGTGTACAGGTCGAGCAAGGCTTGCGTCGGGTGCGCATGCGACCCGTCGCCCCCGTTCACGACGCTCGCGCTCGTGTGCCGGGCCGCCAGCGCCGCCGCCCCCGAGTTCGGGTGGCGCATCACCACCACGTCCGCCCCCACTGCCTCGATCGTGCGCACGGTGTCCACCAGCGACTCGCCCTTGCCCACGCTGCTCCCCGCCGCCGCGAGATTGATGACGTCCGCGCCGAGCGCCTTTGCCGCAATCTCGAAGCTGGCGCGCGTGCGCGTGCTGTTCTCGTAGAAGAGCGTCACGACGGTCGTGCCCCGCAGCGTGGCGACCCGCCCCACGGGCCGCTCCCGCACCTCCGCCATCGCGTCCGCCGTCTCCAGCACGAGGTCGATCTCCTCGGCCGAGAGCGTGTCCGTATCGAGCAGGTCCTTCCGCTCCCAGACGGTGGGGTCCTCTGTGACGGCCGGCGTTTGCTGCTCTTCCGGCTCAGTGGCTGTCGGGGCGGCCGGTTCAATGCTCACCATGACTGTCGGCTCCCTCCATCAGGTAGATCGCGTCCTCGCCGTCTGTTTCCGCCAACCGCACCTCGACCGTTTGCGAGGGCGCCGTCGGGATGTTGCGGCCAACGTAGTCGGGGCGAATTGGCAGCTCGCGGTGGCCGCGGTCCACCATCACCGCCAGGCGCACCCGCGCCGGCCGCCCGAAATCCATGATTGCGTCCATCGCCGCCCGGATCGTGCGTCCCGTGAAGAGCACGTCGTCGACGAGCACGACCGTGGCGCCGTCGACCCCGAGGGGGATGTCGCTGGGGCGTACGGGAGGAGGGGGGTCGCGGTGGGCCACGTCGTCCCGGTAGAGCCCCACGTCCAGCCGTCCGACCGGCGGGCACTCGCCCTCGAACGCCTCGATCGCCGACGCCAGCCGCCCCGCCAGGGGCGCACCCCGCGTCAGCAGCCCCACCAGCACCAGGTTCTCCGCGCCGCCGTTGCTCTCGACGATCTCGTGGGCGAGCCGCCGGATCGTGCGCGCAACTTCCTGCCCCCGTTGCAGCTCAACGGGACTCACAGCGGGAATGCCTCGGTCAGGTGGGGGGTATTCGGGCCTGCGCAGGGCCAGCCGCTCATGGCGGCGCCTCCTCCCTTGGCAGCCTCTCGGGACCGCCTTAAAGGGCTAACCAAGATTAGCGAGTGTCCTCGTATAACACCAGCGCCGAACGTCTAGCTTTGGCCCGCCAGCGGCGCCAGCGCCGTCATGAGTTCCGCCACGCTCTCGATGTCCTGCCCGATGACCTCGGCGTTCAGGTGCCGCTTGCGCCGGTAGTAGTTGCCATGCAGTTCGTTCGCGATGCCGCGGAGATCGCGCAGGCGATCGTTGCCGGTGGCCTGCCACGCCTGGTTCAGGACAACGCTGAAGTCGGCATGCGTCTCGTATTCCCACCCTTGAGCGATCGCCACCGCCTTCGCCATGTGAGCCGCCGCCCCCCAGCCCTTCTCCGACGCCTGATGCAGGTCGCCGGCTTTCAGGTAATCCCGCGCCTTCCCCAGGAACTCCCGCGCCTGGCTCTCATGGTCCGCGATCACGCTCGGGTCGCTGGATACCATCCCTCTCGCCTCCGTTGTTCGGGTCAACTTTACCTGCTGGGGGAGCCAGCTGTCATGTGTTCGGGCTCGCCACGGAGAAAACCCCTAGCTGCCGGCTGCCGCCTCGCCCGCGATCTGCGCCTCCGCGAACGGCGTGATCGTCTCCGCCACGTCCACTGTGCTGTCGAGCCGCTTCTGCAGACCGCTCATCAGACCCAGCACCCGCAGGATTAGCAGGATGTCCGGCGGCATCTCCGTCACCGGGTTCTCCGACAGCAGCCGCGCGAGCCGTTCGTTCACCTCGCCGATCACTTCGGCGTCGGCGTAGGGACGCTGCTCCGGTCCCGCCGACTCGAAGAACGAGCGCCCCAGCGCCACCAGCATCTCCGGGTCGTCGTATCGGGTCTTGAACCCGAGGTCCTGGAATCCCTTCAGCATCCCGGCGTCGTTCTGGCTCAGGACGGCCAGCGTGAAGAGGTTGTAGGTCTTGCGGAAGTCGTCGGGGAGGTGCTTGCTCATGCCGAAGTCGAGAAACACCACCACCGGACCCGGCAGCACCAGCAGGTTCCCCGGGTGTGGGTCGGCGTGGAAGAAACCGTTCACGAGGATCTGCTCGCAGTACGCCTCCATCATGATGCGCGCCACCACGTCCGGGTCGATCCCCGCCGCCACCAGCTCGTCCGTCGCCGAAATCTTGATGCCGTCGATGTACTCCATCGTCAAGACGCGCCGCGCGGTGTGCTCCCAGATGATCTCCGGGACGCGCACGTCCGTCCGGTGCGACAACTCCCGTGCCACCCGCTCCGCGCTCCGCCCTTCCGCCACGAAGTCCAGCTCCCGTGGCGTGTAGTCCGCGATCTCCGCGATCAGCATGCGGAAGTCCCACCGCCGCTCGATGCGGGCCAGGATCTCGATGAGCACGCTGATGCTGCGAAGGTCCGTCTCCACCACCCGCGAAATGCCCGGGTACTGCACCTTCACCGCCACCTCGCGACCGTCGTGCGTGACCGCCCGGTGAACCTGCGCCAGCGACGCCGCCGCGATCGGCTCGCGCTCGAAGCTCGCGAACGCCTCTTCCGGCGCCGCGCCGAGCTCCCGCCGCACCTGCCCCGCGATCTCCCCGTACGACCGCGGCGGCACCGAGTCCTGTAGCCGGCTCAGCACCGCTACCAGCTCCGGCGGCGCCACGTCCGCCCGACTGCTCAGGAACTGGCACGACTTGATCAGCAGCCCCTGCATCCGGATCGCCAGCCGGTAGAGCCGTTCGCCCGTCGCGCGGTGCTGTTCGCGGTAGCGCGTCTTGCGCTCCGCCTCGCTCAGACCGGGCGTCTTCTGGATGCGCTTGTAGCCCAGGTAGAGGACGACGAAATTCCAAGCGACGAGCAGGAACCGCCAGATGCGTCGGGGCCAGGGAAGGGGTTGGAGACCCGTGTGAATCCTGGCCATAAATCCACTGTAGCAGAGCCCCCGATAGGGGCTGACGGAGCCAAGTAGGAGGGCTTCACCTGTTGCCCGTTCCCCCGCCCCGCCGGAAACTGAGAGCCCGTTCCCCGGTAGCTCAACGGTAGAGCGAGCGGCTGTTAACCGCTAGGTTCGAGGTTCGAATCCTCGCCGGGGAGCACCCGTCTTGCCCTCACACGCCAACGGAGCAAGCCTCACCGGATGAGCCTTAGGGTTCGGGCTTGGGGGTGCAGTGCCTATTCCTCGAGCGCGGCAGGGGCGCGGTGCCTTTAGCTTGACATCTCAGCCGTGACCAAGTGGTGGGGTCTCAAGACTCGCAGCGAGATCCGCCGCCTGGGAGGTCAGCGCCGCGACGTCGCACCCTTCACGGCAGCCAGGTTCGTCGGGCACCTTCATGACACCGGGGGTAGGCATCGCGGGGCCTGGGGCCCCGTCCCGTCGATGCGGGTGAAACCCGTAGTCAGCCCTACCAGGCCACGGGCCGGTGGCTCGGGTACTTCCCCGGCCTGGAGGACGTGCCCGCCCTAATACCCTGGCCGCGTTCTCGTCCGGCACCACCTATTGGGTCGCGGCCACTAGGGCCGTCACCTGAAGGCTGGGGAGGACCGCAGCGGGCGGAGGGTAGGTGTTTCCCGTGAGGGTCTAACAGATATTTGACGCATGGGGGCACGACTCTCACAGCCTCCTGACATCTTTTCGGGTTCAGTTCCCTATCGTCTCGGCGGGCGTCCCTGCAGCGTCGAGTTCGACTGGAACGCCGAGCGCGACATCGACGCTCTCGTCGACGCCAACAGCACTCCCGACGGGGTTGTGGGGCGATGTCGAGGTGCGCCAGGTGGCCCAGAACGGCGACGCCGCCAACGGCGGCAGTGGCGGCGGCTACCACCCTGATGCTGGCGGCGCTGGCCGTTGCCGCGCTCGCTCTCGACTCCGCGGGGCGTTCGGCCATGGCGACGGCCCCCGCCACCCTGGGAGACACCTCGGTTCAGGCCGCCTCTCAGAGCGGCGCCTACCAGGCCGTGGCCGCCGGTACCTACCACACCTGTGCGATCGAAACGGACGGCACGCTCACGTGCTGGGGGGGCGCCGGTAGCGGGCAGGTGAATGCCCCGGAGGGCACCTTCACGTCGATCCATGCCGGGGCGCGCTACTCATGCGCGCTCGGCACCGACGGCGCCATAACCTGCTGGGGTGAGAGCTTCGGCGGCGATGTCGAGGCGGCGCCGGGAGGCACGTTCACGTCCCTCGTCGCCGGAGGAAATCACGCGTGCGCGATTGGCGCTGACGAGAGCATCTCCTGCTGGGGATACAACGCCTGGGGGCAGCTCAACTCTCCGGAGGGCACGTACGTTGCCCTCGCGGTCGGCTGGGAGCACTCCTGCGCCATCGCCACCGACGGCGCCGTCTCGTGCTGGGGCTATCACTTCGGGCGCCCATCACCACCATTCGGTGGCACATATAAGGCGCTCGCCTCGGGCTCGGTGCACATCTGCGCGATCAAGGACGACGACACCATGGTCTGCGCGGGAGAGCGCAACGACCTGAACCGTGGAGCGACGATCGCGCCCGCGGGAACCTTCAAGGCCGTAACTGCGGGCCGGCACCACAACTGCGCCATCAAGATGGACGACACGATCACTTGTTGGGGGGTCAATACAGCAGGGCAGACCGACGCCCCCACGGGCACCTTCAAGGCCGTGAAGGCGCACAACAATCGCACCTGCGCGATGCGGATGGACGACACCATCACGTGTTGGGGATCGAACGTGCAAGAGGAGTCGGAAGCACCCCAGGGCACTTTCACGGAGATAGGCCTCGGGGACTTGCATACCTGTGCGGTGCGGACGGACACCGCCATCGTTTGCTGGGGAACCCAGCACTTCGGGCAGACGGAGGAAGTGGAGGGCCACTACCGAACGATCCAGAGCGGCCGGAACCACACCTGCGCGATCGCTACCGACGACACCATCGCCTGCTGGGGATACAACGACCAGGGGCAATTGGATGCGCCAGCCGGCGCCTTCAGCGCCATGTCCGTGGGCGGGGAGCACACGTGCGCCCTCGGCTTCGATGGGGCCGTCACCTGCTGGGGATACAACGTGTTTGGCCAGGCCAACGACCCCGCCGGTACCTACAAGGCCGTGAGAGCGGGAGACTTCCACACCTGCGCGATCAGAACCGACGACACCATCGCCTGTTGGGGATCGAGCACGGACGGGTACACCAGCGCGCCCGCCGGCGCGTTCAAGGCCCTCGAAACCGGGTACTTCCACACCTGCGCCATCAGGAACGACGACACCGTCGTCTGCTGGGGGCGCAACAGGGATGGACAGGCCGACGCCCCGGCGGGGGCCTACAAGGCCATCTCCGTGGGCGATGCCCACAGCTGCGCGATCAGAACCGACGACACCATTGCCTGCTGGGGCACCAATGCCAACCGTGAACGCCGTGCGCCGACCGGTTCCTACAAGACCCTCGCCGGGGGCCGGAAGCGCACCTGCGCCACTGCACTGGACGACACCGTCACCTGCTGGGGTCCCAGCAGCCGCGCGCCCGCAGGCACATTCACGTCGCTCGTCCTCGGCCACGACCATACCTGCGGCCTCGGGAGCGACGGCAGCGTCGCCTGCTGGGGAGGTAATTCAAACGGACAGTCCGACCCCCTTGAAGGAACCTTCAAGGCTCTCTCGGCGGGCCACCGGCACAGCTGCGGGATCAGGAGCGACGACTCCGTCACCTGCTGGCCGCGGCTCCCCGAGGGCGTGACTTGGTCGACGGCGGACGCCATGACCGTCCACGACCGCCCGGACGTGACAGTGATGTTCGACGCAGCCAGCCACACCGTGTCGGAGGGAAGCGCCGTGACCGTGACGCTCCGTCTCAGCGCCAACCCCAGGCGCACGGTCGTGATTCCGCTCACGACGACGAACCAGGGGGGCGCCGGCAGCGACGACTACTTCGGGGTGCCGGCCACGGTCGCCCTCAGAGGGGTGGCCGAGCAGGCATTCTCCCTCACCGCAACTCCCGACTCCGTCAACGATGCTGGCGAGAGCGTCCTGATCGGCCTGGGCGCGCTGCCGAGCGGCGTGTCAGCAACCGCGCCGGCCCAGACACGGGTCGACATCATCGACAACACGAAGACCGTGAACTTCGCGCAACCGAGTTACACCGTTGGCGAAGGCGGCTCCGTCACGGTCAGGGTGACGCTGGACTCCGCGGCCAGCGCCCAGGTGGACATTCCCGTCAGCGTCACGAACCAGGGCGGCGCCACCAGCGCCGACTACACGACCCTGCCGGCGAGCGTGACCATCAATAGCGGGGCCAACCTGGGTACGGTGACGTTCACAGCCGTGGACGACTCGGCCGTGGAGTCGGGCGAGTCAGTCAGGCTGAGCCTCGGCAGCCTGCCCCCCGGATACATCGCCGGTTCGACCAACGAGACGGTGGTCAACATCACCGACGACGATGTCGTGCAAGTCACGGTCAGCTTCGGCAGCGATGCCTACCGCGTGGACGAGGGCGCCTCGCGGAGCGTCACGGTCAACCTGAGCGCGGACCCGCAGCGCACGGTCACGATTCCCCTGAGCCGGACGAACCAGGGCGGCGCGTCGGGCAGCGACTACAGCTTCCCCTCCGATGTCACCTTCAACAGCGGCGAGACGACCAGGACCGTCAGCTTCTCGGCGACGCAGGATTCGGTTGACGACGACGGCGAGTCGGTCAGGTTCGGCTTCACCAACCTGCCCGCCGGGGTCGCGGCGGGCACGCCCAACGAGACGGTCGTCAGCATCGTCGACGACGACCATCCGGCGGTGACCGTCAGCTTTCAGCAGAACGCCTACACGATCGCGGAGGGCGACGCCGGGACCATCGCGGTGGTGCTGAGCCGGGATCCCGAGCGGCGAGTCGAGATCACGCTCACCGTGACGCCCGCGGACGCAAGCCAGGCCGACTTCGCCATCGCGTGGCCTGACCCCGGCAACCCGGGCCGGCTCGTCTTCGACGCGGGCGTGACGGAACAGACCTTCACCTTCAGTTCGCTCACGGACGACGAGGAGGACGACGCCGAGACCGTGGCGATCAGCATCGACACGCCAACGGCGGACCGGGTGACTCTGGGACCCGCGTTCGAGACGACGGTGACGATCGGTGGGCAGACGCGACGGTCGCCCGGCGGTGGTGGAAGCGGAGGCGGTGGTGGGGGAGGCGGCGGTGGGGACGGGCCTACCCCCAGCACGGCCGACTTCGAGTGGACCGTGAAGCACGACATCGAGGCGCTGACCGGTGGCCACGACAAGCCCACCGGGATGTGGTCCGACGGCGCCACGTTCTGGCTGCTCGAGAACGGCGACGGCGCCGACGACGCCGTCTACGCCTACGACCTAGCCACCGGGGAGCGCGTCGGGGAGCGCGAGTTCGAGCTTGACGGGCGCAACCGCGCGCCCCGCGGCCTCTGGTCCGACGGCCAGGGGGTGGTGTGGGTCAGCGACAGCGGCCAGGAGAAGCTCTTCGCCTACGACCTCGCCACCGGGGAGCGGCGCGAGGACCGTGACATCGAGCTCACCGAGCGGAACGCCGACGCTCGCGGTATCTGGTCCGACGGCGAGACGATGTGGGTGCTCAACCGCAACCCATCCCTCTTCGCCTACGACCTCACGAGTGGTGACTTCCTTACCGAGTACAGCCTCGACCCACGCAACCGCGACCCTCGCGGCATCTGGTCCGACGGCGTCACCGTCTGGGTATCGGATCACGGTCTCAAGGACCTGTGGGCCTACCGCCTGCCCGTTCTGCCGGACGAGGGGGAGGCCGCTCCCGGGGAACCACCCGCCCTTGAGCGCATCCGCGAGGAGGACTTCACGGAACTGAGCGGCGCGAGCAACAACAGCCCGCGGGGCGTGTGGGCCGACGGCGACGTCGTGTACGTCGCCGACGAGAGCGACGGCAAGGTCTACACCTACAACATGCCCGATGCCATTGACGCGCGCCTCTCCTCGCTCTCTCTCAGCGGCATCGACATCGGGACGTTCGACCCAGACCGGACCGACTACGAGGGCGTCATCGCCGAGGGCGTGACGGAGACGAGCGTCGAGGCAGGGGGGTTGCAGCGCCGCACGGAAGTCGCCATCGACCCGCCTGACGCCGACGGCACCGACACCAACGGCCACCAGGTCACCCTTGCGGGCCTCTCGGAGATCACCGTCACGGTGACCTCGGCCGACGGCACCCGCACGAGGGTCTACTCCGTGGGTCTCGAGGCCGCGTTGATGGAGCTGGAGGTGGGCCCTTCCTGGACATCGTTCGAGTGGCCAGGACCGGAAGGCGCGCCCATCGCCGAAGCCGGCCTCCCCGAGGCGGTGGTCGCCGTCTACACCTGGGACGAGACCACGGGCCGGTGGCTTGGCTACTTCCCGGGCCGGGAGGACGTGCCTGCCCTCAACACCTTGACCGCGTTCTCCTCCGACACCACCTACTGGGTCGCCGCCGAAGAGGACGCTACCTGGACGCCGGGTTGGGCCGACGCCGGCGAACAGTAGGTGCTTGACGCTCCTGTCAGAACGACAGCACGACGCAGCACGGAGCACACTCCGCTCCGCATGAGCCGGTCGTCAAGTAGGTCTTAGCCCAGAGCTAACAGAAATATCATGCAGTAAGACCGTAGTTTTATAGCTCCCTCACTTTCTCCAGGGATCATCCGACTATCGTTTACGGCCCGTGTTGCGACACCGGCGGCGAGAGCACGTGAGCTGGCAAGCAACCTCAGCCAGGCGCCTGGCTGGGCGGACAGCAGCGGCGCGGGCGAGCGACGGTCTCATGGCACTAGCCTCGACGTGTCGGCGTACGGCCACTCAGGTGGTCCATGAAGTGCGTACAAGAAGACCGTCCGTTCCCTTCCCCACTGCCCCCGCGATGGTCGCTCTCTGGCTCGGCGCCGCGGTGTTGCTGGTCGCCTGTCAGTCCACACTCAGCGAACCGGCGGCAACCGCGCCGGCAGGGATGCCGCCGACGCCGACGGCAACACCAACGCCGGCCACCCCGGTACCGGACAGCCAGCGTGAAGCCACGCCGGCAGGGATGCCGCCGGCGCCAACGGCAGCGCCGGCGCCGACCACCCCGGTACCCGATAGCCAGAGTGCCGCCGCGACTGCCACGCCGACCACTCCCGTAGCGAACGCCACCCCTTCTCCTGCGGGTCGGAACAGCGAGGGGACCACGCCGGCGGACACTCCGACAGCGAACGCAACGCCCGACAGGGCAGCTCCAACGCCGGCCGGGGGGAGCGCCGCCCAGCCGGCGGGGAGGCTGCCGGCCGGCGCACGCGGTCCCGGCTCGGCGGGCGACAACGGCACGCGGCGAGCACCTCCCGAGGGGGCCACCGAATACACCTGGCAGGACGGCGAACACACGCGGCGCGTGTGGCTGGGGCCTGCCGAAAACACGGGCGCCTCGGGCGAAGGGGGCGCCTCCGAGCGTGCCGACTCGCAAGCGGACTCCGATGGCGCCCCCGTCTTTTACGACGACTCCGGGCGACGGATGACCCTGCCCGGCGGCGTGCTGCTGGTGCTCGATCCGGAGTGGGATGAGAGCCGGGTCAAGGGCTTCTTCGCCGCCAACGGTATCGCGCTCAGCCGCGTCGAGGAGGAGGACTTTGCCACCAACGCCTACTTCATCTCGACCGATCCCGGCCTGCCCTCGCTCTTGCTCGCGAACGACCTGGCCGACGAGGAGGGGGTGCTGATCTCCAGCCCCAACTGGCGCTCCCAAGTCGTCCTGAGATGAGGTGGGGCGCCCTGATCGCAGTCTGCGCCGCGCTCGGCCTCCTGCTCCCGGGGGGCCGCACCCTGGCGCAGACCGTGACTATCCCGGGCGTCCCTACCAGCATCGCGATCACCTCGGCAGCGGACTCCCTCACCGTCACATGGGCCGCCCCCGACGACGACGGCGGCGCCACCGTCACCGCATACGACCTCCGCTACATCGAGACCGACGACGACGAAACGGCCGACGCCAACTGGACCCTCGTCGAGGACGCCTGGACCAGCGGCGCGCTCTCCTACTCCATCCCGGACCTGCGAGACAGCACGAGCTACGACGTGCAGCTGCGCGCGGTCAACAGCGAGGGTGACGGCGCCTGGTCAGCCTCGACCACCCAGGCCACGGACGACTTCGGCAGTACCCGCTCGTCCGCCGCCAGCTTCGCGCTGAGCGACTCGACTGCCAGCGTGGCGGGACGAATCCACTCGGACACCGATGCGGACTTCTTCAGCTTCGTGGTGACCGAGACGAGGGAGTTGGTGCTCTACAGCAGCGGGCTCCTCGATACGCACGGCGAGCTGCAGGCGAGCGATGGGACGTCCGTGGTGTCGAACAACGACGGCAGGTTCCCGGAGAGTCCCTGGAACTTCCTGGTCCGCGCCCGCCTGGACGCCGGAACCTACTACATCGAGGTCACGGGCGACGGCGGCGCCACGGGCGCGTACGAGCTCCACGGGATGCTCGTGCCCGACGACGTGGGGAACAGTCTCCCCTCGGCGGCTCCCGCGCACCTCGGCATGGTGACAGCGGGGCGGATCGGGCGGCCCGGCGACACCAGCAGCCACGATGCGGACTACTACAAGCTCGACTTTGACACGGCGACCGACTTCTACGTCGTGGCCTTCAGCGACACGGTCATCACCGGCCAGCTCCTCGACAGCAGCGGCAACGACCTTCAGACAAGCTACAGGTTCTTCCTTGCCGGTGAGCTGTTCCAGCATTACCCGTTCGGCAGTTTCGATAATGCCCTGGGCTTCATGTTGCGGCGCACGGTCGCCGCCGGCACGTACTACATCAAGATCGTCGGCAATCGGTCGTTCTTCACGGGGCCGTACTGGATGATGGTGGCCGGGGCGCCCAGCCCCGGGACATCGCTGAGCACGGCAACGCCTATCGAGATCGGTGCGGGCGCGCCCGGGCGCATCTCCTCCTCGTCGGATGCCGACTATTTCAGCGTCACGGCGGAGGAGGACGGCTATCTCTCGCTCGCGGCCGCGACGCTCATCGACGACCCGATGGCGGCGGGGATCACGGTCTACGACGAGGGGGGTTCCACCCTCGACGCGCTCAGGATCCCACACAGCGAGTGGGACGACTTCGGGCGGGCCCACCTGGCGGACTACGCGCTCGTACCCGCAGAGGCGGGGAAAACGTACGGCATCCGTGTGCAGGCGGACGGGCGCGAGATTGGAGCCTACTTCCTGTTCGCTCTGCGCGAGGAGGGCTACACCGCGTTCACGCAGGAGTGCATGGACCTGACAGCGGACGACACCGTCGACGCGTTCTACGGCTGCCAGTGGCACCTCGACAACACAGGCCAGTTCGGCGGCGGAGTCGGCGAGGACATCAACGTCGTGGAGGTGTGGGAGAGCGGGAACACCGGAGCGGGCGTGAACATCGCGATCGTGGACGACGGCCTGTACCTCGACCACGAAGACCTGAAGGACAACGTGAACACCAGCCGCAACTACGACTACTGGACCGGAGTGCCGGGGGGCGTCTCAAATCTCTTCTGGGTGAATCATGGAACGTCCGTTGCAGGGCTGATCGCCGCCGAGCACAACAAGCTCGGTGTCCGGGGCGTGGCGCCCGGAGCGACGATCTACAGCTATAACTTCGTCGACTGGCTGGACGCAGGCGAGGCGGAGACCCGCGACCTGGTGGATGCGATGACCCGCCACAGGCGGGGCACGCAGGTGTCGTCCAACAGCTGGGGATTCTCGGATGATGGCGCGCCCCACCCCGCCGAAGCTACCTGGATCGCGGCGATCGAAACAGGGCTGAGAGAAGGGGACGGCGGCCGGGGCATCTCCTACGTCTGGGCCGCCGGCAACGGCGGCGATCCGGACGACTACGCCCTGGACAACGCCAACCTGGACGGGTACGCAAACTTCTACGGCGTCACGGCCGTCTGCGCGGTCGACCATAACGGCAAGAAGAGCCGCTACTCCGAGCCTGGCGCCAACCTGTGGGTGTGCGCCCCGTCCCACGGGGATGGCGCATTCATCACGACCACGAAGTCCGCCGCGCTGCTGTACGCCTACGGCGACGGCTCGGACTTTACGCCCGGTCTGTATTGGGGCGACTTCGGCGGCACCTCTGCGGCTGCGCCCATCGTGTCCGGCGTCGTGGCGCTGATCAAGTCTGCCAACTCCTCGCTCACCTGGCGCGACGTGAAGCTGATCCTGGCCGCGTCCGCGCGCAAGAACGATGCGTCCGATGGCGGTTGGGAGGATGGCGCGCTGCAGTATGGCTCCGACACGGAGGTCTACTCGTTCAACCACAAGTACGGCTTCGGCGTGGTCGACGCCGGCGCGGCGGTCGACCTCGCAGCGGACTGGACCAACGTGCAGGATCAGCGCACGCACGAGGTGCGCTGGACGGGCCCGACACGGTTCTCCACCGTCATCAACACGCCCTACACGCGCACCGTCACAATCTCTCAGAGCAGCATCGACTTTATCGAGTTCGTGGAGATCACCGCCGAGATCGACCACGACAGCTTCCGTGACCTGAAAATCGAGCTCGAGTCCCCCACGGGCGCCACGTCCCTGCTGACGCACTCCGGCGAAGTGCGAGACTACCTGGACCGCCCCTACGCCTTTGACGGGGCGATCCGTTTCGGCTCGGCGAAGCACCTGGGCGAAAGCCCGGTTGGCGCCTGGAAGCTGCACATCACCGATGAATTTGCCGGCAACGGAGGGACGTTCAGGGAGTTCCGCATCAAGTTCTATGGCCTCAGCCTGAGGCCCGGCGCGCCTGCGACCCCCTCCGGGACGTCCGACGCCGACTCGCTGCTGCTCACGTGGAATGCCCCGAGCGAAACCGGCGCTTCCGCGATTACCTCCTACGACCTGCGCTATATCCGCAGCAACGCCGCGGACAAGGCCGCCGAGCACTGGACGGAGGTCACGGACGCCCAGACCTCGGGCGCCCTCTCCCACGATCTCACGGGCCTGACCAGCGGCGTCCGCTACGACATCCAGGTCCGGGCCAACAACGACGCCGGCGCCGGCCCGTGGTCGCAAACCTACGTCGGCAGCGTGGCGGTGGCGCCGGGCGCGCCCACCAACATGGCCGCCACGGCCTTCACCAGCGGACTTGCCATCACCTGGAGTCCGCCGGCCTCCGACGGCGGCGCGGACATCGTGCGTTACGACATCCGGAGCAGCGTCGCCGACGCGGACAGCTGGACCGGGTGGCAGACCGCGTGGAGCAGCGGCGACGGCGACCTGCGCGCTTCCGTCACCGGCCTCGCCAACCACACTCGCTACGACGTCCAGGTGCGAGCGGTCAACAGGGCGGGCGCCGGCGGTGCAGCGACCATCACCGCCGAGCCGGAGCCTGCGAACCTCGGGCCCCTGTTCCCTGCCACCGAGACGGGCGTGCGCGAGATCGGCGAGCACGCGGTGAGTCCCGCGGCGGTCGGAGCGCCCGTGCTCGCGATTGACCCCGATGGCGATCAGCTCTACTACAGCGTGCCCCCCATCGCCCCGTTCGTGATCGACGAACTGACCGGGCAACTGCGGGTGCGCGCCTCCCTCAACCTCGACTACGAAACACAGGACACCTACACGGTCGAGGTGAGCGTCAGCGACCGGAAGAACGTGGAAGGCAACAGCAACGACCTGATCGACGACCGCATCACCGTGACGGTCAACGTCCTGAACGAGAACGACGCTCCGACCATCAGCGGGCCGCGCGAGGTCAGCGTCCTCGAGAACTCCGAAGGGATCGTGGCGGAGTATGTGGGTATGGACATCGAGGACGAGCCCCTCACGTACACCCTCCTGGGGCCCGACAAAGACGCCTTCACCCTCGGAGGCCCCGAAGACGAGACGCCGGACGATGGACAGGACGCTGCGGTCGCGGACGGCGCCCTCGAGTTCAAGATGCCGCCGGACTACGACGAACCGGGAGACGTGGGCAAGGACAACGAATACAACGTGACTGTCCGCGTCGCCGATGCCGCCCGCCACACTGAGCATGCTGTACGCATCACCGTCCAGGACGTAGACGAACCGCCCCTCGTCACGGGCCCCGCGGATGTCGATTTTCCCGAGGACGGGCTGGGCGCGGTTGCCACCTACCAGGCCAGCGACCCGGAAGAGCCGACCCGGGCAATCACCTTCGACGTCGGCGGGGACGATGGCGGGCTGTTCACCATCGACGCGAACTCGGGCGAACTCCGCTTCAAGCAGCGACCCAACTACGAGGACAGCGATGATGCCAACGATGACGATGTCTACGAAGTCGAGATCCTTGCCAGCGACTCCTTCCTCGTTGGCAGACTCGATGTGCTCGTCCGGCCGACGGATGTCGATGAGGCGCCCGAGATCAGTGGCCCGGCCCACGTCACGATCGCGGAGAACGCGACGGACTTCGTCGGCACATACACCAAGGCCGACCCGGAGGGGCAGCCCGCGAGCTGGAAGCCGCTCTCCGGGCCGGACGCCCTCGACTTCGCATTCGACGAGACCACGGGCGAGCTGACCTTCGCCGATGTGCCCGATCATGACGACCCTGCCGATTCCAACCGCGATAGCGTCTTCAACGTCACCCTCAACGCGACCGATGGGACCCATGACGGCGGTTTCGACGTCATCGTCACTGTGACGAACGTGGACGAACCGCCGGTCATCACCGGACCCGCCAGCTTCGAGATCGAGGAGAACACCCGCACGCTCGGCAACTACAGCGCCACCGACCCGGAGGGCGGCACGGTCATCATCACGCTCGCCGGCGCCGACGCCACCCACTTCACGTTCAGCGGCGGTGCGCTCGCCTTCGCAGCGCCGCCCGACTTCGAGGACCGCGCATCGTACTTCCTGACGATCGAGGCCGCGGACGCGGCGCACACGGCGCGTCACGCCGTGACGGTGAATGTCGGGAACGTCGACGAGGCCGGCACGCTCACACTCTCCTCCGGACAGCCCCAGGTCGGCACGCAGCTCGAGGCGACCCTGGCCGACCCCGACGGCAGCATCAGCGGGGAGTCGTGGACTTGGGAGCGCGGGGCCGGGGCGACGTGGACGCCAATCAGCGGCGCGAACAGCGGTTTCTACACCCCGGTCGACGACGACGTCGGCCGTTCCTTGCGCGTGACCGTCGACTACACCGATGGGCACGACTCCGGCAAGCGCGTGCTGAGGGTCTCCGCCCGCTCCGTACAGGCGCCGCCCCCCGTCAACAACGCTCCGGAGTTCGACAGCCCCTCGATGGACCGCTCCGTCGACGAGAACGCGGCCGAGCGGACGCTGGTCGGGGCGCGGGTCCGGGCCACCGACGCCGACAACGACGTGCTGACGTACACACTGTCCGGGCCTGACGCCGCCGAATTCACCATCGACGGGTCGAGCGGCCAGATCCGCGTCGGCCCGGGAACCGTCCTCGACCGGGAGACGGAGGACACGTACACGGTAGTCGTCACGGCCACCGACCCCTCGGACGAGAGCGACAGCACGACCGTCACCATCACGGTCAACGACATCGACGAGCCCCCCGTGGCGAGGGACGACCGCCCCACCACCCCCGAGGACACCCCCGTCACCATCGACGTGCTGGGCAACGACAGCGACCCTGAAGGCGTATCCCTGACGGTCGCGCTGGGGCGGGCCAACCCTGCGCAGGGCACCCCGACCCTGGAGAGCGACAACACCTTCACGTACACCCCCAATCCCAACGAGCACGGCGTCCACAGCTTCACCTACACGGCCTCCGACGGTGTGAACGCCCCCGTCAGCGCGAACGTGTACGTCACCGTGCAGTCCGTGAACGACCCGCCGCGGTTCGAGGAACAGCCGACCGAGCGTGAGATCGGCGAGACCGCTCGGGAAGGCGACCTCGTCGGCGCGCCCTTCACGGCCATAGATGTAGACCACGAGCCGCTGACCCTGTCCTACTCGCTCAGCGGCGCTGGCGCCGACGCCTTCGAGATCGAGGAGCACACCGGGCAAGTCATGGTGGCGACCGACGCCATCCTCGACGTGGCGGTGCAGGCCGAGTACATGCTGACCGTGACCGTCCGCGACCCGGACGGCGCCTCCGCCACCATCGGCATCACGATCACCGTCACGGAAGGTCCGGTGACGGTCGCGCCCGCCATCTTCACCGGCGGTGGCGGCGGTGGCGGCGGTGGCGGTGGTGGCGGCGGCCCGAGTGGCCCGACGCCTAGCACAGCCGACTTTGAGTGGACGGTGAAGCACGACATCGAGGCGCTCGAAAGCGGCCACGACCGCCCCACCGGCTCCTGGTCCAACGGCGCCACCCTCTGGCTCCTCCACAACGGAGACGGCGCCGACGACGCCATCTACGCCTACGACGTTGAGAGCGGCGAGCGCGTCGAGGACCGCGAGTTCGCGCTCGACGAGCGCAACCGGGCGCCCCGTGGGGTGTGGTCCGACGACGAGGGCGTGGCATGGGTCTCGGACAGCGGTCGGGAGAAGCTCTTCGCGTACGACTTGACCACCGGGGAGCGCCTCGAGGACCGCGACATCGACCTGGACGAGCGCAACGCCGACGCACGCGGCATCTGGTCCGACGGCGAGACCATGTGGGTCCTCGACGAACGCCGCAACGCCGTCTTCGCCTACGACCTTGAGAGTGGTGACCTTCTTGCCGAATACGCTCTCGACTCCGCCAACGGCTCTCCCACAGACATCTGGTCCGATGGCGTCACGCTCTGGGTCTCCGACCCCGGCTCAAGCCCACGACGTCTCTTCGCCTACCGCCTCCCAACCCGCGAGGAGGCGGTAGCGGCGACTGAAGACGCCAGCCTTGAACGAGTCAGGGACGAGGAGTTCGAGAAGCTCAGCCAGGCCAGCAATAACAGCCCGCGGGGCATCTGGTCTGACGGCGCCGTCATGTACGTGGCCGACGAAAGCGACGGCAAGGTCTACACCTACAACATGCCCGATGCCATTGACGCGCGCCTCTCCTCGCTCTCTCTCAGCGGCATCGACATCGGGACGTTCGACCCAGACCGGACCGACTACGAGGGCGTCATCGCCGAGGGCGTGACGGAGACGAGCGTCGAGGCAGGGGGGTTGCAGCGCCGCACGGAAGTCGCCATCGACCCGCCTGACGCCGACGGCACCGACACCAACGGCCACCAGGTCACCCTTGCGGGCCTCTCGGAGATCACCGTCACGGTGACCTCGGCCGACGGCACCCGCACGAGGGTCTACTCCGTGGGTCTCGAGGCCGCGTTGATGGAGCTGGAGGTGGGCCCCTCGTGGACATCGTTCGAGTGGCCCGGCGCCGATGGCGTCGTCATCGGCGAGGCTGGCCTTCCGGAGGAGGTTGTCGCGGTCTACACCTGGGACGAAACCGCAGGCCGGTGGCTCGGGTACTTCCCCGGACTGGACGAGGTGCCCGGCGTCAACACCTTGACCACGTTCTCGTCTGGCACGACCTACTGGGTCGTGGCCACCGAGGCCGCCAGCTGGAAGGTGGGGAGAACCGCAGCCGACGGAGAGTAGGTGCTCGTGGTCACCCTCAGAACGAGAGCACCACGAAGAAGCGAGTGCAGCCCACTTCGCATGAGCGGAGCGTCAAACCGATGTCCGTCCAGTGGCAGAGAGCGTTCGGTGGGCGAAGCGCCTCGGTACCTACAGCGCCACCGTCAGTTCGAAAGTTCGTCGTACCGTCTCCCTTGGTGAGCCACCCCTGACCACAGCGGGTTCCTCATCTGTCCGTTTCGCCTCGCCCCACCCGTGGGCCCGTAAAGCCCCCGTCAGGAAACGACTTCCGTACGGGCCGCATACTCTGTGTACGGCGGGAGGAGAGTGAACCGGTGACGCTTCTCGTTTCGCATGCTCTCGTTGTCGCCGTCTTCGCAGTGGTCGCGGCTGTTTCAGCCGCCTGTGGGTCCGGGTCCACGGGCGTGATCACCGGCGAGGTGCGCTTCGCTCGCGAGGTCGACCTGCCGGAAGGCGCCGTCGTCACGGTCAGGCTGCTCGATACCTCGCTGGCTGATGCGTCTTCCGTGGAGCTCGGCCGTGACGTGATCGCGAACGCCGAACGCCTCCCCGTTCGCTTCCGCATCGAGTACGACCCCGACCAGGTCTCCGACCGCAACGAATACTCGCTCAGCGCCAGGGTCGAGCTTGGTGATGACCTGCTCTACATCAACGACACCGTCCACACGGTCCTCACGCGGGGCGCTCCGCGCAACAGCGATGTCGTGGTCATCTCCACGAATCCCTTCGACACGTGCGTCGAGCCCTTGCCGGTGGTCATTCACTCGGGCTTTCCCGATCGGGAGCTGCCCGCCGAGGCCGTGCTCCGCGTTCGCCTGATCGATGTCACGGATCCCGAAGAGCGACTGCTTGTCACCGAAGCAAGCAAGGGTGACCTTGATGGGTTCCCGATCGAGCTCGAACTCCCGCACGAGGGCGTCGAAATCAGTCGCCACCACCGCTACGAGCTGGAAGCCGAGATCGTGGCCGGCGGCGAGATACTCCACCACATTCCCAGGGAGGAGTGGCGGCGCATCTGGCTTCCGCACTGCCCCGCTGGCGACCTGCAAATCGTCAACGACGTGTTCCCGGCCGACGAGTTTCCCGCGGAGTAAACCCGGGTGGCACGGGTCAGCGGGACTCCCGTGACCTCGCCACCAGGGGCTCGCTCGCTTCCCACAGCCTGGCGCCGTTTTCCGGATCCAGTGCCAGTGGAGAGACGGCCTTGCGCTGCATCAGGTGCAGGTACATCCCCGTCGTCCGGCCCGCCTCCTCCGCGCAACAGAGGTAGATGACGGGCCCGATCGCCTCTTCCGGCGATTGGAAGAAGTGCCCGAGGATGGCCCTCACCAGTGGCTTCAGCAGCAGCGGCGTGTCTCGGGCGATGTTGGTCGCCACGCCTCCCGGGCACATGGAGTGCACAGCCACTTCGACCGTGTCGTCCGGGCTGAGCCGGCGAGAGAGTTCGGTTGCGAACGTGCACTGCAGGAGTTTGGTGAGCCCGTACCGATTCATGCTCTCGCCAGGGCCATACTCCACGTACGTCCCGGGGTCATCGAAGTCAGCGGTGTGGGCCGATCGGTGCGCCTCCGACGAAATGAAGACGATGCGCGGAATGTCGCCGTCGGGGCCGGATGGGCGAATCACGCCGTCCCCCAGCCAGCGGTCAACCATCACCCGATTCGCGAGGAAGTGCACCGCGAACATCGTCTCGTAGCCTTGCGGGGTCTTCTTCGCGTTGCGCGGCATCAAACCGGCATTCAGCACGGCGATGTCGATCCGGATCCCGCGTTGAACCAGGACGTCACAGAACCGGTGAACGGATTCCAGGTCGGAGAGGTCCACCTCCAGCAGTTCCACGCTGCCTGAGCCGGACAGCCGCCTGATCTCGTCGCGGGCTTCGGGATGCCCCGGCCTGCAGGCGAGGATCATGTTGCCGCCGCGCCTGGCCAGCTCCACCGCTGCAGCCTTCCCCAACCCGCTGTTCGTGCCCGTCACCAGGCAGGTCTTCCCGTCGATTCGCACGTCGTCGGGGGTGGGGCTTACTTCCGCCACCTTGGGTTCCCTCAGGTCCCGTACGGCCGCGATGAGGGCGTCGATGACACTGCCACCGCCCGTCTGCCTCGGATCTTTTCTCATGTGGCCTGTCCCTGCCTCCTGAGTGCCCTATTCGAAGGGGATGTCGTGCTTCTCCCGATAGGCGGAGAAGTGCTCGTCGATCGTTTCCTCGTCCAGCCCGAAGTCGTCAAGCCGGTAGCTGTGCCTGCCGAACCGGTTCTGGGGGTTGGCCTCCAGGTACTCCTCGGCGTTCCGCACCGCCTCACCGTCGAACGCGACCCCCGCGCGGTCGGTAATGCGCCGGAGCTGGCCGATTGGGTCGTCCATGAGGTCGTAGTACGAGACGTCGATGAACTGGTCGGGATTCGCCGTGACCCGCGTGTCCATGGCCGAGTCCACCATCCGCTGCGTCTTCCGGAGCCAGTGGCTGGCGATTTCCTGCGGGTCGACGGCGTCGCTGAAGATGCCTCGCCCGTGCGCGACCATGCTGCAGAACGACGGCACTGTCTTGCGCGGATCCCGATGGGTCTGGACCACCAGCGCCTCGGGAAAGACCTTCAGGAACACGTTGAGGTACTCCATGTGCTGGGGCGTCTTGAGCACCCAGTGCCGGCCGGGATGCCGCCAGCACAGGATCCTCAGCACCTTCGCGAAGTACTCGTAGGCCCGTTCCTGGTCCTGCTCCTCCAGCCAGCGGGCGTACGTCGGGACATGCATCGTCGCTTCCGGTGTCTGACTCATGAGGCTCAGATCGAGCAGCAGGATGTCTTCCTCCGGCTCACCCGGGTCCATCGGGTGGATCGCATTGAAGTTTGGCGACAGGTACCCGATCGCGCGTTGTGCGAGCGTGGCGCGGGTGATCGGGATGGCCGACCCCCGTGCGTTCACGGCGCCTGCTGGAACAGGCTCCATGGCTTCGAAACCCGTCACGCCTCGGATGTCTGGATGCGAGAACAGCAGGCGGTGCAGCACGGTGGTGCCGGTCCGCTGCAGCCCCGTGATGACGATGATGGTACCGAGGTCGATCTCCTGGATATCCGGATGGCGCTTGACCAACTCCTCGATGCGCAGGCGCTGCACAAGCGCCCCCTCGAGCCGCGACCGTTGCACCACTCTGCCGGTGGCGGTCAGTTGCGCCTCCTCGTTCATCGACCGCACCAGCACGTCCAACGCCTCGACGTGGCCGTCGTCCCCGAAGTCCGAAAGCCCGGTCTTCCGCTTCGCGGAATCGACGAGTGCCTCGACGCTCAGTGCGTTCGACCAGCCAACGGCTCCCGCGGCCCGACCAAGGGCATTGAACGCCTTCACCGGGAGAGGACGGTAGGGGTGCCGGTAGTCGGTGGAGGTCGCTTCGGTGCGGGTGGCCATGTCGGTGTGTCCGGCTAGCGCAGGCTGCTCAGCTTGACCAGCCGCGTCTGGGGTTGGGGGTGCTCCTCCGCCTGCACCCAGCGGAAGCACATGGTCCCCGACGTGTGTCCCGTGGTCTCGAGCCAGTTGGGGTGGCCGGGATCCGTGTGCGCCACCACCAGCCGAATGGAACCGTCAGCCTCGTAGCTGGCGAGATGCTTGTTCGTGTGGATGCGGTGGTGGCGGTAGTCCAGCGACTCCATCCAGTAGTTGTTCAGCTGGAAATTCCAGTACTCGCACTCAGGCGGCATCACCTCGATCACGAGCGCCTCGTCCTCCGCCACGGCCCAGTGGCTGTGGTAGTAGGCGATGTTGGGGTCGCCTCCCGCCGCGAGTGATCGGTCGGGATCGAACTGGGGCAGCTCGTTGCTGTGCTGCTGGAAGTCGCGTGCCCACTTGGCGAAGAGCAGGGGCGCGCCCGCCACCAGCGCGCCCGCCTGCTGCAGGCCCTCGTCGAGCTGGCTGGCCGTGAACGGCGAGGGCCTGCGCTCGTCTTCCGGGCAGTTGATGCGCTCGATGTGGAGGTCGGCCGGTACTTCCGTCTCCCGGTCCCGGTACGTCTGCCGCACGACCAGGGTCCGGGTGTCCGGCGTCATCGGGAGCCAGTTCCCTTCCTGGGGACGGCCGCTCAGGATCAGCTCGAAAGAGCCGTCGGCATCCATCTCGATCTGGTCGGACTCGATGTGGCCCGTGGGCGGCAGACCCCGTCCCTGGCCGTAGTTTCCGGACTGCGTGCCAAGGCTCAGGTAGGCGATCGTGTTTCGCCGCCCGGTGATCTTGTATTCGTAGTCGCCATGCAGCGCGGCCGTCTGATAGAAGTTGTCGGGGTTGTCGGCGCCCAACTTCGTGTCTTCGTTCACGACGCGGTGAAGCACCGGCGCCTTCGGGTCGGAGTGTTCGATGAACGCCATCAAGCCCGCCCGCGTGATGCGGCTCAGATACCGGTAGCCCTCTGCCTGGCTGAACGCGTCCCGGGGCGCGCCGGGGAACTGCAGCGCCGCCCCGGCGGCCTTCAACGTGTCACAGAAGTCGCCCCATGAGTCACCGTGGGTCACGCGTTGCGCGGTCACATCGCCTTCTGTCTTGCCCCGCAGCTTCCAGAGCAGCAGGGAGATCCGTCGAAAGAGGGCAAGCAGGCGAACGGCGAACTTGGGCAAGGCGCACCTCTTAGCAGCGCAACTGGTCCGGGCCAGTGTACTGATCTGGCCGGTCACTCCCGTCACCGAGCCCACAATGTGGGCGCCATCCGGTTAAGCCACCTGACCAGGCAGCGACAGCGCACCCCGTATCATGGATGGCGAACCGCAGCCCGTACCGTCGAGGCGTCCCGGGCCGCCCACCCGCAACACACACAGATCGAGAGGCGCAGCCATGGCCTGGCTCTTCGGCAAGAAGCACGAGATTTCCACCGCGGAGGAGGCCCTGCCGGGCCGCTCCGAGCGCATGCCCGTTCCCCCGCAGCACTACGTCCACGGCAGCCCCCTCGAGGGGCCGTTTCCCGAGGGCACCGAGCGCGCAGTCTTCGGGCTGGGCTGCTTCTGGGGCGCGGAGCGCATCTTCTGGGAGCTCCCGGGCGTCTACAGCACCGCCGTCGGCTACGCCGCCGGGCACACGCCCAACCCTACCTACCACGAGGTCTGCAGCGCCCTCACCGGCCACAACGAAGTCGTCCTCGTCGTCTTCGACCCGTCGCAGATTAGCTACGCCGACCTGCTGCGCGCCTTCTGGGAGGGCCACGACCCCACCCAGGGCATGCGTCAGGGCAACGACGTCGGCACGCAGTACCGCTCCGGCATCTACGTGTACGACGAGGCCCAGCGCGAGGCCGCCGAGCAGAGTCGCGACCGCTATCAGCAGGCGCTCACCGCCGCCGGCTACGGCCCCATCACCACCGAGATTCTCGACGCTCCCGAGTTCTACTACGCCGAGGATTACCACCAGCAGTACCTCGCCAAGAACCCCTTCGGCTACTGCGGTATCGGCGGCACTGGCGTCGGCTGTCCCGTTGGCGTCGTCGAGGCGACCTAGCCGCCGCCCGTCTACTCGCCGGCGCTGCTCTCCCGGATGAGGCTCAGGTACGCCTCCTCCAGAGACGGCTCGCGCGTCACGATGCTCTGGATCGCGTCCGTCCCCGCCAGGTTCCGGAGGCCGGAGGCGATGTCCCGCCCCGCATCGGCGTAGACCTTCACGCGCTGCGCCGCCCCCTCCATGTCGGACTCGACCGCCGTGACGCCCCGCAGGGCACGCAGCCGGTCCGCCAGTTCCGGGGTTGCCGCTCGCAGCGTCGCCTCGGTCACCTGTCCCTGGCCGAACCGCCGCTTCAGTCCCTCCGGCGTGTCGAGCGCGACGAGCCTCCCGTGGTCGATCACGGCGATGCGCTCGCAGAGGACGTCCGCCTCCAGCATGTAGTGCGTCGTGAGCAGCACCGTCTTGCCCCGCTCCCGCAGTTCTGGCACGAGCCGCCGGAAGTCCTGCGCCGCTTCCGGGTCCAGCCCGATCGTGGGCTCGTCCATGAAGATGACGTCAGGGTCCGGTAGCAACCCTCTCGCGACGTGGAGCCGCTGCCGCATCCCCCGCGAGTACTGCTCGACCTTGCGATCGGCCGCGTGCGTCAGCCCCACCTCCTCCAGCGCCGCATCCGCCCGTTCCGCGCCCCGCCGGGGGCTCATCAGGTAGAGCGAGGCGAAGTACTGGAGGTTCTGCCGCCCCGTAAGGCGCTCGTAGAGCCCGCGTTCACCGCCGAGGATGAGCCCGATGCGCCGTCGCACGTCCCCCGCCGCCTTCACCACGTCGTGCCCCATCACGTGGGCGGAGCCCGCTGTGGGGATGAGGAGCGTCGAGAAGATGCGGATGGCGGTCGTCTTGCCCGCCCCGTTCGGTCCCAGCACGCCGTACACCTCGCCCGGCTGCACCTGCAGGCTGAGCGAGTCCAGCGCCACCACCTCCTCCACCTGGCCTGTCAGCCGTCGCGAGCGAAACACGCGCCGCAGACCCTCGCACTCGATTGCATAGCCGCCCGTCATCGCCCGCTCCTAACCCGCCCGCGCCAGCACGCCGCGCCGCTTCGCCTGCACTTCGGCCAGCCGGAAGAGCAGCAGCCCCACCACGCCGTACCCCAGCCCAAGAATCGCTTCCCGCGCGAGGTCGGGCCAGTAGCCCGAGCTGGGCCCGCCCGCGAAGGCCTCCCGTAGCCCGTCGAGCCCGTGCGTCACCGGCAGCATCTGCCCGAGCTCGAACAGCACTGGCGGCAGCTCCGCCGTCGGGATGATGATCCCGGTCAGGCTCAGGAGCAGCCCGTCGAGGATGATGATCCAGTTCGCCCATCCCGTCCCCGAGAGCAGGATGAGCGTGGCCACGAACAGCGAGAACAGCATCGTCGAGAACGTCATCACGGCGAACGCCGCTACCAATCCGCCCCAGTCGACCTCCGCGAACCCGAGATTCAGGAACACCGCCCCCGACACGAGCACGCTTGCCGCCACGAGGATGGCGTTGGGCACGTGCAGGATGCAGCGGCTGAAGTAGAGCATCCCCCGGTTCACGGGTGAGGCGTAGACGGCTGCCAGCGTCCCGAAAGCGGCATCGCGATAGAGCGACTGCATCACGCCACCGGCGATGATGCGTCCCACCGAGTACCCAGCCAGCCCTACCGCATAGACGCGGGCCGTCTCCTCGTCGATGGCGTACTGCGCGAGGAACCCGAACATCATCACCGCGAGCACCGGCCGCAGGACGACGTTCGACACGTAGCTCACGGGTGTGAGCCACAGGAAGAGTCCCCGGTACGACAGGTACGACTGCAGGGCGAAGCGGCGAACGGTGGTCAGCATCATCACAACGCCAGGTCTCCCGAGACTCGTACCTTGCGTTCGACCACCCGCAACAGCGCCTGGGCGAAGCCGAAGAACACGACCATCAGCAGCACGCCCAGGGCCAGCTGGCCGGCGATCTCCCCCGAGGGAGCCCCGCGGATCGAGCCGTCAACCGCCCGCATCGCCCAGGCCGTCGGCCAGAACCAGGTGAATACCTCCAGTCCTATGGGAAGCACCGGGGCCGCGAACGTGAACCCGCTGATGACCGCGGCGAAGGGGCGCACCGCATTCGTGAACCCGCTCCGCTCCCGCGAGAGCACCATCAGCGGCGAGAGCAGCAGCCCCAGGCACAGCAGCGTGACGTACCCGAACACCGCCGAGAGGGCGAACAGCGGCGCGTTCGCGACCTGGAGCGGTACGTCCGCGATCGCCGCGATCGTGAGGACGCCCCCGACCGCCGCCACCAGCCCCAGCGTCAGGTCGGAGGCGACCCGCCCCGCGAGGATTACGAACAGCGGCGCGCGCGTCAGCAGGCTCGGTCCGAGGGTCCCCAGGAAGAACTCCGTCTGCAGCGAGAACCCCGTCCGGAAGGCCGCCCCGTTCCACACCCCGAACAGCACCACCCCCACGCACAGGTAGGTGAAGATCGCCTCGTCGCCGCGGGAGTTCGCCACCCACGCCACCACCGCCGCCGTCGGCACGCCCGTGGCCAATCCCATCAGGAACGCGTCGAAATCCCGGCCCTCGCGCAGCCCCTTCGTGTACGACCCCACGAAGGCGTGCACGTAGCCCCACTCGATCACTTGTGCTCTCCCCCGAGCACGTTCACGCTGAAGTGCGACACCCCTGACAGACTACAGCCGAAGAGCGCGGGTGGCCGAAGCGCCCCATCATGACCAGACAAGCCTGAGGAGTCCGAAGTGACCGACATCCGCATCGAGTCCGACACGATGGGAACCGTCGAGGTTCCCGCCGATCGCTACTGGGGCGCCCAGACCCAGCGCTCCCTGCAGAACTTCCGCATCGGCGGCGAACGCATGCCCCGGCCCCTCCTCCGGGCCCTCGGGATCGTGAAGCACGCCTCCGCGACCGCCAACCAGGAGCTGGGCAAGCTTGATGCCGAGCTCGCCGGCGCCATTCGCACCGCCGCCCAGCAGGTCATCGACGGCGACCTCGACGATCACTTCCCCCTCGTGGTCTGGCAGACCGGGTCGGGCACGCAATCGAACATGAACGCCAACGAGGTCATCTCGAACCGGGCCATCGAGCTCCTCGGCGGGGAGATCGGCTCCAAGTCGCCCGTCCACCCCAACGACCACGTCAACATGTCGCAGTCCTCGAACGATGTCTTCCCCGGAGCCATGGCGGTCGCCACCGCCGAGCAGACCGTGCATCACCTCGTCCCCGGCCTCCAGCACCTGCGCGATGCCCTCCAGGCCAAAGCCGACGAGTGGTCCGAGATCGTCAAGATCGGCCGCACCCACTTCATGGACGCGGTTCCGCTTACGCTCGGGCAGGAGTTCAGCGGCTACGTGCAGCAGGTCTCCTACGGTATCGAACGCGCCGAGCAGGTCCTCCCGCGCCTCTACGAGCTCGCCCTCGGCGGCACGGCCGTGGGGACCGGCATCAACTCCCACCCCCAGTACGCCAGACGGGTCGCGGAGGAGATCGCCCGCTTTACCGGCCTCCCGTTCGTGACCGCCCCCAACAAGTTCGAAGCTCTCGCCGCCCACGACGCCCAGGTCGAGCTGGCCGGCGCCCTCAACACCATCGCTGTGTCCCTCATGAAGATCGCGAACGACGTCCGCATGCTCGGCTCCGGCCCCCGCGCCGGCCTCGGCGAGCTGCAGCTCCCCGCGAACGAGCCCGGCTCCTCGATCATGCCCGGCAAGGTCAACCCGACGCAGTCCGAGGCCATGACCATGGTCTGCGCGCAGGTCATGGGGAACGCCGTCTCAGTGTCCGTCGCCGGAGCCACCGGCCACTTCGAGCTCAACGTCTTCAAGCCGGTCATCGCCTTCAACAACCTGCAGAGCATCCGGCTGCTCGGCGACGCTGCCGTCTCCTTCACCGACAACTGCATCGCCGGCGCCGAGCCCAACCTGTCCCGCATCGACGAGCTCATGCGCTCGTCCCTGATGCTCGTCACCGCGCTCAACCCGCACATCGGCTACGACAACGCCGCCGCAATCGCCAAGAAGGCCCACGCCGACAACAGCACGCTGCTCGAGGCCGGCCTCGCGCTCGGCCTCCTGACCGAGGAGCAGTTCGCCGAGTGGGTCCGACCCGAGGACATGACCCGCCCCTGATGAGGTGGGTGACGTGAACCTTCCCCGGGCACTCCTCGTCGATCTCGACGACACCATCCTCGATGCCCACCGGAACCCCGACGAAGCCTGGATCGGCGTCTGCCGCGAGTTCGCCGGCCGCCTTGGCGCCGCGTCTCCGGAAGCCCTCCACGAGGCGATCCTCGAGGCGCGCGACTGGATCTGGGGCGACCCCGGCCGCTCCCGTCGAGCCCGCCTCAACATGACCGGGACACGTCGAGAGATCGTGCGGCGGGCCCTCGGCCGCCTCGACCTGCCCTACTCCCCCGCGGCCGAAGTCATGGCCGACCGCTTCACCGCCCTTCGCGACGAGGCGATACGGCCCTTCCCGGGCGCTTTGGAGACCCTCGGATGCCTGAAGGAAGCGGGCATCCGCCTCGCCCTGCTCAGCAATGGTGACGGCCCGACGCAGCGCGGCAAGATCGAGCGATTCGCGCTCGAAAGCTACTTCGACCACATCCAGATCGAAGGGGAGTTCGGGGTCGGGAAGCCCGACGAGCGCGCCTTCCGGAACGCCCTCGCAGCCCTCGGCGTCGAGCCGGAGGATGCCTGGATGGTTGGCGACAACCTGGAGGCGGACATCCTCGGCGCCCAACAGGTCGGTGTCCACGCGATCTGGGTCGACCCGGACGGGGCCGGCCTGCCTGACGGAAGCCCGGTCCGGCCCGACAGGATCATCGCCACGCTATCGGACCTGCTCGCCTGAGCCTGCGCGGAATCGCCGCCCCGTCGCGTAGGAGAAGGTCGCGCTACAGTCGTTAGCAGGGCTCCTGCCCACGAGAGACGCGCCATGGCCAACGTCGACGCTTCAACCTACGGCGACCGCTTCGCCGGAATCTACGACGAAGTCCACGCGCATCTCAGCACGCCCGAAGTTGTCGACCCCATGGTCGATGTGCTTGCGGACCTCGCGGGCGGAGGACGCGCGCTCGAGCTCGGGATCGGCACCGGCCGCATTGCCCTGCCCCTCGCTCAGCGCGGCGTCGAAGTCCACGGCCTCGACGCCTCCGAGGCGATGGTCGCGAAAATGCGCGAGAAGCCGGGAGGCGAAGGCATCCCCGTCACGTTTGGCGACTTCGAGCAGCCGGAGGTCGAGGGGCGCTACTCCCTCATCTACGTCGTCTTCAACACCCTCTTCGCCCTCCCCTCGCAGGAAGCGCAGGTCAACTGCTTCCGAAGCGTCGCGGAGCACCTCACCGACGATGGGGCCTTCCTCATCGAGGCGTTCGTGCCCGACATGACCCGCTTCGACCGGGATCAGCGCGTCTCCACGGGCATCGTCGAGCACGACCTCGTCTCCATCGACCTCGACCGCCACGACCCCACCACCCAGACGGTCGCCTCATCCCATATCTACATAACACCCGAAGGCGTCGAGATGTATCCCGTCGAAATCCGCTACGCCTGGCCCTCCGAGCTCGACCTGATGGCCCGGCTCGCCGGCATGCGCCTCCGCTCCCGCTGGGCCGACTGGCGCCGCAACCCTTTCACCGCTGCCAGCACCGGCCACGTCTCGATCTACGAGCGGGCATAGGGGTGCCCGTCCCTGGAAGGGTCAGGGCAACGTGACCGCCTTCGAGGAGCTCGTGACCGCAAACGGTGCTGCTCTCTGGACTGCGACCCAGGGCGCTGGGCCTCCTGTCGTGCTGTGTCACGGTGGACCCGGGATCTACGACTACCTGGAACCCGTCGCGGCCATGATCGACGACCTCGCCACTGTGTACCGCTACGACCAGCGCGGCTGTGGCCGGTCGGAAGATCGTGGACCCTTCGACATCGCAGCCTTCCTTGCCGACCTCGACGCCCTCCGCGTGCACTGGCGTCATGAGGCGTGGACGGTCGTCGGCCACTCCTGGGGCGCCACTCTCGCTCTTCTGTACGCAGTCCGCTACCCCGAACGGACCGAGCGGCTGGTGTACATCTCGGGCACGGGCATCGACCCCGCCTGGCATAACGACTATCGCCGCGCCCGCGAGGCCAAGCTCCAGCCCGCCGCACGCGACCGCCTGCGCCGTCTGGAGGAAGAACGCACCGTAGCGACTGGTGCGGAGCTCGACCGCATCAACGCTGCGCGTGCCACCCTGTTCGAAGCCACCGAGTACTACGACGCGACGCGCTTCGAGCAACTGCCTCGCTACGACCGATTCCCTGTCAACTACGACCTCAACGCTGCCCTCAACGCCGAGATGAACGGCCTCGAAGACAGCGGCGCCCTGCCCGCCCAGATGGCTCGCATCGCGGCGCCAACGCTCGTACTCGATGGCGAGGCGGACCCGCGCCCACGCTGGGCTCGCGCCCAGGTCGCTGAGCTCATCCCGAACGCCCGCCACCTGACCATCGAAGGGGCCGGCCACGACCCGTGGGTCGAACAGCCCGAGGCAACCGCCCGCGCCCTCCGCCGGTTCCTGGGCGACACCGCCTAGACGCCCCGCGCCGGCTATCTCTCCACGTGGGAGCGGGAGTAGGGAGGTTCCTATGCCTCGCCGGGCGGAGTAACGAAGGCGCAGGTCGGCCCCGGGGCCCGACTCAGTCTGAGGTCAAGAGTCACGAGCGGGCAGTCCAGCGCTTCGGCGATCGCCACATACCAGGCGTCGTAGCTGGTCAGATTTTCACGGAGTTCCCAGACCCGGTCGGCGAACGGCGGGAAGGGGAGGAGCGAGACTCGGTTTCTCATGAGGCTGCGGTGTGCATCGGTAGCGTCGGTGCGTGACAGGTCACCACGGTGTTCCAGGCGGCGGAGGATGTTGCTGCCTTCAGCAAGGAGCAGGGCGGGTCCGGCAAGCCGCTCGCCCTCTAGGGCTTCCTCCGCCCAGAGTCCCACGGCGTCCTGTTCGGCGATGGCAGCGATGAGCGCCGAGGCGTCAACGACGAGTGTCACGTGCGGTCCGCGTCTCGTGCCTCAAGGATCGCAGCTCGGGTAACGGAGCTCTCCATGGTGGCCTTGTGAGCCCGGACCTCTTCCAGCCACTCATCCACCGTCGGTTCGGAGGCGAGGTGCTCAAGTTCGGCGCGTAGATACTCCTGCATCGACTGCCGGTTTTGCGCTGCTCGCAACGCGAGCTTGTCGCGGACTTCCTGGGGCACGTTCCTGATCGTGATCTGGACCATGCTGGCATTATGCCACCACTGCCAGCATTTTGCCAGCACTGCTAACCGTCTCCCGCGTTCTCCCACGGAGCCGACGTCAGCTTCGGGTGCCGCGCCGCGATCTCGTCCCCGAGCGCGTCCAGCTCGCCTTCGGTGAGCGCCGCCTGCGCGGATTCGAACAGCTCGCGCTCTTCCCACCGGATGTGGTCATGAAGGGTCAGGCCGAACTCCCGCAGCGCCTCGCGTCGTTCGGTCGGCGTTGCGGCGTCCTGCATGCGCGAGACCAGCCCGTACATCGTCAGGTGTTCCGCGTGGAGCCGCGCGATCTGCGGGTCGTCCAGCGGCCGGTGGCGGATGAGTCGCGCCAGCAGGCACTCGCTCTCCGTGTGGAAGTGGGGCAGCAGCCCCCGCGACCAGAACTGCAACAGCTGCGAGTAGAGGCGCTCGACATCGTCGTCACTTGCGGCCGGCAGCTCTCGTTCCAAGCGGAGGGCGAACACGAGCCCGTGGTGATGCTCCTCCGAGAGCCGGGCAAGCCTTCGATCTCGTTGCACGCATCCAGCATAGCCGCCGCCTGCCGCCTGCATCCCCAACCGGACGGCGCTGCTACCATCGGGCGGGCGCGCCGCAGCGTCGTCGCCCTGTGGAGGCCTCCCGTTCTCGCTCGCCTGCCGGGATTGCAGCAAGTCGCGCACCCCAGCCAGCTCTTCTACGGCTGGTGGATCGTGGGCGCGGGCATGGTGCTCAACGCCCTCATCGGCGCCCTTGTCATGCATGCCTACGGCGCCTACGTTGCCGTCTTCAAGACCGAGTTCGGCTGGAGCAGCACGATGCTCGCGCTCGGCTACTCCACCATCCAGGGCACCAACGGCGTCGTAGGCCCCGGTCAGGGGTATCTGACCGACCGCTTCGGCCCCCGCGCCGTCATCCGCGTCGGCCTCGTAATTCTGGCCGGCGGACTCATCCTCTTCAGCCAGATGTCCCAGCTGGGCCACCTCTTCCCCACACTCTTCGTCGTTGCGGTCGGGATGAGCCTTGGCGGCTTCCTCTCCGTCATGGTCGCGATCGTCAACTGGTTCGAACGCTATCGCGCCACGGCCATCAGCTTCATCACCGGTGGCTTCGCCATCGGCGGCGTGATCGTCGCCGCCATCGTTCTCGCGATAGAGGCCTTCGGCTGGCGCACAACCGCGTTCAGCTCCGCCCTCATCGTGCTCCTCCTTGGCCTCCCCGCTTCCCAGCTCATTCGCACTCGCCCCGAGGACTACGGAGAGCGCATCGATGGCGCTCCTCCCCCAGAACGCCCCGCCTCCGCCGCCCCCGGGACCATCGCCGAAGTCCCCCACGAGGCCTCTGGCTTCAGGGTCGGCGAGGCCCTGAGGACGCGCCAGTTCTGGTTCATCTCGCTCGGCCACGGGTCCGCCCTCCTCGTCGTCTCCGCGGTCATGGTCCACCTCATCACGCACCTCACGGAAAGCCTCGGGTACTCCTTCACCGAGGCCGGCATCATCCAGAGCATCATCCCTATCGCCATGGTCGTTGGCACGCTCGCGGGAGGCATCCTCGGGGACCGCGTGAACAAGCGCGCCCTCGGAGCCGGAGCCATGATCACCGCGGGCATCGCCATCCTCATCCTCGTCGCCGCCAACGCCCTCTGGATGATCTTCGTCTTCGCCCTCCTGCACGGACTCGCCTGGGGTGTCCGCGGCCCCGTTCTGCTCGCCCTCCGCGCCGACTACTTCGGTCCCCGCGACTTCGGCAAGATAATGGGGCTTTCCCAGCTCGTCATGACCTCAGGCATGATGACCGGTCCCCTCTTCGCGGGCCTCATGCGCGACTTCACCGGCGGCTTCGAGACCGGCTTCTTCATCCTCGCTGTCATCGCCCTCGCCGGCGCTCTCCTGATCGTGTTCTCGCCCCCGCCTCGCCGCCCCTTCGCTGCCGCCTCGTGAGCCGTACAATCGCGCTCCTATCCCCCGGAGGCAGCCACGTCTATGACGACCACCGATCAAGGCCCCGACCCCGGCGTCGCCCAGTTCGCCGTCAGCGCCAGCGACATGCCCCGCGCCGCCCAGCTCTACTGTGACGTCATCGGGTGCCTCAAGGCCGGTGGCCTCCTCATCTGGGGTGACTTCCTCGCCACCCTCCAGAAGGTCCCCGACCCCGCCGCCGCCCTCTGGTGGCTCATCGACCGCCAGGACTTTGTCCAGCTCGAGGTCTGGGGCTACACCCGCCCCATCCCTCGCCCCCTCCCCCTCGACTGGCGCCCCTGCGACATCGGCTACACCCGCATGTCCTTCCACGTCGACGACTTCGACGCGGTCGTCGCCCGCGTTCCCACCGTCGGCGCCTCCACGGTCACCCCGCCCATGGGTCCCGACGGTGACCGGCGAGTCTGCATCCGCGACCAGGACGGCCGCATCATCGAGATCATGGAGCGCGACCCGCTCGACGACCTCCGTCCGCCCCGCTGGCCCGAGTCCGGCGCCGCCATTCGCGCCGTCAGCCTCTCCGTGCCCGACCTCGACAAGGCCCGGCGCTTCTGGGTCGAGACGCTCTCTCTCAAAATAGTCGACCCCACCCTCCTCCACACCCCCGACATGGAAGCGCTCTGGGGTCTCCCCGGCGCGGAGTCCGAGACGCTCCTCCTGCGCGCCGGCGACCAGCTCATCGAGGTCCAGCAGTACAGCGACCCGGCGCCCAGGCCGCGCCCCCTCGGCTATCTCCTGAGCGATGTCGGCATTCTCAACATCGCCCTCGGCTACCGCACCCGCGAAGCCTTCACCGCCGCCTTCACCAGCCTCATCGACAACGGCTACACCGCCAACGTCCAGCCCAACGACGAAGGGCCGTTCACCTCCTCGTACGTGAACGACGACCAGGGCTTCTCCCTTGAGATGTTCCACTGCGCCGAGGAGATCGACGGCTACCTCGGGTTCATGCCCGAAGGCACGTGGCGTTCGGCCACGGGACGCCCGCCCCGCTAGGTAAACGGCCCCGCGAACCAGTCCGCGATCGCCTCCACCGCCTCGATCGCGGTGAAGCTGTCGAGCCACTTCCCCCCGTGCAGGGCGTACTCCTGGAACACCTTCAGGGCCGTCAGCGGGATGAGCGCCAGGATGATGTTCCGTTTCGAGAACTGGAAGTCCGGACGCCAGTGCGGCAGGCTCGCCACGAACAGGAACCACACCTCGAACACGTTCGGCACGGCGAGCAGCACGTAGCGCTCGTTCGTGAACTCGAAGATCACGAACCCCACCAGCCGGAACGCGAACAGCCCCACGGCCACGCTCCGCGCGGGCCCTGCCCAGCGCAGCGCCACGATCAGGAACGCCACCATGTAGACCTGGTCGAGCCACTTGTCGAACGCCTGGTAGTTGCTCACCCCGCCCAGGTCGAGCAGGTTCCGCAGGAAGAGGTCGCTCAGGTCGATGAGAATCGCGGCCCAGCCCCCGATGAAGGCCCACTTGAAGACAAGCAGCGAGCCCAGCACGCGGACGACGGCGATGATTAGCTCTTCAAGGGACATGCCCGCTCCCTGTGCAGGCCTTTCCGGCTGCTTCCGGACGCCCGCCTATACTACGGTCGCGGTCTACCGCTGACAGGGAGACTCATGGAAAGCGACCCCCACGCCGGCAACCTGCTCGACGATGTCAACGCCCAGTTCGAGCGCGCCGCCGTCTACAGCGACTACCCCCGCGGCCTCCTCGACCAGGTCAAGATGTGCAACGTCGTCCACCGTATGAGCTTCCCCGTGCGCGACGACGACGGCTCCATCCGCGTCGTCGAGGCCTACCGCGCCGAGCACAGCTTCCACCGTCTCCCAACCAAGGGCGGCATCCGCTTCAGCCCTGACGTGACCGAAGACGAGGTCTGCGCTCTCGCCAGCCTCATGACCTACAAGTGCGCCATCGTCGAGGCCCCCTTCGGCGGGGCCAAGGGCGGCGTCTGCCTCGACTCCCGCAACGAGAGCGAGGGATTCCTCGAGCGCGCCACCCGCCGCTACGTCGCCGAGCTCAACCGCAAGAACATGATCGGCCCCGCCGTCGACGTCCCCGCCCCCGACTACGGCACGGGCGAGCGTGAGATGGCCTGGATCGTCGACACCTTCACCGCCCTCAATCCCGACCAGCTCAACCCCTTCGCCTGCGTCACCGGCAAGCCCATCTCCCTGCACGGCATCTCCGGCCGCACCGAGGCCACCGGCCGTGGCGTCGCCATCGGCATCGCTGAGGCGACGGACTCGGCCGAGGACATGGAGGCCATTGGCCTCACGCGCGGCATCGAGGGCAAGCGGGTCATCGTGCAGGGCCTGGGCAAAGTCGGCTACCACGCCGCCCGGCTGCTCCAGGAAGCGGGCGCCCGCATCGTTGCCATCGCCGAGTACGACGGCGGTATCGCCTCCGACTCGGGCATCGATGTTGAGGCGGTCCAGCGCCACCGCGCCGAGACCGGCTCGATCCGCGGCGCCCCCGGCACGCGCACCATCGACAGCCCCTTCCAGGTGCTCGAACTCGACTGCGACATCCTTGTGCCCGCCGCTCTCGAGAACCAGATAACCGCCGACAACGCCCCCCGCATCAAGGCCCGCATCGTCGGCGAGGCCGCCAACGGACCGGTCGACAGCGAGGGCGACGCCATCCTTCGGGACCGCGGCATCCTTGTCATCCCCGACCTCTTCCTCAACGCCGGCGGCGTCACCGTCTCCTACTTCGAGTGGCTCAAGAACATCCAGCACGTCTCCCCGGAGCGGCTCACGAGCCGCTATCAGGAGGTAGCCACCACCCGTGTCGTGAAGGCCCTTGAGGGGGCCACCGGCGCCCACCTCAGCGAAGTCGACTTCATGAAGGCCGTCAAAGGGCCCGAAGAAATCGACCTCGTTGAGGCCGCCCTCGCCGACACCATCACCCACGCCTACCACGCCGTCCACGACCTGTGGAAGTCGCGCGCCATGCCCGACCTGCGTGTGGCCGCCTACACCCTCGCGATCAACCGGGTTGCCCAGTCCTACCAGGTCCAGGGCATCTTCCCCTAGGGGGCGCTGCGATGATCACCTTCGACGACATCTACCACGTCGGCATCATCGTCCCGAACATGGAAGCTGCCATGGACGAGCTCGGCCGCCGCTTCGGCTGCGGCTGGCGCGACCCCTCCACCGCCACCGTCCGTGTCCGCGACGAGGGTGGCGACCGCATCCTCTCCCCCCGTGTTACCTTCTGCGACCAGAGCACGCCCATCGCCCTCGAGCTGATCGAGGCCATCCCCGGCACCGTCTGGCACGTCGGCGAACGCTCGCAGCTCCACCACTTCGGCCTCTATGTCGATAGCGTCCAGGCCGCCATCGACGAGCTCGGCCCCGGCATGACCCTCGAGATGGCCGGCCTCGATCGCGACGGCATGCTCGCCGGCTTCTGCTACGTCACGGATGACCTCGGCGTCCGCATGGAGCTCGTCGCGCGCGGGGGTCTCCCGCCGCTCGACGACTGATGCGCCGCGTTCTCTGGCCGCTGGTCGCCCTCCCCGCCGCCCTCGCGATCGCGTGCGGGGGTGGCTCGAACGACCCCACTCCTGCCGCTACCCCCGCCCCAGCAACCGCTGCCTCCGCAACCGCCAGCCCCACCGCCACAGCCACGGCCGCCCCCGCCTGGTGGGAGGAGGAGACGCCCGAACCCACACCCGACATCCCCATGTCCCGCGTCTGGAACGTGCGCGTCGAAGCCACCTCTGCCGAGGAGGTCACCCTGACCTTCGACTACCACCTCGACCTCGCCCCCGAGGCCAACGTCTTCGTGCACATGGGCCTGCTGCCCAACGTGAACATCGGCCTCCTCGATTCGGAAGGCGAAACCATCGACTGGGTCGGCGGTGAGCTCGACCCCACGGAGTTCGGGGACGACACCGTTGGGGGTCAGGGGACCTTCACCTTCGCCACCGCCCGCTTCGCCGATGTCGTGGCCGTGCACTTCTGCATCCGCGTCGTCACCGGCAATTACGACGACTTCACCGGCCGCACCGAAATCTTCTGCGAGCCCATCCCCGCCGAGAGGGTCGAACCGTAATGAACTGTTCAGGGGCCAATCTTGTGCTTCTCAAATGTGGTATCGTTGGTCAAACCACTCGGAAATGGCGGGGTAGCAGTGGGACTGTTTGAAGTCGTCGTCAGGGTCGCCAATCCGGCCGACCGAGTCTTCCACAAGCGGACCATGCTTGTTGACACAGGTGCGACCCACTCGGCATTGCCGGCCTCGTTCCTGAGGGAGCTCGGCGTGACGCCCGATGACGAGCGAGAGTTCTCGCTTGCCGATACCGAGATGAAGACCTACCCGGTTGGTGAGGTGCGGTTCAGCGTTGGGGACCGCGAGAGGACGGCCCCCGTCATCTTTGGCGACGAGGGGATGTACCTGTTCGGCGCGACGTCTCTCCAGAATCTGGACCTGGTTCCCGACACGACGAACCACCAACTCATCGCCGCCCCGACGCTCCTGGTGGGCATCAGGGGCACCCCGGTCTTCGAGTAGCCGTTCCGGACTCTCTTCGGTCCTTCAGCTTGGCGGGGGAAGCCTTCCCCTACAGCAGCACGTAGTCGGCTGGGTCCATCGTCTTCGTCTGCTGCCAGTACTCCAGCAGCGTGAACGGCCAGTTCTGCGCCACCCGCCCCGAGTCGCTCTTGTACCAGCTCGGCACGCTCGAGACGCCCCACGCCCGCTTCAGGTTCCCCGCGTCGATGCGCTCGTTGTAGGCGTCGTGCACGTCCGTGCGGCAGTCGATCGCCTGCTGCCCGCTCTCCAGCAGGAACTTCAGGCACTCGAGCACGTACTGCACCTCGCACTCCGAGAAGTACACGATGCTGCCGTTCACCACGATGTTCGTGTTCGGCCCGTACAGGAAGAAGAAGTTGGGGAAGTTCGGCATCGTGATGCCCAGGTAGGCGCGCGCGTCGCCGTCCCACTGCTCGTGCATGTCCGCCCCGCCTCGCCCCACCACCTTCATCGGCGTCAGGAACTTCGAGGCCTGGAACCCCGTCCCGTAGACCAGCACGTCCAGCTCGTGCTCCTCGCCGTCCTCCGTCAGGACGCCCCTCGGCGTGACCCGCTCGATCGGTTCCGTGATCAGGTGCACGTGCTCCTTCAGCAGCGTCTTCGGCCACGTCCCGTTGTCGACCACGATCCGCTTCGAGGCCGGCGGGAAGTCCGGCAGCGTCTTCTCGATCAGGTCCGGACGGTCCGCCAGGTAGTTCCGCATCGACCCCACCAGCAGGTCGCGCAGCTCCCCGTTCAGCTTGCCCGTCACCTCATCGCCCGGCTGCCAGTCGTCGTCTACTTCGACCATCGGCAGGAAGCCGTCCGAGATCGCCCAGAACAGCCAGAACCGGTACCACTGCGCGTACGTCGGCACGTGCGTGGCCAGCCAGAGGAAGCCCTCCGACACCCGCTCGTGGTAGTTCGGCGAGGGCGCGTACCAGTTGGGCGTGCGCTGGAAGATGCGCACCTCCCCCGCCATGTCCGACAGGTGCGGGATGAACTGCGACGCACTCGAACCCGTCCCGATTACGCCTACCGTCTTCCCCGCGAAGTCGATCGAGTGGTCCCACTGCGCCGAGTGGAACGCCGGCCCTTCGAAGGCCCCCACGCCTGCGATGTTCGGCATCTTCGGCCGGTTCAGCTGCCCCACAGCGCTCACCACCGCCTCCGCCTCCAGCGTCTCGTCGCCCTCCGGACCCCGCACCTTCACCGCCCACACCGCGCGCCCCTCGTCGTACGTGACCGACTCGACCTCGGTGTTGAAGCGGATGTTGTCGCGGATGCCGAACTCGGTGGCGCAGTCGCTGAAGTACTCCAGCAGCACCTCCTGGGGCGAATGGTGGTAGGGCCAGTCGAACTTCTGCATGAAGGAGTAGCTATAGGCGTGGTTGGACGAGTCCACGCGCGCCCCCGGGTACGTGTTCTCGAACCAGGTGCCCCCCACGTCCGCGTTCTTCTCGATGACCACGTACGGGATGCCGGCCTGCTGCAGCCGGTGCGCCGCCAGGATCCCCGACATCCCCGCCCCGATGATCAGCACCCGCATCGACCGGTCAGCGTTGATCGCGTCCTTGTTCCACTCCGGCGCGCGCGCGTCCTTGTCCGCGAAGGCCAGCTCCTCCAGCAGGAGTGGCAGGTACTCGTCGCTCACATGCTCGCCGATGAGGTAGTCCATCATCCGCCGCACGTCCGTCAGCGACGGCGGCGGCGCCAC
>JAPPBY010000022.1 GCA_026702615.1 Chloroflexota bacterium | reverse complement strand
CGACGGCTCGCCGCACTGCCGACCGGCGGCCGAACGCCGCTGTGGGCCGGCTTTGATCGGGCGGCCGAGCTCGTAACCGCCGCGAGGCGGAGCGAGTCGAATGTCATCCCGCTTCTCGTCGTGGTCACGGACGGGCGCGCGAACGCGCCTCGCGCCTCGGTCGGGGCGGCCGAGGCCACCATCGAGTCGGCTCGCGCGTTCGGGTCGCTCGGTGTGCGCGCCCTGGTGATCGATACGGAAGAGGGCTACGTGAAGCTGGGACTGGCGCGGTCCCTGGCCACGGAGCTCAACGCCGACTACGTGACGCTCGACCACCCCAACGAGGCGGCGCTGACGGATCTGGTGCGCCAGGCGACACGCCCGCTGCGCGATGGATAGCGCTGGGGGTGTCTTCGCGATGCTGGCCGACCCGGTGGAGCGTGCTGTCATCCAGCCGGCCGAGTTCCCCGACGGCGTGCTCACCGCATGCGTGCGCCCGCCGTTGATGTGGAGAAGGCGGCAGGTCTACGTGCTGTGGCGCAACGAACCATGGAAGGAAACCCGATGTTGACACGGTCTGTGGGAGTGCCGCTCCTCGCCATTCTGCTACTGATGGGCGCGACAACCGCGTGCCAGTCCGACGAGTCCTTTCCCGGCCCGCCGCCGTCGACGCCAACGGCCGAGGGTGAGAGCGCGCCGCAAGTCACGGAGCAGCGTGACCCGGGCGCAACGGCGACCGCCGAGGCCGAACCGGAAGCCACTCCAGTCACGGCGACGGCCACGGCCGACGACGCTTCGGAGGACCAGGCCGGCACCGACTCGGGGGGTGAGGGGGACGGCGCAGAGGCAGAAGAGACCGCCACTCCGGCCCCGGCCGTACGCACACTCGAGGGCGTCCGCGGCATCGTCGATCCCACCAACACCGGTTGGCCTCGCGAGGTCGAGGGGCTAAACGGGGTCGTGACGATTGCGGCGAAGCCGATGCGCATCATCACGGCATCAGTAGGCCACGATGAAATGGTGCTGGCCCTCGTGCCGAACGAGCGGCTCGTAGCTGTGGGAAGCTCGACGAAGAACCCGATCTACTCGAACGTGGCTCACCTGGTACAGGACAAGCCCGACATCTCGCGCGACCCCGAGGTCATCCTCGCGCAGTCGCCGGACCTTGTCGCCACGAGCCCGTACTTCCCGGCCGACGTCGTCGACGCGCTGGAGCGGGCGGGCGTCACAGTCATCCAGACGGAGCTGCTGAACACGCCAGAGGACCGGATCAACAACATCCTGCTGCTCGGCTACATGCTGGGAGAGGAGGAACGAGCGTTCGAGTTCGCCGCGGAGGTGCGGACCAGGTTCGAGGCTGTCACCGCCGTGACTGGCTCCCGCGAGCCGCAACCGCGGGTGCTGGCGCTCACCCGCTACTCGGACTCCCTGTGGGCTGCGGGCGGCAACACGACGGAAGGCGGCGTGATCGAGGCTGCCGGTGGCATCAACGCGGCCGAGGAGGCGGGCATCGAGGGCCACCAGACGATAGACCTCGAAGGGGTCATCGCTATGGCCCCGGACGTCATCATCATTCCCCAGCCGCTTGAGTTCGGCGCCGAGGAGTTCCGCCAGTACCTGCTCGGGACCGAGGTGCTGGCGGGGGTGCCCGCCATCGCGAAAGGCGCCGTGAACGTAGTCAACAGCAGGCACTTCACGACGCTCTCGTACTGGAACGTGCGCGGTGCGGAGGACCTTGCGCGACTTCTATGGCCCGACGGCTTTTCGGAGCCGGCTGTCGAGGCGTTCAGCCTGGCGGAGTGAGCCGGCATGACCGGGCAATCCAGCCCAGCTATGGCCTCGGGCGGTTGGCTGCGCCGACGGGCCCCAGACTGGACGGAGTCGAGAACCTTCGCGCTGGTCTTCAGGTTAGCTCCGCGAGCACCGCACGGAGGACTGCTTCTTTGACTGGTGCGCAGGGAGGTGGCAGCCCTGCTCCCAGGCGCAGGCAGGCCCCGGAAGTCGCGGTCGGCGGGGCCGACGTTGGGGACATCCAGAACAGATTGCCGGGAGAGGTCTCGACACAGCGGATGGATATCGCCTGACAGCCTCTCCATGCCCCGCCGATGCGGTGCTTCGAGGGTCGGCATGCTCACATGGCCAATCTTGCGTGTCTGACGGCCACTGACTTAGCCTTCAGCCCCAAGTGTCGCCGTCCTGGACGCGATGCAGTGGGAATCGCATGGGCTCACAGCCATCCTCTACCGCCTCAGACACATCGACGCCGCCCGTGTTTCTTACGGGCGCGGCGGGGCATGTAGGGGCCAATCTGGTCCGCAGGCTGCTCGATGATGGCGTGCCAGTGCGGGTGCTGCTGAGAGCGGAGGACAACAACGAAGCCCTGGAAGGGCTCGATGTTGAGCGGGTCTACGGCGACATTCGAGACCTGGACGCCATGAGGGAAGCCCTCGCGGGTTGCCGTGGCGTCTATCACGTTGCGGCCCTCGTCTCGACGATCGACGGGAACGACGCCCACCGGCGGGATATCTTCGAAAGCAATGTTCTCGGCACCCGCAACGTGCTCCGGGCGGCGCGGGAGGTGGAGGCCGGAAGGGTGGTGGTGACAGGGTCCTTCAGCGCCGTTGGCTACGACCTGGACGACCCGTCTACTCCGACCAGGGAGTCCATGCCCTTCTATCCGATGGAACGCACGATGCCCTACGAGCGCAGCAAGGCGATGGTCGAGAGCGAGTGCTGGCATGCTGCGGCGGCTGGTCAGGATGTTGTGGTGGCCACGTGCTGTGCGGTGGTCGGCGGCAACGACTTCTTGCCCTCGCGAGTGGGGCGGACGTTGTGCGACTTCGCCAACCGCAAGCTCTTCGCCTACGTCGATGGGGGATTCGAGTTCGTGGCGGCGCAAGACATCGTGCAGGGGCAGCTGCTGTGCATGGAGCGGGGGCGTTCCGGAGAAAAGTACATCTTCAGCACCGAGTTCAAGACCATCTCCGACCTCCTGGATCTGTTTCAGGAGGTTTCAGGCATTCAGCGACCGCGCCGCCAGGTACCCCTCCGTCTGATGCTCGCCTTCTCGGAAGTGGCGAGCTATGCCCTGAGCCGGCTGCATCCGAGCTACCCCCAACGATTCACGCCCGGCGCGATCCGCCTGCTCCAGCAGCGCCGCCACGCCGACACCACCAAGGCGAGGGAGGAACTTGGCTTCCAGCCGACGACCATCCGCGCCGCGATTCAGGATGCCTACGCGTTTCACTATCACCAGCGCAACGCAGTCACCAACCCCCGCGCGAAGCGCCCGGAACTGCCGGCGACGGCAGGAGAGTGACGATGCCGGGGCGGGCGATCGGCGCAACGCGGGGGGCTGTGTAACGTGAGTGTCGACGTGGACACCGCGCCGGCCGGCCCTCCAGCTCTCGAGGACGCCCGCAACCTGCGTCAGCGCGCGCGCGCCGTGGGCATGAACCCGGACTACTGGTACGCCGTCGAGGAAGTGCGGCGGGTGAAACCCGGCACGGTGACCGAGGTCGTGTTCTGGAAGCAATCCATCGCGCTGTACCGGTCCGAGGATGGCTCATTTCACGCGATCGAGAATCGTTGCCTGCACCGCCAGATCAAGCTTTCCCTCGGCCAGGTTGACGGCTGCCGGCTCGTCTGCGGCTACCACGGCTGGGAGTACGACGAGGACGGGCGAGTCTCGGAAATTCCCGACTTGTTTGGGCGGCAAGAGGTGCCGAACCTGTCGGTGCGGACGTATCCCGTCCAGGTCCGCTACGGGCTGGTCTGGATCTTCCCGGGAGATCCGGCACTCGCCGGGGAGCGTCAGATCCCGGAAATTCCCGAGCTCGAAGGGTCCTCGCGCTGGGCCTGCGTACCGCTGGTCTTCGACCTCCAGGCCCATCACTCGATCATCATCGACAACGTGAGCGACTTCTCTCACGCCTATCTGCACCGTCGCTATCGACCGTTCGACGGCGCCACGCTCACGCGCCACGAGACCGTCGGTGACAACGTGCACCTCGCCTATGAGACGCGCGTCGGCCGAGGGCGCATCTCCGGGTTGTTCGTCGACCATGCGCGATTGAATACCAACCACATGGAGCTCTGCTACGAATATCCCTACCAACGGTCGAACACCGATGACGAAATCAAGCACTGGCTCTTTGTGCTGCCGATTGATGAGCGGACGACGCGGACGTTCTTCCTCTTCTACTTCAGGTCGCTCAAGCTGCCCCTGGTTCCCGTCCGCATCCCTCGCCTGGCCATGACCACCGTCATGCGGATCGCCAACCGCATGCTGATAGGCCCGTTGCTCTCGCAAGACCGCGTGGCGGTCGAGGCGGAGCAAAAGGGCTACGAGACCAATTGGGACGCTCCTCCGATCGAGGTCAATCCAGTCGTGCGGTCCTTCCAACAGGTGACGGTGCGCAAGTGGCAGGAACACCTGGATGGCGAGGGGGCGAAGAGTCTGAACGGTGCATGACCTGCCGTCGGCCTGGACGGAGTTCTCAGGCCTGAGCCTCATCGAAGCAGCCGCGATCTTCCTGGTGTTCGTCGGCATCCTGCTACTGGGTTCGATGTGGCTGCCGGGTCGGAAGGTGGCTGCCGGTCCCGATCTTGAGGGAGTGACGCGCACCTACACCTTCAACGGGCTGGCGCTGTTCGCGATCGTCATCCTGCTGGCGGTGCTCGGCGAGATCCTCAACGTGATTTCACTGTCGGTGCTGTACACGCATTTCGCCGAACTGTTCATCGTGGCGAACGTGTTCGCCTTCGCGCTCTCAGCCGGGCTGTACTGGCGCGCGGCCCGCGGGCAAAGCGAATCACCGGGGTTCTTGCGGGGAGTGTTCTTTGGCCGTCAGCTCAACCCGACCTGGTTTGGGGTCGACTTGAAGCTGTTCAGCTACCGACCTTCCCTCATAGCGCTGGCGCTCTTCAATGTGTCGTTCGCCGTTGTGCAATACGACACGTACGGCGAGCTCACGCTGCAGATGATCCTCTACCAGTCCTTCACGTTCCTGTACGTCGTGAATTACTTCCAGTTTGAAGGTGGAATGATCTACACCTGGGACATCGTCTCCGAGCGTTTCGGGTGGATGTTGGCGTGGGGTGACTACGTACTGGTGCCGTTCTTCTATTGCCTGCCGGGCTGGTGGCTGGTGCATCAAACGGATTCGCTCCCTGCCGTCGCAGGAGCGGCGCTCTGCTTGCTGTTTGTAGTCGGATTCACCGTGTTCCGCGGTGCGAACCAACAGAAGCACCGATTCAAGCAGGACGCGAAGACTTCGATCTGGGGACGGCCGGCCGAGTCGCTGGACGGACGACTCCTGGTATCCGGATTCTGGGGCGTGGGGCGCCACTTGAACTACACCGGCGAGATCTGCGTGTACTTTGCCTTCGCACTCACAACCGGGTTCTCGTCCTGGATCCCGTTTCTCCTGCCCGTGTGGCTGACGGCCCTGCTGTGGCATCGATCGACGCGCGACGACCGCCGCTGCCGCATCAAGTATGGGGACCTGTGGGACCGCTACCGGCAGCGGGTGCCCTACGCATTGATACCTCGTGTCTATTAGATTCATGTCTCGGAAAGAAGGCTCCAGTGGCTCAATCGCGTAACGGTCTGGCGATTTCACAGCAGGATCGGGCGGTTCCCGAACTTGGTGGAGGGGCGCCGCTGATCGGCCACCTGCGAGACTTCCAGCGCGACCCGGCGGCGATGTTGAGCCGGGGCTGGCGACAATTGGGCGACCTGTTTCGATTTCGGCTGGGTCCCCGCCAGTTCGTGCTCTTCACTGGTCCCGAAGCGCACGACGCCTTCTTCAGCGCGCCCGACGACCAACTGGACGCCAAGTCGGTCTATCAGTTCACGGTCCCGATCTTCGGTCGAGGTGTGGCCTACGACGTCGCCCCCGAGGTGATGGCCGAACAACTCGGCTTTCTCTATCCGGCGCTGCAGGACGCCGCCATGCAACGGTCCGTCCGTTTCATGTTCGAGGAGACCTCACGGTTCGCCGACTCCCTCGACGAAGAGGGTGAACTGGATCTCCCGACCGCGATGAACGAACTGACCGTCAAGATCGCCAGCCGCAGTCTCCTCGGACAGGAGGTCCGGGATCAGGTGGACGAGGGATTCGCCGATGCCTATCACGATCTGCAGAAGGGCATCAACACGCTCGGCTTCTTTCTTCCCAGGCTCCCCACCCCGGCGCATCGCAGCCGGGACCGAGCACGCAAGCACGTGGCGGAGCTCTTCAGCGGGATCATGGAAGCGCGCCGGCGGGCCGGGGTCCGTCCCGAGGACTTCATGCAGTCGCTCATGGAAGCCAGCTATGGCGATGGCCGCACCCTGGACGATGACGAGATCACGGGGATTCTCCTGACGGTGTTGTTTGCGGGGCAACACACCAGCGGGGTGCTGGCGACCTGGACCGGTCTGGAACTCCTGGGAGCGACGTCGTACCTGGCGCGGATACGGGAGGAAACGCAGGCCATCTACGGCGAGACGGGGAGCATGGACCTTGAGGGCCTGAAGCAACAGGTGACCATGGAAAACGCCGTCCGTGAGGGCGAGCGGCTCCACCCGCCGCTGATCCTGTTGATCCGGAAGGTGCTCAAGCCGATGCGGTACGGAGAGTACATGGTGCCCGAGGGCTCCCTTGCGATGGTGTCGCCGGCGGTTTCTCACCGGCTGCCGCACCTGTTCGCCGACCCGGACCGCTTCAACCCCGATCGCTTCGCCGCGCCCGCTCGCGAGGACAAGCAGCACCACTACGCCCTGATCGGTTTCGGTGGCGGCAACCACCGCTGCATGGGCAAGCACTTCGCCTATCTGCAGGTGCAGGCAATCTGGACCGTGCTGCTCGATCGGTTCGACCTGAGTCTGGAGACCGACGTGCCAGCTCCCAACTACGGCAGCTGGGTAACGGGTCCGGTAACACCCTGCAAGGTCCGTTACAGGCGCCGCGCAGAGGGAAGCGTCTTCCGGTGACCGACACCCGAGGTGGCTCCTACGACGTGGCTATCGTCGGTGCCGGCCCCGTGGGCAGCCTGTGCGCGATTGCCCATGCCCGAAAGGGCTATCGCGTAGCGTTGTTCGAGGCGAACCCCGCGGCGTCCAAACGACTGGCGGGTGAATGGCTGCATCCTCCGGCGGCGCGAATCCTGCGGGATCTCGGGCTATCGGTTGATGGTGATGCCCAGAGCGCCTCGGGTAAGGGGTTCGTGGTGTTCCCGGAAGACCGCGAGCACCCGATCGTGATCCCGTATTCGAACGGAACCCACGGTCTGGTCTGCGACCACGCGACGCTCGTCTCGCGCCTGCGCGAGGCGGTAGAGAGCGAGCCCGGTATCGACTTCAGACTGCACACACGGGTGTCTGAGGTCGAAGACGGGCGACTCTCGTACGTGCGGAACGGTGCCAGCGAGTTCGTTGACGCGGAGCGGATCGTTGGCGCGGACGGCCGCTCCTCCGTCGTCCGGCGATCGCTGGGTCTCCCCACGCGATCGAAGATGTGCTCGCGGATGGTTGGGCTCACGCTGAACGGGGTGAGCCTGCCGATGGAGGGGTACGGGCACATCGTGTGCGGCGCTCCCGGTCCGGTGCTGATTTACCGCCTCAGCGAAGATCGTGTCCGGGCAGTCGTCGACATCCCGCTGGAGTATTCGTCCCATGAATGGAAAGGCGTACTGGCCGACTCGTTTGCACGCTGGATGCCGGAGGGGCTCCAGTCGGCGTTCATCGAAGCGAGCGCCGAGGAGCGCCTTGACGCCTCTGCCAATGCCGTAAGCCCGCGGGTCACGTACGGAACCTCACGTCGGGTGCTGATCGGCGATGCGGCCGGGCACTATCACCCACTAACGGCCACGGGACTCACGCTTGGCTTCGGGGATGCGATGGCGCTGGCCGAGGGTGAGGAGTTTCGCGACTTCAGCAACGAGCGATTCGAGGCGACGCGCGTTCCCGAAGTGTTGGCGATGGGGCTCTACGAGGTCTTCGCCGATCAACGGGCGGAAGCGACCGCGCTCCGACAGGCGATGTACAGGCGCTGGCGCTCCAGTTCCGCTGCGTGCGACAAGACCATGGGGCTCCTCGCCTGCGAAGACAGATCGGTGAGCAGCCTCAGCCGGGAGTTCACGACAACGATCGTGTGGGCGTTGAGGGCCACCGTCCCGAGATCACTCAACGGGTCGGCCTGGCGCCGGTTCCGCGAGGTGGCTCGCGGAATGGGCAATCGTCTGGGGTGGCTCTCACTGGGTGCCTGGCACCTGTACCGGGGCAGACGGGCGGGAGGCACGGCGCCGGAGCGACCCACCCGAACGCTGGCTCGCGCGTTTCTGGCCTCCATGCCATCGGTGTCGGGACCGGCCGGCGATGCGCCCCCGACCGAGGCGCTGTCACCCGATGCAGGGACGGCGCTGGAGAGGGCCGCGACGCGCCTGTTGGACCTCCAGGCCGAGGACGGCAGCTGGGAAGGCGAGATGGTCTGGTGCCCCATGCTCACAGCGCAGTGGGTACTGCTGCACCACATCCTCGGGCGGCCGATCGACGACGGCCGGCGCCGGCGCGTGCTGCATCACTTCGAGCAGTCCCGTCTGCCGGGAGGGGTGTGGGGTCTGCACGATCACTCGGCGCCCCACCTGTTCGTGACTACCCTGGTGTACATCGCGACGCGGCTGCTCGGCGTCGAACGGGACGATCACCTGATCGAACCGGCGCGGCGATTCCTGCAGGCGGAGGGGGTGCAGAACATCCCCAGCTGGGGAAAGTTCTGGCTGGCGCTCCTCAATCTTTACGACTGGACCGGGCTCCACCCCATTCTCCCGGAGCTGTGGAGCTTGCCCCGCCGCCTTCCCTTGCATCCCTCGAACTGGTACTGCCATACGCGGCTGATCTACATGGCCATGGCCGCGATCTACGCGCGTCGGTTCCAGACTCCCGTGACACCCATGATCGCGTCCTTGCGCGACGAGCTTTTTCCCCAGGGGTTCGAGAACGTCGACTTTCCCGCGAGTCGCAGTCGGTTGCGCGAGGCTGACCTCTTCGCGAGACCGACCGTGTGGCTACGAGCCGGCTACCGAGGCGCGCAGCTAATCGAGCGATTCCACGGCAAGCGCCTGCGTGCCAGGTCTGTGGACGCGCTCACCCGCCAGATCAAGTGGGAGCTGAACACGACAGACCACACGAGCATCTCTCCCGTCAGCGGCCTGCTCAACATCCTTGCCCTGTGGCTCCACGATCCCGACGACCCCGACTGCCAACGAGCGCTCGGTCAGCTCGACCTCTGGTTCTGGGAGGACGAGGAGCGAGGGGCGCGGATGACCGGAGCGAGAAGCGCCTCCTGGGACACCGGATTCGCACTTCAGGCGCTCTCCACCGCCCCCCAGCTTGGCGGAGTTCCAGACGCGCTTCGGCGCGGATCCGCCTTCCTGCGCACCCAGCAGATCGAGGACAGCTTCCCCGGATTCCGCGAGGCGTACCGGAACGACCCCCAGGGAGGCTGGTGTTTCGCCGGGAAGTGGCATGGCTGGCCGGTGACGGACTGTACCGCGGAAGCCGTGGTCGGGCTCATCGCGGCGGATCGCACCGCCGTAAGCGAGAAGGTCCTCCGCGATGCGGTTCGCTTCATGTTGCGTGGTCAGAATCGCGACGGCGGATTCGGCAGCTACGAGGCGCAGCGCTCCGTTTTCGATCTCGAACGGTTGAACCCCGCCGAGATGTTTGGCGAATCGATGACGGAGCACTCGTTCGTCGAGTGCACCGCTTCCTGCGTGGCGGCGCTCGCCGCTTGCAGGGAGCACTTCCCGGAGGTCATCGATCAAGCTGCGGAGCGTGCCCTGTCGGGGGCAGACGTGTGGCTTCGCCACAATCAGGAACGCGATGGATCGTGGCGCGGCGTGTGGGGAGTTCAGTTCATTTACGGCACGTTGTTCGGGATACGAGGCCTGGTCGCCGGCGGAGCGGGGCCGAACGATCCGGCCTTACGTTCGGCCTGCCAGTGGCTCATGGATCGCCAACGCGAAGACGGCGGGTGGGGCGAGCACCCCAGCGGCTGCCTGACCGGGCGCTACGTCGCACATGATGAGAGCCAGGTCATCCAGACCGCCTGGGCGTTGATTGCCCTTCTCGAGGCAGGGGATTCGAACTGGACCGCCATTTCGCGTGGCGCCCGCTTCCTGATGGACGCGCAGGCCGAGGATGGAACGTGGCCGAGGCAAGACATGGCCGGGGTGTTTTTCCGGACGGCGCTCCTGGATTACGTGCTGTATCGCCAGTATTTCCCTCTGCACGCACTCGGGCTCTATGAAGAGCGACGCAAGACCCGCGGCAGCTGATCCCCGAGCGCGACCCTGCCGCCCCGCTCAGTCCTCGGTCCGGAGAGGCTTTCGGGCCAGGTAGTAGAACATCGGGGTGAAGACACCGGACACGCCGCCGTCGACAAGGGCATCGGCGCCCTCGTTCAACGCACTGCTGATCTCGCGGGCGCCCTCCGGAACGATCCGCAGCTTCTCGCCAACGTTCAGGGCGAGATTCGTCAGGGCTCGGCCGGCAGGAGTGCGGGGAAGGCCCCTCAGGCTCAGGTCGCGACCCTGCAACGGGCGGTACCACGGAGTCTCCGGATCCGACTCGCGGGCGAGATCGCGGGCTTCCACCACCTCGAACCCTGCGGCGCCCAGTGCGGACCGGATTTCCGACGTAGGTGCGATATCGGGAAGTCCGTTCCCCTTCATGATCGCATCCTTGATCCGCACGTGGCCTGCGTCGGCCGGATCGAATGAGTCGGTAAGGCACCACTCGTAGCCTGCAAATTCGCCGCCCGGACGGAGGACTCGAAAGATCTCCCGGAACACGGCCGTCTTGTCCGGCGCGTGAGCGGTGGCTTCGATGTTGATGGCGGCGTCGAACTGGTCATCACCTTCCGGGATGTTCATGAAGTCGCCATGGATGAACCGGCACAGCGACTGGATGTCCCTGGTGTGTTCCTGCGCGCGCTGGATCTGGTAGGCGTTCAGATTGATGCCGACGAAGCTGGCCCCGGTGTGGCGGACCAGATTGCCCATCGGACCGCCCACCCCGCACCCCACGTCCAGCACCGTCATGCCCGCTCGCATGGAGAGCCGCTCGCCAAGAAAGTGCTCGTGTCTCAGCAGCGAAGCGTCGAGACTCTCGCTCCGTCGCCGGGGGGCAAAGTGAAACGACCGGCCCCAACCAAACTCGTAAAAGTCGGTCGCCAGGTTGTAGTAGTGATCGACGACCGCGTGATAGCGACTCTTTCGCAGTTCCGCGCTTCCATCGAAGAGCCCGGTGTAGTCGTCGACGGCGGACTTGACCTCGTCGGGGTCCAGGTCCCCGATGGAGCGACGACTCGGCCGTTTGGCGCGCTGGCTCACGCGGCATCTCCCTCGGGTGCGCCAGCGCGTCGACAGGAGCCAGAACCAGCCGTCCCTTGCCCGGACTGAGGTCTGCTGGAAGGCCGCCGCGTTGGAGCAGGCATGATGCAATCCCGATGGTTGTGGTGTGCTTCCTGAGGCGAGGCTCCGCTGCCTGGGTCAGGGAGACTTCGCGCGCTGAGCGTAGGGGTGATGGAGATCCATCGTCAATATCGGGAGCAGGAAGATCCCGGCAACAGCGGCGCCGGCTCCGCTTCCGAACGGCCGCGGCCTGCCGCCGCGGGCTGCGGTTGGATAGGATTGCCGGCGAGCGCTCGAGAAGAGGGAGAGGAGTGGGTGGCATGAGCAACCTCGCCATATGGGTCAAGGTCACAGTGAAGCCGGAGGGACTCGAGAAGTTCCTCCATGCGATAGAGGTCGACGCGCTTGGCTCGGAACGCGACGAGCCGGGCTGCATGCGCTTCAACGTCCTTCGGGATGCAGATGACGACCTGACCTACTACTTCTATGAGGTCTACCAGGACGAAGCGGCCCTGGCCGCGCACCGGGAGGCCCCCCACTACGCCGTCTGGTCGGCCGCTGCGGACACGCTCGATGGTGAAGTCCAAATCACCCGCACCTCGACCGTCTTCCCCTCCGACCAGGGGTACTGGTCGAAGGGCTGAGCGGTCGTCGAGTCCACGGCTACAGGCTGAGCAGCACCTCGAAGGTGGTGCTGCCGACCGCCAGGTAAGGCCCACCACTTCCGGGCACGGCGTTCCGTCCTGCAACCTCGCTGCGGCGCTCGCGCACAGGCGGCGCCCAAGGCGCTCTCGGTAGAATAACCAGAGAGCCAGGAGGCAGGTGCGCCGTGCTGACTGAAGACGTTCGACTGGCGACCAGCGACGGAGAACTGTCGGCCTACCTGGCCACTGCGGACCAGACGGGTGGCCCCCGGCCAGGCGTGATCGTCCTGCATGAACTGTTCGGTCTGAACGACGACATTCGCCGGATCGCCCGGCGTTTCGCCGACCATGGCTACGTGGCGCTGGCGCCGGACCTGTACTCGGCCGGAGCCGGGCCCCGGCTGATCTGCATCCGCCGCACGATGGCCGCGCTGCGCAGCGGCAGGGGTCGCGCCTTCGACGACATCGAGGCGGCCCGCCAGTGGTTGGCGGCGCGGCCCGAGGTCGATGCGTCGCGACTGGCGGTGGCCGGGTTCTGCATGGGCGGCGGGTTCGCCATCCTCTACGCTGCCCGCGCGCCGATTGGCGCGGTGGCGGACTTCTACGGCGCCGTCCCGCAGGAGCTCGAGGCGATCGAGGGGATCTGCCCCGTGGTTGGCGGCTACGGTGGCCAGGACCGCGTCTTCAGCAGCCAGGCCGAACGGCTGCGCGGCCATCTGCAGGAACTGGGCGTGGAACACGAGATAACCACCTACCCCGATGCCGGCCACTCGTTCATGAACCAGCACGGCCGATTGCAGTCGCTGCTGGTGCGGTTCTCGCCCATGGCGGCTGGCCATCACGAGCCCTCGGCCGAGGCGGCGTGGACCTCGATGTTGGGGTTCTTCGATCGCCATCTGGGGCGCTAAGGCGCCATCCAGCCCGGCATGGCCGCGATGTAGGCCTGCAGCGGGTCGCCGTCCCCTTCGGGATCTTGGGGTTGCCGCCCGGCCTAGTTGACGCGGGACGCCAGAAGGTCTGTCGCCTGGCTTGCGGCCCTTTCGCCACTGGAGAGGGCGCCGTTGACCGATGGGATGCCCATGTAGTCGCCCGCCAGGAACAGGTTGTCGATGCGCCCGGCAAGCTGCTCCGGGACGTTCGCCAGCGCGGCGAGCATCCCCGGCGTTCCCATGCAGAGCGCCTCTTCCCAGCGGTACACGCGGTAGAACAGGCCCTCGTCGTCCTCGGGGAGGGCGGAGCCTGGAGGCGCCTTCCGGCGAGCGGCGCCCAGCATCTGGCGCTTGATCTCCTCGTCGTCGAGCGGGATGAGCTCTCTGGCGCGGTCGCGGCCGATGAGCAGGTCGAGAAGGGCTTTCCCGGGAGGGGCGCAGGCGGGCAGGAAGACGGACCGGTCCAGCAGGAGCGGGGTGTCGTCGTGCTCCGGGAAGAGCGCGCCGTGCCAGCCGGGAGGAAGCGGGGGATGGTCGAGGCCGATCACGACGCGGCACCCGGTTGAGTAGCTGACGGTGCCAAGCGCACGGCGGGTCGCATCCGGCAGCTCGGGGACCAGGTCCGGGACCTTCGTGCCAGGAACGGCGCAGATGACCGCGTCCGCCTCGATCGTCTCGCCGTCTACGACGACGCCGGTCGCCATCCCATCATCGACGACGACTCTCCTGACGGGGGTCGAGATGCGAATCGCATCGGCGCATTGGGTGGCGAGCGCCGCGCTCAGGGAACCGATGCCTCGCTCCGGCATGGAGACCCGGCCGTCGTGCAGCATCGTCTCGCCGATATACGCCCGCATCAGCGCCTGACCCGCGGGCTCCGGGTCGCCCAGGATCATGTCGAGGGGCCCCTTCAGCGTCACCTGCAGGTTCTCGGGAGCGCGGAGCCGCTTCAGGTAGTCGCCGAAGCTCTCATCGTCGTCGATCTCGGCGAGGGGGCTGTCACTGGCGAAGCTCATGTAGGGCTCCTCGCGGTACATCTGCCGCATCACCCTCGAACCGGCCCGCAACCCCGAGGGGGAGAGGAAGCCCATGGTGATGGCCGTCCGCAGGTGCCGGACCATATTCCAGGCCGATTGCTCCGGCGTGGTGGTGACCCACCGCCCATTGCGGTAGTGGCCGAACTTCATCTGGGAGGGCACGAGCGGGAGCCCCAGCTCCTCACAGATCCGGAATGCCGTGTCGTAGGTTGAGGTGAAGACGAACGCGCCCATGTCGAGGGAGAACCCGTCCACCGTCTCGCCCTTGCCGCGTCCGCCGGCGCGATCTCCGGCCTCGAGCAGAAGGGGCGTAACGCCCCGCTTCATCAGCGTGTAGGCAGCGCTGAGCCCGGCGAAACCCCCACCGACTATGACCACCCGCCCGCTACTCATATGCGCGGCTCACCTCTCGCCACCCTCCATCTATCCCGCAGGCATCTGGCGCGAACGCCCGGCGCGCTGACCTGACGGCAGGCCGCACCACCTTCCGAGCCAAAGGTGGCGTTGTCGCACACCCTCGCGTGGTCAGGAACGCGAGGGTGTGCCCGGAGTCCGGTTAGGGAGCCTCCGGAACGTCAGGCTGGTCGTCGTAGTAGCGCGACATGAAGAGCAGCCCGTCGTGGCGGATGGCCCACGTATGCGAGTACAGGGTCTCCGAGGACCTGACGTTGGGGAAGATGTTGCTTACCCAGATGCCATCCTCGGTGGCTGACGCAAGCTCCTGGCCGAGACTCCGGTCTCCCGACGAGGGGAGAGCCTTCAAGTCCGTACCAATGAACTGCGGGGCGATGTGGGCGACCAGCAGAATGTCGTTCTCGTCCGCCAGGGTGAGGCCCCACTGACCGTCAAGACTCTCCTCGCTGCTATAGAGGGCGATAGTGGCGTCCAACCCGTTGCTCTCGTAGTAGTCGATAGCCTGCTGCACATAGGCCCTGGTGTGGCCCACAGGGTCTTCGATCCGCACGTAGTAGCCGGAGGCGAAGAGCATGCCATCGCGACGGACGGCGTACCCAACCTTGGGGACTTCCTTCAGCGTGACCGGGTGGGGCCACAGGTACTCCACCCAGACCCCCTCCTCGGTGGCCTCGGCCAGCGCCTTGCCCAGTTCGTAGCCATCGGAACCGACCACGTCCTTGATATCCGTCCCGATGAGTGCCGGGATGAGCGGGTGGACGTGATAGATGTCGTTCGCGTCGGTGGCGAAGAGATACCACTCGCCCTCGAAGCTGGCGACGCTGTTGTAG
>JAPPBY010000028.1 GCA_026702615.1 Chloroflexota bacterium | reverse complement strand
GGTCGCGGCGCCAGCGGAGGTAGCCGCGGCGTCCGGCGGCGAAGGTGTCGCGGGGGGATTCCCAGCGGCGGATGTGGTGGGCGCGGGCGGCGAGCAGGAGCGCCTCGCTCGGCTCGGGCAGGAGGCGTTCGACCCAGGCGGTGAGCATGCGCGCGTGGGTTAGCTCCTTTGGCACGTTCCGGCCGTCGACCTCGATGGTCACGGGGTCGGGGGCGTTGGCCTCGTCGATGAGGGCAATGGCGCGCTCGAATCGCGGTCCGAAGCGGTTCTGGGTATCGGGCACGGCCCGCCAAGCATGGCACAGCGAACCTACAATGGCCGCATGAACGTGCGGGAAGCGATCAGATTCCTCGAGTCGTTCGTGGACATGGAGCGGGATCCGGGAGCCTCGAAGAGCCCGCCCATGAACCTCGCCTCGATGCGCTCGCTGCTGAAGCGGCTGGGCGACCCGCAGCAGGGGCGGGGGACGGTTCACGTGACCGGCACGAACGGCAAGGGGAGCGTCTCGGCGATGGTCGAGGGCATTCTGCGGGCGGGCGGGGAGCGGACGGCGCTATTCACGAGCCCGCACCTCCACTCGTACGGCGAACGCATCCGCATCGACGGCGAGCCGCTGACGATGCCGGAGCTGGCCGAGGGGTTGAGCGCCATCCGCGCCGCGGTGGAGGCGGAGCAGGAGTCGGCCGGGGGACAGGTGAGCACGTTCGGGGTGCTCGTAGCGCTCTTCCACTGGCTCGCACAGGAGCGGCTGGGGGATAGCGGCTGGCAGGTGGTGGAGGTCGGGCTGGGCGGCTCCTACGACGCGACCAACGTCTACGGCGGCGCGGAGATCGCAGTGATCACGCCGATCGCGCTGGACCACACCGCCATCCTGGGCGAGACGCCGGTCGCCATCGCGCGGGACAAGGCGGGGATCATCGGGCCGGGCTCGACCTGCGTGCTCGCGCCCCAGCCCGACCCGGCCGTGACGCAGGTGGTGCGCGACCGCTGCCAGGAGGTGGGGGCGGAGCTGCGGCTGGTGGATGAGGAGTGGAGCACCGACGTGCTAGAGCGGTACGTGTTCGGGCAGTCGTTCCTGCTGCACGGGCCGGACGGATCGCGGGAGCTGCGGACGCCCCTGCTGGGCGCCCACCAGGTGGGGAACGCGGCGACGGCGGTGGCGGTGGCGCAGGAGCTTCGCGCCCGGGGCGCGGCCATCGACGAGGAGGCGATCTCGGGAGGGATCGCGCGGACGCGGATCGGCGGGCGGCTGGAGGTGATGGGGCAGCGTCCGCTGCTGGTCGCCGACGGGGCGCACAATCCGGCGGCAGCGGCGGCGCTGGCGGAGGCGCTGCGCGAGTACCTGGAGTGGCGGCGCTGCTTCTTCGTGCTGGGAGCGATGGCGGGGAAGGATCTGCGCGGGATCGGGTACAAGCTGGCCGGGCTGGCGAGCGGTATCTGGTGCTGCAAGCTCGACTCTCGGCGATCACGGGTTCCCGCGGAGATGGCCGCCGAGCTGGTGCCGCTCACGCCGCACGTGGAGGTGGCGGAGAGCGTGGCGGAGGGGATCGCGCAGGCGCGGCAGCAGGCGGAGGAGGCGGACCTGATCTGCGTGACGGGCTCGCTGTACGCGGTGGCGGCGGCGAGGGCGGCAGTGCTGGGCGAGAGCGTGACAGGGCGGTAGGGCGCCGGCTCGCTGGACTCCTACGGGCCCACGGGACAGGCTTGACCGATGTCCTTTGCGGAAGCGATGGAGCGGGGCGAGTTCCCCGTCTCGCTGGAGATCACGCCGCCACGCACGTCGAGACCCGAGGTGCTGCTGAGGCGCGCGCGGCTGCTCGAAGCGCGCACGGTGACCGTGAACGTCATCCAGCGTCCCGAGCGGCAGTCGAGCCTGGAGGCGGCGCTGGAACTGAAGCGCGAGGGGTTGGAGCCGATCTGGCACCTGGCCACGGGCGGGCGCACGCGGGATGCGATCGCCGCGGACGTGACCCGGGCGCACGAGGCCGGCCTCGGCCACGTGCTCTGCCTGCGCGGCGACCACGCCGCGGACACGCCGGGGACGCGCGTCACCGAGGCGATCGCGATCGTGCAGGAGCAGGCGCCCGGCATGGCGATCGGGGCCGCGCTCGACCAGTACCGCACGGACGAGCGCGCCGACCGCCTACTCGCGGCCAAGCTGCGGGCCGGGGCGCGCAGCATCTGGACGCAGCCGGTGTTCGAACTCGCGCCCCTGCTGCGGTCGGCCGGGTTCGTGAAGGCGGTGCGACCCGACGCGCACGTGGTCGCGATGGCGATGCCGCTGCTCACACCGGAGTCGCTTGACGCGATCAGCGAGCGGCTGCGTATTCCCGCCCCGGAAGCGCTGCGGACGCGCATCGCGGCGGGCGAGGAGGAGGCGTGGGGCGCCTTCGAGGAGACGCTGGAGACGCTGGCGCGGGTGGAGCTTGTCGACGCGGTCGCGATCATGACGTACCGCGCGGACCCGCCCGAGGGCACGGCGGAGCGCATCATCGCGGCGCTGCGGCGAACGGGAATCGGGGACACGGCGGGGGCGGCAGCCGACCGGTAGACTCGCGCGCATGGAAACGCGAACGTTCGGAAGGCTCGGGCCGGTCAGCGCCCTCACGCTCGGGGGCGGCGGCACCGGCGGGGTCTGGGGCGCGACGACGCGCGAGGAAGCGGTCGAGACGGTCCTCGCGGCGGTCGAGGGCGGCATCACCTTCCTCGACGTGGCGCCTGGGTACGGAAACGGCGAGGCGGAGCGCGTCGTGGGGGAGGCCTTCGGGGGGCGGCTGCCGGACGGCGTGCGTATCTCGACGAAGCACCACCTGGGGAACGTGCCCGCGGGTGAGGTGGCGGGGGCGCTGCGGCAGGCGCTGGCGGCGAGTCTCGACCGGCTGCGGCTGGAGCGGGTCGACCTGTTCTTCCTGCACGGGATGGTCGTACCGGACGGATTCGAGGGACGGGGGACACCCCGCAGCCTGTTCGTGGAGGCGGCGCGGCCCGCCTTCGAGGCGATGGTGGCGGACGGCACGATCGGGGCGTGGGGGGTGAGCGGGGTGGGGGTGCCGAGCGCGCTCCTGGAGACGCTCGCGGAAGACCCGGCGCCGGCGGCCATCCAGTGCGTGGCCAACCTGCTCGATTCGCCCGGCGGCATGCGCGCCTACGAGGAGGACGCGCGCCCGCGGGAGCTGATCGCGGCGGCGAACGCGCGGGGCGTGGGCGTGATGGGTATCCGCGCGGTGCAGGCGGGCGCGCTCACGGACGCAATCGACCGGGACCTGCCGGATGACCACCCGGAGGTGGTCGATTTCCGGCGGGCGGCGCCGTTCCGGGCGCTGGCGGCGGAGGTGGGCGAGTCGCCCGCCTCGCTCGCGCACCGCTACACGCTCTCGATGGAAGGCATCGCCACGGTGATCCTGGGAGTGAAGAACCGGGCCGAGCTGTCGGAGTGCCTGGAGGCGGAGGCGAAGGGCCCGCTCGACCCCGAGCTCATGGCGCGCATCGACGCGGCCGTTGCGGAGGGGCAGGGCTGATGGAGTACGACGTCATCATCGTGGGGGCGGGGTCGTCCGGGGCGGTCCTCGCCTCGCGGCTGAGTGAGGACCGGTCGCGGTCGGTGCTCCTGCTCGACGCCGGCCCCGACTACGCAACCCTTGAGTCGCTCCCACACGACGTGAACAGCATCCACGAGCCCTCGACGGTTCACCACGACTGGGGATTCAACGCGACCTTCGTGCCGGGGCGGGTGGCGCCGCTGCCGCGGGGGAAGCTGGTCGGAGGTTCGTCGGCCATCAACACGGGCGTCGCCATCCGCGGGGCGCCGGGCGACTACGACCGCTGGGCAGAGATTACCGGCGACGAGCGCTGGCGCTGGGAGCAGTGCCTCCCCTACTTCCGCGCGATCGAGGACGACCGGGACGAGCACGGCGACTTCCACGGCCAGGGCGGTCCCATTCCCGTGCGCCGCTGGACGCGCGAGCAGCTGGCGCCCGTGCAGCAGGGGTTCTATGACGCCTGCCTGGCAGCGGGCTTCGAGGAGGACCGCGACCAGAACGACCCCGAGACGACGGGCATCACGCGCGCGGCCATGAACCGGGGCGGCCCCGGCGAGATGACGCGCTGGTCGGCCAACCTTGGCTTCCTCTCGCCCGCCCGCAACCGGCTCAACCTCACGATCCGCAGCCACTGCCTCGTCGATCGCGTGCTGGTCGAGGACGGCCGCGCGGTGGGGCTGCGGGTCGAGTGCGACGGGGAGTTGCAGGAGGTGCGGGGGCGGGAGATCGTGCTCTCCGCGGGCGCGATCATGAGTCCGGCGATCCTCCTGCGGAGCGGCATCGGCCCAGCGGGTGAGCTGGCGGAGCTGGGGATCGAGTCGGTCGCGGACCTGCCCGGCGTCGGCAAGCACCTGATGGACCACCCGATGACGCCGCTGCTGCTACACCCGAAACCGGGGGTTGTCGACCCGGAGAAGCCGCTCCTGCAGACCCTCTTGCGTTACACCTCGTCGACGGGGGAGTTCAACGACATGCAGGTGTACCTGCTTGGGCACATCTTCTTTGCGCCGGGGGGACGCTACGGGACCTGGCAGGGCGAGGAGGACGGCGAGCCGGAGTGGGTGTTCGCGGTCTCGCCGGGCGTCCAGCTCCCGAACTCGTACGGGTCGGTCACGCTGGCGAGCGCCGACTACACGGTCAGGCCCGCGATCGACCTGAAGTTCGACGAGGACGAGTCGGACCGCGTCCGCCTGCGCGAGGGAGCGCGGCTGGCGTGGCGCCTGGCCCACTCACCGGAGCTGGCGCCGTTCCACACGGGGCCCGTCGACCTCGACCAGGAGACGCTGGACGACGACGCGAAGCTCGACCAGTGGATTCACGGCGCGGCCTCGAGCATGGCCCACCCGACCTGCACGTGCCCGATGGGCCCGGACCCGGCGGAGGGGGCGGTGGTCGACAGCGAGGGGCGGGTCCATGGCGTGGAGGGTCTGCGGGTGGCGGACGGATCGATCATGCCGACGATCATCCGGGCGAACACGAACTTCACCTGCATGATGATCGGCGAGCGCATCGCCGAGTGGATGACCGCGGACCTGGCCTAGGACGGAAGCGGGCTGCGGACCTCGCCGGGGGCGGCGCCGGTGAGAGCGTCGGGGGGCACCGCCCCGCGCAGGTGGGCGTCGAGCGCCTCGTTCCAGAGGCGGACGGCCTCGGAATCGTCCTGCAGGGAGAGGCCCTGGCGGGCGGGCTCCTTCATCTCGTCCTGGGCGCCATCGAGGGCCGCGGCCATCGCATCGAGCTGGGCCTGCGCCCACTCGATGCGCTCGGCCCACACGGGCGTATCGGCAGGCGAGTCCTCCTCGCCCCAGTCGGGGGCGAGCCAGGTCGCTTCGAGCAGGGTCGTCTCCTCGTCGCCGGGCCAGACCGTGAAGTTGAAGATGCCGCTGGGCGTATAGCTGACGAGCAGGTTGGGGAAGAACAGGTAGGTGGTGGCGGTCGAACTGAGCATCGGGCCGAGGCCATGGACCGGGGGGAGGTCCGCGTCGCTGAGGTCCGCCCAGTCGAGCGGGCCGGCGAGGCCGAGGGCGGAGGCGCCGGCGGCATCGAAGGGGGCGACGATGCGCAGGTGGCCGCCATCGAGCCGCTCGACGTCGGCGGCGGTGATCGCCGGGGCGCCCGCACCGGGGCGGGGAAGGGAGGGGGGCGAGGCGAGCAACCGGCCCATGACGCGCTTCCAGTTGACGGGGATGGTGACCGACCGCTGGTCGAGGGTGAGCAGCCCTTCGCTCTCGACCGTGAGCTCGTTGCCCGGGCCCCCGAACCAGCTCCCGAGGTCCGCTTCGGGGCCTTCGTTCACGAAGATGGCGCTATTCCTGACCTCGCAGGAGACGGGCACGAGCGCGCGCTCCTCGCGACGGAGGTCGACGAAGTCACGTTCATCGGGAACGGAGACGAGCTTGCCGGAGGTGTCGTAGGTCCAGCTGTGGTACTGGCAGCGGAGGGCGCGGTTGCGTCCGCGGGGGATGCGCACGACGGGCGCGCCGCGGTGGCGGCAGGAGTTGTAGAAGCAGCGGATCACGTCGTCGACGGCGTGGACGAGGAGGAGGGGGACGCGCGTCTTCTCCCAGGTCATGTAGAGGCCGGGGCGCGCGATCTCGTCGACGCGGCCCGCGAGCAGCCAGGCCTTGCCGAAGATCTCGGCGCGTTCGGCTTCGTAGAAGGTGCGGTCGACGAAGCGGCGGGCGGGAAGGCGGACGGGCTCGGGTGCGGGCGGCCGGGCGGATCGCGCCTGCAGCCGGGCGCGGACTTCATCGGAAAAGGTCACGTTCGCCTCCCCCCGCGGCTGGTCAGCGAGACTCTAAGCGACGGCAGACCTAGAGGCATGGAGAAAGGCGCACATGGGCGGCGTTCGCTACCCTACGCTCGGTGAGCACCGCGACGCCGGCCCCGTCACGACCGCCTTCACTCCTCGACCGCCTGACTCGCGAACGCGACATCGGGCGCGAGCGGCTGGCGCTGCGCTACGCGCGGCGAACGGTGACCGTACCCATCTACCTGGCGTCGTTCCTGATCAACACGGCGGCGGCGCCGATCTTCCTGGTGGTCGCGCTCACCGGCGACCTCGCACGGGGGCGGGGCACGATCTTCGTGCGCTGCATCCTGGCGCTCTGGGCGTACCTGGCAGTGGAGACGTTCGGGCTGGTGCTCTTCCTGCCACTCTGGCTGCTGGGGCAGGGGAGCGAACACCGGAGGCTGGCGCTGCATCACTGGTTCGCGCGGGTGTGGGCGCGCTGGGTGTTCTGGAGCATCGTGCGGCTGTTCGAGATGCGCGTGGACGTGGAGGGGGACGAGGAGGCGGCGGAGGGGCCGGTGATCGTGTTCTGCCGGCACGTCTCGCCGGTCGACAACCTGCTGCCGCTGGTGTTCCTGGAGGGGCGGCACGGACTCTGGCTGCGCTGGGTGATGAACTCGTGGCTGGTGCGAGACCCGTGCATCGACTTCGTCGGCCACCGGCTGCGGAGCACGTTCCTGACGGTGGGCTCCCGCGAGGGCTCGCGGCAGATCGCGAAGGTCTCGGCGCTGGCCGATGAGCTCGAACCACGCGAGGGGGTGCTGGTCTTTCCCGAGGGCGCGCTCTTCACACCGGCGCGGCTGGCGCGGGCGGTGGCGCGCATGCGCCGCAGCGGCGACGAGGAGGAGGCGCAGCTCGCCGAGGGACTGCGCCACGTACTACCGCCACAGCTGGGCGGGCCGCTGGCGCTGCTCGAGCGAGCGCCGCACGCGGACGTGGTCTTCTGCGCCCACACGGGCCTGGAGGGGGGCAGCTACCGTTCGCTGCTGGCGGGCGGCATCCTGCGGCGGGAGGTGCGCATCGCGTTCTGGCGCGTTCCCCGGGCGGAGGTTCCGGAGGACATCGGGGGGCGCACGTCGTGGCTGCACGCGCAGTGGCGGCGCGTGGACGGCTGGATCGAGGAAAACGCCCTCAGCCAGGACTGAGCGCCCGGGCGTCGGGCCCGACCTAGAAGACGACGACTCCCCGCGCGTTCTTGCCGGCTTCCATGTCCTCGTAGGCCTGGGCCACGTCCTCGATCGGGTAGGTGGTGGTGACGAGCGAGTCGAGGTCGAGCTTGCCCTGGCGGTACCACTCGATCATGCGGGGGAAGTCGCGCACGCTGGCGCCCTTCCCACAGAACGAGCCCTTGATCGTCTTCTCCATGATGGCGACGAGGCCGGCCGAGAGCGCGAACGTGTCGTCGAAGCGCCCGACGCCCACGATGGTGCAGGTTCCGCCACGGCGGGCGGCCATGTAGGCCTCCTCCATGGCGGAGCCGACGCCGATGGCCTCGAAGGTGTAATCGGCGCCGCGGCCGCCGGTGAGCGCCATCACCTGCTCCACCGCGTTCTCCTGGGAGGCATCGATGACGTGGGTGGCGCCGAGGTTCTTGGCGTACTCGAGCTTGGCGGGGTTCATGTCGATCGAGATCATCGTCGAGGCGCCGGCGATGCGGCAGCCCTGCAGGACGCTCAGGCCGACTCCGCCGCACCCCCAGATGGCGCAGCTCGTGCCGGGGCGGACCTCGGCCGTGTTGATGGCGGCGCCCACGCCCGTGATCACGCCGCAGCCGAGTAGGGAAGCGCTGACCAGGGGGATGTCCTTGTCGATCTTGATGGCGGTGTGCTCGGCGACGACGGTGTACTCGCAGAGGCCGCCGATGGAGGCGAAGGGCATCAGGTCCAGCCCATCAACGTGGTAGGGGAAGTTGCCGCCCATGTTGAGGGGCATGCGCTCGCACTGGGCGTACATGCCCTCGACACAGAGGGGGCAGCGCCCGCAGAAGGCGGTCGTCGTCATGACGACGTGGTCGCCGGGCTCGAGCGTGGTGACACCCTCGCCCACGGACTCAACGACGCCGGCGCCCTCGTGGCCCAGAACCATGGCGTTGGTCTGGGGCAGCACCGACTGCATCACGGACAGGTCGGTGTGGCAGAGGCCGCAGGCGGCCAGCTTGACCCGCACCTGTCCGGGACCGGGATCGTCGACGGTGACGGTCTTGACTTCGAGGGGAGAGCCCGAACCACGCAGCACGGCCGCTTTCGCTTCCATTCGATACCTCCGAGCGCGTCCACCGGACGGGCGGAGCGCCGGCGGGGATTGTACGGGGAAGGGCCAGGGGGCGGCGGGCGGGGGTATCATCGGCCCCGGCAAGACGATCGTGATCATCGTTCTCCACGGCCAGGACGAGCTCCGCCTGCGGCGGCGGCTGGAGGCGCTTCGCGCCGAGGGTGGCGGCGAGGCGGGGGCGACAGGCGCGGACGTGGCGCTGCTCGACGGTCGCGACGTGAATCCCGAGGAGGTCCTGGGCCCGGCGCTGACGGCGCCGTTCCTCTCGCCGCGACGGACGGTGGTGGTCGAGGGGCTGCTGGGGCGGTTCGAGGCGAGAGGCGGAGGCCGGGGAGGGGGGCCGCGCGGGCCGCGCGTCGACGCCTTCAACCCGCTGATCGAGGCAGTGGCGGCGGGCATCCCCGAGACGACGACGCTCGTGTTCGTCGAGGGCGAGCTGAACGCTGGCCGCAACCCGCTCCTGCGGCGTCTGGACGAGACGGGCAACGTGGAGGTGGAGCACTTCCCCGAGCTGAAGCGGGGCGAGCTGGTGCAGTTCGTGCGGGAGGAGGCGGAGCAGCAGGGTGTGCGGTTCCAGCGGGGGCGGTCGGCGCGGGCGCTGCCGGCAGAGGAGGAGTGGCGGCGTCCTGGCGAGGACGACCCGGCGCAGCTCCTGGCGGCGCTGCATCCGAACACGCTGGAGCTGGCGCGGGAGCTGGAGAAGCTGGCGCTCTACACGATGGGTCGCCAGGCGACGGTGGACGACATCGACGTGCTCTGCGGGGGCGAGCGGGAGACCACGGTCTGGCAGCTGGTGGACGGGGTGCTCGACGGGGAGACGGCGCAGGCGCTGCAGGCGCTGCGCTTCCTGCTCTCGCGGGGCGAGAGCGTGAACAGCCTGCTGTCGCAGCTGGGGGCGGCGTACCGGCCGCTCTCGACGGTGCTGGACCTGCTGGAGGACGGGAAGGGTCCGGAGGACATCGGGAAGGCGATCCGGCGGCCCTGGCCACGTCTGCGCGACGCCGCCATCCGGCGGGCGCAGCGGTTGGGCCGGGAGGGGGTCCAACGCGCCTACGAGATCCTGGTGGAGGCGGACCGGGGGATGAAGTCGGGCGAGGTTCGGGACGATCTGGCGCTGGAGGTGGCGGTCACACGGCTGATCGCGCTGGCGCCGCGGGCGGGGCGGCGGGCCTCCTGAGCTACTCCTGCCAGACGGGGTTGTAGCAGGCGAGGGAGCGGTCGGACTGGCCGGGCAGGGGCGTGAGCTGTGGGGGGCCGATGTCGCGGCACTGCTGCATGGCCTTGCGGCAGCGCGGGATGAATGGGCAGTGACCGGCGGGCTCCTTGAGCTCGGGGGCGGTCCCGGGGAGGGCGTAGAGCTCCTGGCCGACGTCGTCGAGACGGGGGAGGGCGGCGAGGAGGCCGTGCGTGTAGGGGTGGAAGGGCGAGCGGAGGACCTCGCGGACGGGGCCGGACTCGACCAGGTGGCCGGCGTACATGACGCCGACCTGGTCGGCAATCTGGGAGACGACGCCGAAGTCGTGCGTGATCAGGAGGATGGCCGTGTCGTGTTCGCGGCGGAGGGTATCGAGCTGGTGGAGGATGGAGGCCTGGACGGTGACGTCGAGGGCGGCGGTGGGCTCGTCGGCGATGATGAGGTCGGGGCTGAGGGCGGTGGCGATGCCGATCATGACGCGCTGGCACATGCCCCCGGAGAGCTGGAACGGGTACGACTTCGCGACGCGCTCGGGGTCGGCGAGGCCCACCTGACGGAGGATGTCGACGGAGGCGGACTGCGCGTCCCGCTTGTTCATCCCGAGGTGGGTGGTGAGCACCTCGCCCACCTGTTCGCCCACGGAGATGACGGGATTCAGACCGGCGACGGGGTCCTGGAAGATCATCGTGATGCGGCGACCGCGGGTGTGGCGCAGGGAGTGCTCGTCCAGCGTGAGCATGTTGTCGGGGCCGAAGTAGACCTCGCCGCCGAGGATGTCCGCCTCGTCGGGGAGCAGGTTGAGGATGGACATGCCGACTGTGGTCTTGCCGGAGCCGGATTCGCCGACGAGGGCGTAGACGCTGCCGCGGTCGATATCGAGCGAGACCTGGTCGACGGCATAGGCCATGTCGTCGCGCGAGCGATAGCGGACGGAGAGGTCGCGGATGCTGACGAGGGTCTGGGCCATGTCGAAGGTCCGGCCCGGGGACCGCCCTGGGAGGCTAGCCGCTAGGCCTAATTGAGGAGATGAAGCGCCCCTGAATCCTAACGTTCTCGGGGTCGACGTAGATAGGGGGCATGGTGGAGTTGGCGGGCTGCAGGCGGATACGGTCCTTCTCGCGGTAGAGGCGCTTGAGGGTGACTTCTTCGCGGTCCTGGAGCCAGACGGCGACCTTGTCGCCGTCGTCGGCGGTGGTGGCGGGCTCGAGGAAGACGATGTCGCCGTCGTCGATGAGGTCCTCGATCATCGACTCGCCCTTCACGCGCAGGGCGAAGACGTTCTGGTGGCCGCGCACCATCTCCTCGGTGACGGTGACGGTGTCCTCGACGTCGCTGGCCCAGCGGTCGCTGGTGGGGACGGGGATGGGCTCGCCGGCGGCGATAGCGCCGAGCACGGGCACATCGACGGTGCGCCCGCGACGGGTGCCGTCGAGGAGCTCGATGCCGCGGGAGACCTCGCGATCGCGCCGGAGGAGGCCCTTCTCCTCGAGCCGGCGGAGGTTGTAGTCGACGACGGAGGTGCTGCTGATGCCGCAGCCGAACTGGATGTCGCGGATGGAGGGCGGATAGTCCTTCTCCTCGATGAAGCCACGGATGAACTCCATGATCTGGCTCTGCTTGGTCGATAGATCGCTCATGCCTGGCCTCGCGCGAACGGATGTTCGTTCGTATTGAACAACGGGGAAGGTTTATCGTCAAGGGCGTTCGGAACACCAGGGGTTGTGGCGAGCGAGCGGCTGGGGTTTGCTTGACGCATGGATGCGCGCACGCGGATCGAGGAGCTGGCCGGGGAAGCCGGGTTCGACCTCGTGCGCTTCGCGGGAGCGGAGGCGCTGGAGGGAGCGCGAGCGGCGGCGCTGGAGGCGCGGGCCGCGGGGCGGCTGGCCGACCTGCACTGGATGACGGACGAGTGGATCGAGCGCGCGACGGACCCGGCGGCGTTCCTGGCGGGAGCGAACACGGTAGTGCTGTTGGCGATCACCGGGCACGCGCCCGATCCGGAGCGTCCCGACGACCGCGCTCAGGGCCGGGTGGCGCGCTACGCGCGCGGCCGCGACTACCACCGGGTGTTCGAGTCGAAACTGCGGCGGGTGGCGCGGGCGATGGGGGAGGAGCTGGGCGGGGAGGCGCGGGCGACGGTCGACTACGGGCCGCTGTTGGAACGGCCGCTGGCGGCGCGGGCGGGGCTGGGCTGGCTGGGGAAGTCGACGATGCTGCTGGCGCCGGGATTCGGGCCGTGGGTGCTGCTGGGAGCGATCGCGACGACGCTGGAACTCGTTCCCGATGAGCCCCTGAGGAAGACGTGCGGGTCGTGCACGCGCTGCATCGTCGCCTGCCCGACGGACGCCATCGCCCCGGACGGGGGCGTGCTCGATTCGCGGCTCTGCATCAGCTACCACACGATCGAGAGCAGGGAGCCCATCCCGCTCGAGCTGCGAAGCAAGTTCGGCGACTGGATCTTCGGGTGCGACGACTGCCTGGACTCGTGCCCGGTCGGGGCCGGGAACGCGGCCAGCCACCCCGACCTCGCCCCCGCGACGGCCGACGACGCGTTCCCGCCGCTGGCGGAGCTGCTGGCGCTGGACGAGGCGGCGTTCCGGGAGCGCTTCCGGGGGAGGGCGGTGCAGCGGGCGACGCGCGACGGCTTCCTGCGAAACGTCTGCGTGGCGTTGGGGAACGTGGGGACGGCCGAGGATCTGGAGGCACTCACGGGGGCGCTTGGGGACGGAGCATCGCTCGTGCGGGGGCACGCGGCCTGGGCCCTCGGCGAGGTCGCGCGGCGTCAGGGCGGGGGCGAGGAGGCGGCGGGGACGCTGGCGGCCAGGCTCGAGGTCGAGGAGGAGGCGTGGGTGCGGGAGGAGATCGAGGCGGCGCTGGGGACCGTAAGGACGGGGCCGGGGTAGGCTCGCGGAGTGTCTCCGATTACGCGCGAGTCCGTCGTCACGCTGCGGGAGATTACGCCCGAGAACTCCGAGGCCATCTTCAAACTCTCGGTGGCGGACTCGCAGAAGCACCTCGTCGCCTCGAACGAGCGCTCGATCGCACAGGCGCACTTCGAGGAGGCGGCCTGGTTCCGTGCCATCTACGCGGACGAGGAGCCGGTCGGGTTCGCCATGCTGCACGACGAGGCCCTGCGCGCCGAACCGCGGGAACCGGGCTACCTCGTCCTGTGGCGGTTCATGATCGACGAACGCTTCCAGGGAATGGGCTTCGGCTGGGAGGCCATGCAGCTGATCATCGCGCACGCCAGGACGCGGCCGGGCGTGAAGCGCCTGCAGACCAGCTGGGCGCAGGAGGAAGGGAACGCGGGGGATTTCTACCGCAAGCTGGGTTTTGTGCCGACGCGCATGGACGAGGACGGGGAGCAGTGGGCCGCCCTGGAGCTGTAGGGGGCTAGACGCGCAGGCCGAGGAGTTCGCGGGTGACGGCGCCGTCGGTGGCGACGTTCACGACGACCCAGGTGATGCGCAGCTTGAAGCGACCCTGGGCCGTGTCCAGCCAGACCTCGTCGCCCTTCTCCCAGCGGTAGTCGGAGTCGATGGTGGCGTAGTGCTGGCCCTTGCTGCCGGTGAACTCGTCGGCCTCGTAGAAGTCGGTGCGCATCACTGCGAGTCCTGGGAGTCCGGGGGGTCCTCGCCGTTGGCGGCGCTTGATTCGACAAGGCCACGGGCGGGGACGCGCTCCGCGATCTCGTGCATGTGGGCGAGGACGCCGTTCTCGACGGCCTCGCCGGCAGCGCGGATGCCCCCGAGGATGGCGCGCGCATCTGAGCGGCCGTGGGAGATGAAGACGACGCCATCGACGCCGAGGAGCTGGGCGCCGCCGTACTCGGCGTAGTCGAGGCGGCGCTGGGCTTTGCGCAGCTCGGGCCGGAGGAGCATGCCGGCGATGAGGTTCCAGGGGGTCAGCTTCACGGCCCGGCGCAGCTCGTCGAAGAAGAGCTCGGCCACGCCCTCGACCGTCTTGATGAAGATGTTGCCGGTAAAGCCGTCCATCACGGCGACATCGGCGATGTGGTGGGGGATGTGACCGGCCTCGACGTTGCCGACGAAGTTGAGGTCGCTGGCGCGAAGGGCGCGGTTCACCTCGATGATGAGCTGGCTCCCCTTCGAGTCCTCTTCGCCGATGGAGACGAGGCCGATGCGGGGCGAGTGGATGCCGTGGCTGAACTCCATGACGGCGGCGCCCATGTGCGCATACTGGATGAGGTGAGCGGGGCGCGAGTCGGCGTTGGCGCCGACGTCGAGGAGCATGGTAGGGCCCTTCTCGCTGGTGGCGACGACCATGCCCAGGGCGGGGCGGGCGATACCCGGGATACGCCCGAGGCGGAGCAGGGCGGCAGCGAGGGTGGCGCCGGTGTTGCCGGCGGTTACGAAAGCGTCGGCCTCGCCCTCCTTGACCAGGTTCATGCCGACGTTGATGGAAGCTTCGGGTTTGGCCTTGACGGCGTCGATCTTGTCGGCCATCTCGATCACATCGGGGGCATCGACGAGAGTGACGTTATCGGGCAGCTCATCGATGTGCTGCCGCAACTCCCCGGTGCGGCCGACGAGCAGGACTTCCACTTCAAGCCGCTGGGCGGCGAGCAACGCGCCCCGGACGACCTCGGCGGGGCCGTGGTCTCCACCCATCGCGTCAACGGCGACTCGTGGCCTCATGCCAGCTCGGTCGCTCGACTGCTTGGCTTCGCTACTCGCTCGCTCAACATCAGGTCGCTACCCTCCGGCCCGGTGCTCCTTCCACGAGTTCGGCGGTAACAATCAGCCGCTCGCTGGCATTCGTCAATGCTCCCAGCAAGTAGTCTCCCCACGTATCGAGGACGCGCAACCCGGCGGCATCGAGCATCGAGGTGAGCTCGGGCAACGTCACGTAGCGCAGGACGTGCTCGCTCTGGACATAGCGCACTTGCCCGTCCGCCGCGGTGACTTCGTAACGGATGCGGAGGCGGCGCGTCTGTGTCGCGAGGTCGTCGTGGCGGACGTGCCAGACCTCCAGACGTTCGCCTCCGACGGCGCCCGACCAGGCGAGGATGGGCTCGCCGTTGCCGTCGGGGTCGAGCCAGTGGCCCGGGCCGGCGACATCGAGGGCGAGGCGGCCGCCGGGCGCGAGGGCGGTCGCGGCGGCGCGCAGGGCAGCGGCCTGCTCGTCGCCCGAAGCGCAGGCGAGGAAGACGTCGTTGGGGAGGATGATGGTTGCGAATGCGGCGGGGGGCAGCACCGCGCCGGGGAGGCGGCCCTCCACGAAGCTGACGGCAAGACCCTCGGCGCCGGCGCGCTGGCGGGCGATAGCCAGCATCGCGGGGGAGGGGTCGAGGGCGGTGACGGCGTGGCCCGCGCGGGCGAGGGGGAGGGCGATGCGTCCCGTGCCGGCGCCCACCTCGAGCACGGGACTGCCGTGCTCGGCGCCGAGAGGCAGCCAGAAGTCGAGGTCGTCGCCGCCGTCGCCGTGGATGGCGTCGTAGAAGGCGGCGTCGATGGCGTAGGGGTCGGCGGCCATCGCGCGAGCCTACTACGGGCATTGCGGGCGGCGGGGTTGTGGGGCGCGGGGGCAGGGGTCAGAATCGCGCCGCCATGGACACCGAACAGGCCATCCGCGACGCCGCCGACGAACGCGCGATCACGCACATCCTGACCCGCTACGCGCGGGCCATCGACAGGTTCGACATGGAGCTGCTGCGAACCGTCTACCACCCCGACGCGTACGACGACCACGGCAGCTACAAGGGCGATGTCGAGGGGTTCATCGCGTTCCTGGGCGAGATCCTGCCCCGGTTCGAGGGGACGCAGCACTTCCTCGGGAACATGCACATCGAGCTGGACGGGGACGTGGCGCACACGGAGACGTACTGCCAGGCGTGGCACCGCATCGCGGGGGAGGACGGCGCTCCCGACCATGACAGCGTTGCGGGACTGCGCTACGTCGACCGCTTCGAGCGACGCGACGGGGAGTGGCGCATCGCGCGACGCCAGATCGTGATCGACTGGCAGCGCGACGACCCGGTCGTGGGCGGCAGCGGGGCGCGGTCGCCGGAGACGCAGTGCGGCCGCCGCAACCGCGACGACCCGGTGTACCACTTCGGACGGGAGTAGTGACTGGTGGCTGGTGGCTAGTGACTAGCCATTGGCTTGGGGTTTCTCTCTCGCCAGCCTCCTGACGAACACTCCCACGGAGGCCAGAACGGCCGGACAGAGCACAAGGAGGAACAGGAGCAGTAGGACATAGAACTCCACAGTGAGGTCAGGCTCGTCCTCACCGAACAGCCCATAGAAGGTAGTGAATATCGCCCCGGGGACTCCTACCAACAGCGGTGCGAACCACCAGCGCCACCAACGAACCGAGGTTCCAAGTTTGTCCAACCCAGCGCCGCCGAGAAGCGGCGCGGCACCGAGGACGGCCACTGCTATAAGCCACTCCATCAGCGCTCATCTTACGAGGAGCATCCACACGCAGGGTTGCACGAGGAACGGGACGCCCTGGCAGCGCCTCCTAAGGTGAACAGGCCCTGGTCACCTCACCAGCCACTAGTCACCAGTCACTACATCCCCCGCCATGAATTCAAGTTGGCGGTCGGTCATGCGCTCGACGGTGAAGATGCGGAAGACGACGCGCGCGATGGCCATGATGACGCGCGGGCCGGTGAACGACTCCTCGCTCGTGAGGATGGCGCCGTCGCCGTCGGGCTCGACCTCCCAGGCGTGGACCGCGTTGACCCAGAGGTAGCGCGCCGCCCAGGCGACGCGGTGGCCCTCCTCGACCTCGACGACGGTGAGGTTGAAGACGGGCAGGAAGGGTCCGCGGCGGACCTGCTCGCGGTAGCGCCTGCCGAGGGAGAACCAGCGGCCGTCGGCAGGGGGCGGTTCGCCGATGGGGCGCACCCAGCGGATGTAGCGGTCGCGCACGGGCCAGCGGGGCAGGTCGATGAGCGCTTCCCAGACCGCCTCGGGCGAGGCAGCGACGGGGAGGCTGCGACGGATCACGAGATGCGGATCGAAGAGCCGGGCGAGGGCCTCGCGCACCGGCGGGAGGCCGGAGGAACCTCTCCGGAACATCTGCGGGCTGGCTATCATGCGACCATCGTACGACCGTGCGAGGGGAGGGAGTATGCCGGGTTCCCTGGAGGGGCAGTCGGCGATCGTGACCGGGGCCGCGCTGGGGCTGGGCAATGCCTTCGCGCGGGCGCTCGCGGGCGAAGGCGCCAACGTGACGGTCTGCGACGTGCGCGAGGAGGTGAACGACCTCGTGCCCACGCTGGAGGGGAGCGGCGTGCAGGCGCAGGCGTTGGTCGCCGATGTGGGCGTGGCGGAGGACGTGCGGCGCGTGGTCGACGGCCACGTCGACCGCTTCGGCGGGGTCGACGTGCTCGTGAGCAACGCCGGCGTCTGGCGGGCGAGCACGGCGACGGACAACCTCGACAAGACGCTCGACGACTACGACTTCCTCGTGAACACGAACCTGAAGGGCGTCTACCTGTTCGGGCGTGCGGTCATCCCGCACATGATCGCGGGCGGCGGCGGGAACATCGTGCACATCTCCAGCGCCCACCTGGCAACGGGCGGTGGGCCCGACATGGACCTGTACGACGCCTCGAAGTGGGGCATCAACGGCTTCACGATTCCCTGGTCGAAGGCGCTGCGGGAGCGCAACGTCCGGGTGAACGGCCTCTGCATGGGGGCGACCGACTCGCACATGGTGCGGACGTTCGACGAGCAGAACCCGGACTCGGGGATTCTCGAGAACGCCATGCGGGCGGAGGACGTGGCGGCGCTCATGGTCGACCTGATCAACGAGGGTCCGGATGGGCGCACGGGGAACAACGTCAACATCGCCGCGGGCCACCCGATCGAGCTGCCCCCGCCCGGCTCGCTCTACATCTACTCGGAGGCGCAGGCATGAGCCCGGGACTGCTGGACGGACAATCGGCGATCGTGACGGGGTCGGCCGGGGGGATCGGCGCGGGCTTCGCGGAGGTGCTGGCCGAGGAGGGTGCCACGGTCACGCTCTGCGACGTGCAGGAAACCGTGCTGGAGGTGGCGGCGGGCATCCGCGCGGCGGGCGGTCAGGCGCAGGGGCTCGTGGCCGACGTCTCCCGGCGCGAGGACGTGGAGCGGGTGGTGGAGGCTGCCGTCGAGGTCGGGGGCGGGCTCGACCTGCTCGTGAACAACGCCGGCCGCTGGACGCAGAGCCCGGTAACCGACGACTGGGAGAAGGCCGTTTCCGACTGGGACCTGATAATGGACACGAACTTCAAGGGGACGGTCATGTTCGGGCGGGCCTGCGTGCCCCACCTGATCGCAAACGGGGGCGGAAACATCATCAACATCAGCACGTACTACGTGCTGCCGGCCCGCAGCGAGGGCACGAACCCACCGGGGACCGACCTGTACGCCTCCTCGAAGTGGGCGATGAACGGGCTCACGCAGGCCTGGTCGCAGAAGCTGGCCGAGCACGGCATTCGCGTGAACGCGCTCTGCATGGGCGCGACGGACGCGCCCATGCTGCGCAACCTCTTCGACGGTGAGCCGGACCCGGACTTCGTGGCGACGTGGATGACGCCGCGCCAGATCGCGGGCCTGGGCCTCGACATCATCCGCGAGGGTCCGGAGGGTCGCACGGGCGAGAACGTGGGGGCCTGGGTGGGCGTGCCGGTCGAGCTCGGCCCCCCGAAGCCGCCCCACGAGGCCATCGCCGGGACGCCGGTGCGCTAGGGGAGCGCTTGGGAGACACCGAGAGCACGTTGCTCGTGGCCAGGCTCGCCAGACGCAGGTGCGGGATCCCGTGGCGACGGTAACGCGAGCCGACTCGGCGCCCCCGCGCTCGGAGCGGCGGCTCTCGCTGCAGACGTTCTCGGCGTTCCAGTCTCGGAACTTCGCCCTGCTCTGGGCGAACAACATGACGTTCGCCCTTTCGCAGTCGATGCGACAGTTCGCCTTCACGTGGCTGGCCCTGGAGCTGTTCAACTCCGGCCAGGCTCTGGGCCTGATCATCTTCGCGCTGGGGCTCCCGATTCTCGTCTTCGGGCTGCCGGCCGGGGCGCTGGCGGACCGCATCGACCGACGCCTCCTGCTGTTCGCGAGCCAGGTGGGGGGCGTGGCCGTGACGCTGCTGACGGCCGTGCTTATCTGGGCCGACGTGATGACAACGGGCCTCACGATGGCGCTGGCCCTGGCCCTCGGGGCGACCGTGGCGTTCGGGCAGCCAGTGCGAGTCGCGATCGTGCCGTCGCTGGTCGAGCCGTCGCGCCTGTTGAATGCCGTGACGCTGATGAGCCTGAGCCAGAACGTCTCGATGATCGCCGGCCCGGCCCTCGGCGGGGCGATGATCGCGATCGGCGGAGTGGGGGCGGCCTTCGCCGGTCAGAGCGTCCTGCTGGCGATCGGGTTGATCGCGCTCCTGCCCATGCGCGTGCCGTCGGTCGATCGCACCGGTCCGCAGCGCCATCTGGGCGCGGAGGTGCGGGAGGGGCTCGCGTTCGTGGCCGGCCATCCGGGCATCCGCACGCTGATGCTCGTGCTGATGACCACGGCGCTCGTAATGGCGGGCACCTTCATGACCCTGCTGCCAAAGATCGCCAAGGAGGACCTCAACGTCGGCGCGTTCGAGACGTCGATGTTCTTCACGGCCATGGGCGTCGGGATGCTCATGAGCTCGCTCCTCCTCGCGTCCTTCTCGCGGCTGGACCGGGCGGGCCTCTGGTTCATCGTGACGCTCATCACCGGCGGGACGCTGAACGCGGCGTTCGGCGTGTCGCTCTGGTACGTGGCGTCGGTGGCGATCATGTTCGCGACGGGCTGGAACGCGGGCTTCTTCACCAACCTCAACCTGACCCTGATCCAGGCGAACACGCCCCACGAGGTCATGGGGCGCGTGATGAGCATCTACACGCTCGCCATGGCGGGGGGCATGCCCCTGGGCGGGCTGCTCGCGGGCCTGATGGCGGACGTCTGGGGCTCACGCGAGTGGTTCGTGGCCTGCGGGCTCGCGCTGGTGGCGATCGCCATCGTGGTGCTCTTCACGCAACCATCGCTGCGTCGCATGCGCTCCAGCGGCGGTGAGACGCCGGGGTAGCGCCTTATTGACCGGCGACGTTGTCGCTGACGTGCTCGGCGCCGTCGACGTGGAGGGAGACGCCGGAGATGAAGCGGGCCTCGTCGGAGTGGAGGAAGAGGGCGGCGTAGCCGACGTCCCAGCCCGTGCCCATCTTGCCGCCCAGGGGGATGCGGCTGTCGCGCTTCGCCACGAGCTCGGCGCGGTCGGCGCCGGCGGCGACGCGCGGCTCGATGGCCATGGGCGTGTTCATGGCGCCCGGCAGGATGGCGTTGACGCGGATGTTGTCGCGGGCGTGCTGGGCGGCGAGCTGCTCGGTGAGGGCGAGGAGGGCGGTTTTCGTGGCCTTGTAGCCGAGGAAGGGGTAGGCGTGGCGCGCGGCCATCGAGGAGATGTTGACGATGGAGCCGCCGCCACGTTCGCGCATGGCGGGGATGGCCTGTCGCGAGGCGAGCCAGTGGCTCTTCAGGTTAAGGGCGACGATGTTGTCGAAACCCTCCTCAGTCATCTCCATGGGGGAGGCGTCGCCCGCGCCCACGCTGGCGCCGACGTTGTTGTGGAGGATGTCGAGGCCGCCGTGGCGGGCGACGGTGTCGGCAACCATGGCGGCGAGGCTCTCCTCGCTGGTGGCGTCGACTTCGCAGGCGCTGGCGGTTCCGCCCTCGTCCGCGATCATGGCAACCGTCTCTTCGGCGGAGGCGAGGTCGCGGTCGGCGACGACGACGGATGCGCCCTCGCGGGCGAGGAGGATGGCGGTGGCGCGTCCGTTGCCGATGGTGGCGCCGGGCGTCTGCCCCGCGCCGACGACGATTGCGACCTTGCCCTCGACTCTGCCCGGCATACGCTGGCCTCCGCTTCGAACTGGCGTCCACGCTGGACGGGGGCGCGAGTTCGCGTCACCCTTCCCTGCTGAACCTTCTTTCAGGATAAGGAGCCCTGGCTTGCCAGTATCACTGCTCGAACGCGTCGCCCTCGTGACGGGCGCGGGCCGCGGAGTCGGCCGAAGCATCGCCATGGACCTCGCCCGGCACGGCGCGAAGGTCATCGTCAACGATCTCGGGGGCACCCTCGACGGCGAGGACGAGGACATCTCCGTGGCCGAGTCCGTCGTGCGGGAGATCGAGGCGGAGGGCGGCACCGCCGCCGCCAACACCGGCGACGTCACCAGCTACGAAGACGCCTACAACATGATCAAGCAGGCGATCGACACCTGGGGCCGCCTCGACATTCTCGTGTCGAACGCGGGCATCCTGCGCGATCGCGCCCTGCACAACCTGCCCGAGGCCGACTGGCTGAAGGTGCTCGCCGTCCACCTGAACGGCGGCTACAACCTGCTCCACCACGCCTGGCCGGTCTTCCGCCAGCAGCACTACGGGCGCGTGATCCTGACGACCTCGAACTCGGGCTTCCTCGGGAACTTCGGGCAGTCGAACTACGCCGCCGCGAAGGCGGGGCTGATCGGGCTGATGAACGTCGCCAAGCTCGAAGGCGACAAGTACAACGTGATGGTGAACTGCCTCAATCCGGGCGCGGCCACACGCATGACGACCTCGGTACGAGAGGTGTCGGCGGAGCAGCAGGCGGCGATGAGCCCAGACCTGGTGGCGCCAGCGGTGACGTACATGGCCAGCGACTCGTGCGAGACCAGCGGAATGATCATCACCGCGGCCAGCGGCTCCTTCGGGCGGGCCGCGATCGTGCAGAATGAGCGCGTCGCCATCCCGGGCGCGACCGCGGACGACGTGGAAGCGCGCTGGGACGAAATTACGACGCTCGATAACTCCGAGGTCTGGTGGTCGGTACGCGAGACGCGCGCCGCTTTCGAGGCCAAGAAGCAGGAGTAGGGACATGGAACTGTGCGGATTCGCCTGTGCGGGCTGGGCCCTGGTGGGGGTCGGCGTGCTGCTGGGCGTGTCGTCGTTCCTGCCGGAAGGCTGGGGGCTGCGCCGCAGCTAGCGGCTCGATCAGCCCTCGATCTGGGGCGGAATCTCGCTAGAATCACGCGCATCGCCCGCGGGTGACGGAGGTTATCCCATGAGACCGTTCATCCTGGTGCACGGACCCCTGATCGGACCGTTTACGTGGGTACCCGTGGCCACCGAGCTGCGCAAGATGGGCGCGTCCGTGGTCCTCCCGGCGCTGAACTCGCCGGCCATGCGCGAGGGCACGTATTGGAAGCACCACTGCGACCTGTTCGCACTGGAGCTGGCGGACGTCTCGATGGATACGAGCGAGGCGGTGCTGGTGGGGCACGAGGGAGCGGGTCCGCTGCTGCCGAAGCTGGGCGAGCAGATCGACGGGCCGGCGGCCTACGTGCTGGTCGATGCGGACCTGCCGAAGGATGGGGCGAGCCTCTTCGACATGTTCACGGACGAGGCGCACATCGAGGAGTTCCGGCTGGCGGCGGGCGAAGCGTCCTTGCCGCGGGGCCGGCTGGCGCCACACGCCCCACGGGCGGTGGCAACGGATACGGTGCGGGAGTGGCCGCTGGACCTTCTGCGAGACGCGGTCACCCTAGCACCAAACAACATGGCCGACGTGAACTCGACGGTGTTCGCGGGGAAGCGCCCGACGCCGATCGAGGTGCTGGAGGAGCCACTCCCGGTTCCGGCGAGCTGGCCCGACGCGCCCGTCGGCTACCTGCACCTCTCCGAGACGTACGACGGGGCGGCGGCGACAGCGGGCGAGCAAGGGTGGCCCACTCGCGAGATGCGATCGAGCCATGTACAGATGCTGCTGGAGCCGGAGTCGTTCGCGCGGGACCTGGCGGCGTTCGCGGAGGAAGTCGCGGGGTAGGTCTTCCTCGCTACCGCCCGTCCGCTTCCGCCTCGCTACGTGCGAGGAACTTGACGCTCACCGGGTGGAGCGGCGCGAGTCCGGCGGGGATCTCCTGGGTCAGCGCGAAGCCGAGCGCGGCCATCTCGGCGGCGTCGGTGTCGGATTCCGGCCAGTGCCAGGCCCGGACCTGCTCCTCGAAAGGGAGCGAGCGCCAGTTGTCCGGAGGCGGCGGGGGATCCTCGACGGTGAGCTCGATCACGACGTGCGGCGGGTCGATCCGCCAGTCGCCGGGCGGTTCCCAGAGGAAGTGCCGGTAGGCTACGGGAACGACCGAGCCAAAGCGCTGGGTGAGGAGCCACTCCCCGACGCTTGTCGCGAACTTGTCAATCGCGTGTTCATCGGCGAACTCCGGGACCATCGTGTCGCGGGAGGGTCGGAGCCCTACGCCCCGAAGTCCCAGGACATGCCGTCCCGGTAGCGGCGCAGGACGTTCTTCGCGATGACGATGCGATGCACCTCGTCGGGACCGTCGAGGATGCGCAGAGTGCGGGCGCCGCGGTACATGCCCTCCAGGGGCGTGTCGGTGGAGACGCCCTTCGCCCCGTAGACCTGGATTGCGCGGTCGACGACGCGCTCGAAGGCGGCCGGCACGGCTATCTTGATCGCAGAGATGTCGGAGCGCGCGTTCACGCCGGCGTCGATGCGCTCGGCGCAGTGGATGGTCATGAGGCGGGCGGACTGGATGTCGATGTAGGAGTCGGCGATGAAGCCCTGGATGAACTGCTTGTCCTGCATGGGGCCGCCGTGGACGTTGCGGGTCATGACGCGCTGCATCATGACGTCGAAGGCGCGCCACATCTGGCCGACCGAGTTCATGCAGTGGAAGACGCGGCCGGCGCCGAGGCGGTCCTGGGCGGCCTGGTGACCCGACCCGGTGCGCCCGAGCTGGTTGGTGACGGGCACGCGCACGTTGTCGTAGTCGATCTCGCAGTGGTCGCCGTCGTGACCCCAGACTGGGACGCTGCGGATGATGTTGAAGCCGGGGGCATCGGTGGGAACGATGATCTGGGTCATCTTGTCGCGCACGCCGCCCTCGCCGTCCTCCTCCTCAGTGCGGCACATGACGATGGCGAAGGCCGCGCGGTGGGCGCCGGAGGTGAACCATTTGCGCCCGTTGATGACCCACTCGTCGCCGTCCCGGGTGGCGCGAGTCTGGATGGAGTAGGGGTCAGAGCCGGGCTGGTCGGGCTCGGTCATGGAGTAGCAGGAGCGGATCTCGCCGCGGATGGAGGGCTCGAGCCACTGCTTCTTCTGCTCCTCGGTGCCGTACTTGATGAGGATGGTCTGGTTGCCCGAGTCGGGGGCGACGACCCCAAAGAGAGGGTTGGAGAAGGGGCTCCAGGCGAGCACCTCGTTCATGTAGGCGTGCCCGAGGAAGCCGACGCCCATGCCGCCGTACTCGATCGGCAGGTGGGGGGCCCAGAGACCCTCCGCCTTGACGCGCTCCTGGATTCGTCCGCGCAGGTCGCCCGACTGGGCGACGTCGCGCCGGAGGAGGTCCTCGTTGGGGATGATCTCCTCGGTGACGATGGCGGAGGTGCGCTGCCGGATCTCGTTGATCTCGGGGCTCAGGGTGGGGCTGTCGGCGACGGCCAGCGTTGTAGCTTCCATGGCAAGTTCCTCGCGGCCCGGGTGGGCGGAAGGGCAGTGTAGCGCGGTGTCTGTTGGCCGCGAGGGGCGGGGCGCTCAGGCGTGGTGTTCGACCCAGCGACCCCGGAACAGCAGGAGGTCACCGGAGCGCACGGAGACGCGGGCGGGGGAGGTGGCGATCTCGTTGTGGACGCCGTAGGCGCTGAAGTCGAGGGACGCGTTCTCGAGCTCCCAACGGAGGCCGCTGGTGGTGACGCCCTCGCAGCGCCCGATGCCAACGAGCGAGACGACCGTGCCCTCGGGGCCATCGACCTCAGTCTCGCCGTCGACGAGCTCGATGGCGAAGCGCTCATCGACCATGCGCACGCGCGCCCGCCGCCCGAAGCGGACGAGGGCGCTGAGGTTGGCGAGGGCGTGGTCGGCGCGACCGCCCCCGCCGCCGATGATGTCGACGGCGTCGCAGCCTTCTTCGAGGCAGAGCGCGACGGCCTTCTCGAGGTCGGTGCCGTTGGGGTCGGCGTTGGGGCGGATGCGGTCGGCGGGGATGGCGTGGCGGGCGTCGCCGATGGAGTCGAGGTCGCCGGTGACGATGTCGGGCATCAGGCCGAGGGCGAGAGCGCTGCGGGCGCCGCCATCGGCGGCGACGACGAGCGCGGCGCCCTCCCGCAGTTCCTCGAGGAGCGCTGCGGAGGGCGGGTCGCCGTTGGCGATGACGAGGGCACGCATGGTCACAGGGAACCCGTCGGCGGGAGTGTTGTCAAAGCGGCGCTACGATCGGGGCATGGCCGAACCGTTCGTCCTGCGCTCCTTGATGGAGGCCGACCTCGCGGCCGTGGCGGCGATCGAGGAGGCATCGGACCTGCCGTCGCGCTCCCTGGAGGCGCGGCGCACGGAGCTCGACGACGAGCGCACGCGGGCGGTGGTGCTGGAGGTGGGGAGTGAGGTCGTGGGGGTGGGGAGCCTCTGGCTGGCGCCGGACGACGCGCACATCACGTCGCTGGCGGTGGCGGAGGAGCCGCGGCGGCGGGGTCACGGGCGGCGGTTGGTGACGGCGCTGGTGGCGCTGGCGGGGTCTCTCGGGGCGGAGGCGGTCACGCTGGAGGTGCGCGCCTCGAACGGGGCAGCGCGGGCGCTCTATGCGGGGTGCGGGTTCGAGGAGGTGGGGGAGCGGCGTCGTTATTACGCCGACGGCGAGGACGCGGTCATCATGACGCTCGCGTTGGGCGTGGGCGGCTAGCGACGCTCGTGGGTAGAATCCCGCGCATGCCCGCAACCGACGCCGACCGGACCCGCATCGAGGCGCAGATCGCGCTCATCCCGCGCCTGCGCGGGACGGGCCCGAACCCGTTCGAGTACGACCAGTGGGACGCGCGTACGGTCGAGGTGCTGACGGCGGCGTTCGGGGCGGAGTCGGACGAGGTGGCGCGCTACCAGCGCGACGTGGGCGAGGGAGGCCGGGTGGCGGGGGTGCGCGGCAACGCGGCCAACATGACGCTCAACATCCACGGCCAGTGGGGCATCCTGGAGCGGTTAGAGCGGGCGGAGTCGCTGCTGCGGGAGCTGGCGGGGTAGGGGCTATTGCTATCGGAGGTCGGGTGGCACCTGGGCGGCGAGGTACTTGCCACCCCAGCAAGCCACCTCGCCCGACTCTGTGAGCGCGCAGGTATGAAGCCGCCCGGCGCTCACGGAAACAAATGTGGCAGGCGGGGCGTCCGTCTGGCCGTAGGTGTTGTCACCCCAGCAGTCAATCTCACCCGTCACTCGCAATGCGCAGGTGTGGCCGGTACCGGCGCTGACAGCGCGGTACTGGCCCGCTGGGGCTTCCACTAGCAACTCGTATAGGGGACTCCCCCAACAGTCGATCTCCCCGGACTCCCTGAGTGCGCAAACGTGATGTGCGCCCACGCTCACCGAGCTGTATGTCCCAGAGGGACCACCCTCCACATTCCGATTGTTCCCCCAGCACACCACGTCACCGATTTCGCTTATCGCGCAGGCAGCGCGGAAGCCAACACTGAACACACGAAACTGCCCGGGCGGTGTTCCAGGCATGGCCTGGCCGTCAGGGCCCCAACAGACGAGTTCACCAGTTTCCGCCAAGCCGCATGCATGAGCCGATCCAACCTCAACTGCCACGAATCGTCCCGTGGGCGCGTACGTCCAGTCGTCGCCCCAGCAGATGATCTCGCCCGACTCCCGAAGCGCGCAGGTACCCGGCAGGTCTGCACTCACGGACTTGAACTGGCCCGGTGGTAGTGAACGCGGGCCGTCCTTGGCGCCGCCCCAGCAGGTCAGCGCCCCAGACGCGCGAACCGCGCAGGTGCGCTCTTCACCTGCGCTCACTGATGCGTAAGTCCCGGAGGGAACGTCCGCCTGCCCATAGTCGTCCATCGACCAGCACAGCACGCCGCCCGACTGTCGGATTGCACACGCGTGGATGAAGCCCACGCTCACGGAGCGGAACTCTCCAGCAGGCACTCTGGCGTCGACCCAGTAGTCACCGGCCCAGCAGTGGATTTCTCCTGACTCCCGGATGCCACATGCATTCCCGCCCTTCGTGCTTACCGAGAGGTACTTTCCCGGCGGCTGAACGGCGGAAGCGGGAGGGGTGCTCCCCCAGCAGGCGACCTCGCCCGTCGGGCGCAGCCCACACGCGTAGCCGCCGCTCACGCTCACGGAGCGATAGGTCCCCTGCGGCCGCTGAATCCGGGGCCAGACCTCCTCACCCCAGCAAGCGACCTCGCCCGATTGCTTCACGGCACAGGCCTGATCCCCACCCGCGCTCACCGAGACGAACTGCCCTGAAGGCGCGTCTAACTGCCCTTCCTCATTGCTTCCCCAGCAAATGACTTCTCCGGACGCGCGCATTCCGCAAGCGTGCAACGCTCCCGTGCTAACCGAGGTGAATTCTCCCTGAGGGGGATCTGTCCTGCCTTCATCTTCCTCACCCCAGCAGATTGCATCACCAGTCTCCCGGACCGCGCACACGTAGTAGAGGTGGGCGCTAACGGAGCGATACTGTCCCGGAGGGACATCGAGTTCCTCACCACGGATCGATCCCCAACACAGCAGCGCCCCAGACTGTCTGACCGCACACGTGAACTCCAATCCGAGGCTCATCTCTACGACCGGATCTTCCGTCGGCTGCCCAGGCGGAGGGGTGGAGGGACTGGAGGTCGATGCGGGGGTCGGAGCACGCGGCGTGGGCTCGGGGGATCCCCCTGCTTCTGCCGTCGATGTAGGCTTCGCGGTTGGCGCGGGGGACACCACAGACTGCGGCTCCTCACCGCCCGCAATGACGGCCACCAGCAGTGCCACCACCGCGACCGCGGTTGCTAGACCCAGCCCCACGCCACCCCACACCAGCGGCCGGCCAAGGGAAGCGAGCCCCGCCGGAACGGCGAGGCCGAGCCAGCGGCGACGCTCCCGATCGGGGCGCCAGGCGGCGAGGGCGTGGCGGTCGGGGAGGTCGAGCTTCCCGAGCATGTTGGAGATGTGGTACTTGACGGCGTCGGGGCTGATGCCGAGGCGCACGGCGATCTCGGCGTTGGTGCCGCCCTTACGGAGCTCGTCGAGGACGCGCTGTTCGGCGGGGGTGAGGGGGCCAGGGTGGCGCGGCCGGCCACGCTCTCGACGGGTCATGGGGGCAGCCTAGAGGGGTGCGGCGCGATTTTCCCTACCCGGCTTCAAGGGTCGCGCCCGGGCCGCCCTGTAGGCCCGGAATTGGTACAATTACCTTAGCGGTTTCGACGACCGCCCCCGACCGGAGTTGCCGCGGATGAGCATGGAAGAAACCACCCAGATCCGGCCCATCGACCTCGAGCAGGAGATGCGCACCAGCTACCTCGACTACGCCATGAGCGTGATCGTGGCGCGGGCGCTGCCGGACGTGCGCGACGGGCTCAAGCCGGTCCAGCGGCGCATTGTCTGGGGAATGTTCGACGGGGGGGCGCGGTCGGGGACGGCCTACCGCAAGTCGGCCGGCATCGTGGGCGACGTCATGGGTCGCTACCACCCCCACGGCGACAGTCCCGTCTACGAGGCGATGGTGCGCCTCGCGCAGGACTTCTCCATGCGCTATCCGCTCGTCGACGGGCAGGGGAACTTCGGCAGCGTCGACGGAGACCCGGCGGCGGCGATGCGCTACACGGAGGCGCGGCTGGCGCCGATCGCGGAAGAGCTCGTCGCCGACATCGACCAGAACACGGTCGACTTCGAGCCGAACTACGACGGGCGCTACGAGCAGCCCGAGATCCTGCCCTCGCGGCTGCCGAACCTGCTGCTGAACGGGTCCTCGGGGATCGCGGTGGGGATGGCGACGAACATCCCGCCGCACAACCTGGAGGAGATCGTCGACGCGGCCGTGCTGCTGATCGAGAACCCGGAGGCGACCCTCGACGACATTCTCGAGATCGTGCGGGGGCCGGACTTTCCCACGGCCGGCATCGCCCTGGTGGGGGTGGAGCGCGAGCAAATCAGGCACGCCTACGGCGAGGGTCACGGGCGGGTCACGGTGCACGCGCGCACGGCGGTGGAGGAGGGGAACCGGGGGCGGACGCAGCTGATCATCACGGAGCTGCCGTACCAGGTGAACAAGTCGACGCTCATCGAGAAGATCGCGAACCTCGTGCGCGACAAGAAGATCGAGGGCATCGCCGACCTGCGCGACGAGAGCGACCGCAACGGCATGCGCGTCGTGATCGAGCTGAAGCGCGAGGGGTCGGCGCAGCAGATCAAGAACCTGCTCTACAAGCACACCGCCATGCGCTCGACGTTCGCGATCAACATGATGGCGATCGTCGACGGGGCGCCGCGACGGGTGGGGCTGAAGCGCGCGCTCGACCTGTTCCTCGACCACCGGCGCGAAGTCCTGCGGCGTCGAAGCGAGCACCAGCTGCAGAAGGCGCAGGAGCGCGAGCACATCCTCACGGGCCTGCTGCGCGCGATCGACCTGCTCGACCGGGTGATCGCGACGATCAGGGGGGCGGAATCGGCATCGGCGGCGCTGGAGCTGCTGCAGACGGAGCCGTTCGAATTCTCCGAGGAGCAAGCGCGCGCCATCCTCGACATGCAGCTGCGGCGTCTGGCCGCGCTGGAGCGGCAGCAACTGCAGGACGAGCACCAGGAGCTGATCGAGCGCATCGCCTACCTGGAGGACCTGCTCGCGAACCCGCGCAAGATCGATTTCCTCATCAAGGACGATCTGGCGGAGCTGAAAGACGAGTACGGCAACGGGCGCCGCACGGAGATCGTGGAGGGCGACCCGGAGAGCTTCCGCGAGGAAGACCTGGTAGCGCACGAGGAGTGCGTGATCACGCTCAGCCTGCGCAACTACGTGAAGCGCACGAAGCTCGAGGAGTTCCGCACGCAGCGCCGGGGCGGGCGCGGGAGCCGGGGGGCGGCCATCCGCGAGGAGGACGCGGTGATGAAGCTTGTCGTGGGGGACACCCACGACAACATCCTCTTCTTCACCGACCAGGGGAAGGTCTACCACCTGCGCGCGTACGACATCCCGGACTCGAAGAAGCAGGCGAAGGGCACCTTCATCACGAACCTGATCGAGATGGACCAGCGCGAGCGGGTCACGACGATCGTGGTCGTGAAGGACTACGAGCACGACTTCATGGTGCTGGCCACGAGCCTAGGCCAGGCGAAGAAGACGCCGCTGAAGGAGTTCGAGGAAGTGCGCCGCAACGGCAAGATCGCGATGCGCCTCGACGACGGCGACACGCTGATCTCGGCGCGGCTGGCACGGGCGGAGAGCGACCTCGTGCTCGTCTCCAGCGACGGCCAGGCCGCTCGCTTCGCCATCCGGCAGCTCCGCAGCGCCAGTCGCACCAGCGGCGGCGTGCGAGGAATGAAGCTTCGCGCCAACGCCTACGTGGTGGGGGCGGAAGCGGTCCAGTCGAACGAGCAGCAGCTGATCGTGATCACGGAGCGGGGTTTCGGGAAGCGCACGGAGATGGCGCAGTACCCGGTGAAGGGTCGTGGCGGTCAGGGCGTGCGCACGCTCAACATCACGCCGAAGACGGGGGACGTTGCGGCGGTGCGGATGGTGTCGCCGAACCACGAGCTGATGCTCGTCTCCGAAGACGGCATCCTCATTCGCACGAAGGTCGATTCGATCAGCCTGCTCGGCCGGAACACGCAGGGCGTGACGGTGATGAAGGTAGGCGAGAACGACCGCGTGGCGAGCATCGCCAACTTCGACCCGGGCGACTCACGGCAGCGGCAGGCGGCGCAGGCCGAGCTGCCGATGAACGGCCGGTCGAACGGGAGCGCGCCGGCAGAGGAAGAAGCCGAAGACGAGTAGGGCGGGGCGCGTCGCTAGTCGAGCCCGAAGAGCGCGTCGAGTCCGACGACGAGGCCCTCGGTTTCCCTGACCGCCTTCACGGCGGCGAGCACGCCCGGCATGAACGAGTCGCGGCCGGTGCTGTCGTGGCGCAGGGAGAGAGTCTGGCCGAGCCCGCCGAGGAGCACCTCCTGGTGGGCGACGAGGCCGGGCAGGCGCACGGAGTGGAGGGTCACACCCCCGACTTCGCCGCCGCGCGTATCTGGCACCGTCTGGACCTCGGCCTCGACGCGCTCGAAGGGCTCGCCGCGGGCCTCGACCATCTGCTCGGCGGTCGCTTTCGCCGTTCCGCTGGGCGCGTCGACCTTGCCGGCGTGGTGGAGCTCGATGATCTCGGCGTGGTCGAAGAAGCGCGCGGCCTGGCGGGCGAAGTACATCAGGAGGACGGCGCCGATGGCGAAGTTGGGGGCGACGACAACCCCGACCTTGCGCGCGGCGGCTTCCTCGCGGAGCTCGTCGAGGAACGTGGCGGGGAGGCCGGTCGTGCCGATGACGAGGCGGACGCCGCGCTCGAGGGCGGCGCGGGCGAGGACGGGCGTCCAAGCGGCGTTGGAGAAGTCGACGACGACCTCGGGGCTGTGGGCGTCGAGGGCGGGGGCGGCATCGCGGTAGAGGGGCAGCCCCTCGCAGGAATCGCCCTCGCCGAGCGCGTCGATGAAGGCGAGGGGTTCGGTGGCGGGGTCGGCAGCGGCGGCGAGGGCCACCTGACGACCCATGTTGCCGCTTCCGGAGATGACGATCGGGATGCTGTCCATGACGGGCGATTGTACGCCCGCGGTGGCGGGGGCGGACCGTGCCAAGAGTGCGTCAGGGGGCGTTGCCGCTCACGGAAGACGGCCCTATTCTGCCGCCGATGAGCGAGCTATCGGCACGGGTGCCCGAGAGACCGGGGGCGCGGCGGGCGGCCAACGAGCAAGCGGTGAAGCTGGCCGTGGCGGGGCGCTGGAAAGAGGCGGCGGCGCTCAACCGCGAGCTGATTGCGCGCTTCGGCGACGACGCCGAGGTCTACAACCGGCTGGGCAAGGCGTTCACGGAACTGGGGCGCATTCGCGAGGCGCGCCTCGTGTACGAGAAGGCGCTCGAAGTCGACCCCACGAACGCGATCGCGCAGCGCAACCTCGACCGGCTCGAACAGGTGAAGGGCGAAGAGTCCGCCGCCGAGCCCGCGGCGCAGATGAGCCGGGGCCTCTTTATCGAGGAGGTGGGGAAAGCGGCGGTCGTACGGCTGGAGGCGGCGCCGTCCGACGCGCTCGGGGCGCTGGACGCGGGCGACCCGGTAGAGCTGGAGGTGCGGGGGAACGCGGTCAACGCTGTCACGCCCGGGGGCGTGTACCTGGGGATGGTGGAACCGCGGGTGGGGCTGCGGCTGGCACGGCTGATGGATGGGGGAAACCGCTACTCGGCGGCGCTCGTCAGCGCCGGCGACTCGCCCCGCATAATCGTGCGGGAGGAGTACCAGGATCCGTCGCAGGCGGGAAAGGTGAGCTTCCCCAAGTCGAGCATCAACGAGGTGCGCGCCTACACGCGGCGCAACTTCCTGCGCGAGGACGTGGACGACCTGGCCGAGGACGAAGACGGCCCCGCCGACGTTGGAGGCGCCGCGGACGAGCTGCCCGAGGAGGGCTGGCAGGAGACGCGCATCGAGTACGAGACCGAGGACGAGGCGAAGGCACGGGAAGCAGAAGACGAGGATGACGATGACGAGTTCGACTGAGCCCCACAGCCACCACAGCGTCGTGCCCGACCCACGGGTCCGTGCCGTGCTCGACCGGCTGCACGCGGCCGCCGAAGCGGAGATGGAAGCGTTCACGCAGGAGCCCCGGCCCGAGCCACCGCCGGAGCCTGGACCCTTCAACGCCGAGGGTGCGGCCGAGTTCTTCGCCGACAAGTACATCTCGCTGGAGCGGGAGCAGGGCAACCTCCTCTACCTGCTCGCGCGCTCGCTGGGCGCGCGGCGGGCGGCGGAGTTTGGCACCTCGTTCGGGGTCTCGACGATCTACCTGGCGGCGGCGATCCGGGAGAACGGTGGCGGGGTCGTCATCGGCAGCGAGATCCAGCCGTCGAAGGCGGCGGTGGCGCGGGCGAACCTGGAAAAAGCCGGGCTCTCGGAGTTTGCCGAGATACGCGTCGGGGACGCGCGCGAGAAGCTGGCGGACCCGGGCGGGCCGCTCGACCTCGTGCTGATCGACGGGTTCCCCAACCTGAACCTGACGATGCTCCAGATCCTCGCGCCGCACGTGCGCGTGGGCGGCATGGTGATGGCGGACAACGTCGGCTCGTTCCCGTTCGAGATGCAGCACTACGTGGCCTGGGCGCAGGATCCGGCCAACGGCTTCGCCTCGGCGACGCTGCCGCTACGGGGCGGCACGGAGCTCTCGCTGCGCGTGGCGCCCGCCCACGCCGATTGAACATAGCCCCCTCGCGTTCCTACGATGGCGGGCAGCCTTTCGCCGCGGCGCCGGCAACCGCCGGAGAGGACACATCCTGTGACATCCGCCCTCATTGAGGCGCGCGGCCTCGTGAAGCACTACGGCGACTTCGTCGCGGTCGACGACATCTCGTTCGACATCCGCGAGGGGGAATGCTTCGGTGTGCTCGGCCCGAACGGGGCGGGGAAGACGACGACGATCCGCATGATCACGGCCACCTCGCCCGTCACGACGGGGGAGCTGCGGGTGGCGGGCCTCGACGTGAAGGAAGCGCCGCGCCAGGTGAAGGCAGTGCTCGGGGTGGTGCCGCAGGACGACAACCTCGACCCCGACCTGCTGGTGCGCCAGAACCTCGAGGTCTACGCCCGCTACTTCGGGCTGGGGCGCGACGATGTGCGCCAGCGCATCGATGAGGCGCTGGCGCTGTTCCAGCTCGACGACCGCGCGACCTCGAACGTCGACGACCTCTCGGGCGGAATGCAGCGGCGGCTCACGATCGCGCGGGCGCTGGTGAACAACCCGCAGGTTCTCATCCTCGACGAGCCCACGACGGGGCTCGACCCACAGGCGCGGCACCTGGTGTGGCAGCAGCTGCGGCTGCTGAAGAGCCGGGGCGTGACGATGCTGCTGACGACGCACTACATGGAGGAAGCGACGCACCTCTGCGACCGGCTGGTGATCATGCACCGGGGGAAGATCCTGGTTGAGGGACGCCCGTACGACCTGGTCGCGGAGCTGGTGGGCCCGCAGGTGCTGGAGCTGCGGCTGCCCTCGCCGGAGCGCGACGCGCTCCTGGCCGAGTTCCCGCAGGGCGACGGCTTCTCGGTGGAGCAGGTGGAGGACCTGACCTATGTGTTCGGTGGCGGCCCAGCCTCGGCGATGGCGGCGGAGCGCGTGGGCGACCCGCATCGCGCGCACCTTCGCCCGGGGAACATGGAGGACGTGTTCCTGCTGCTCACGGGCCGGGGGCTGCTCGATTGACCGCGTTCGCCCTGACCCCGGACGTCTCCTTCGGCGCGTACCGCGTCTGGCAGCGGAATCGCGATGCAACGCTGCGCAACTGGAAAACCGAATTCCTCGGGATCGCCGTCGAGCCGTTCGCGATCATCCTCGCGCTGGGGCTGGCGCTGGGACAGTTCGTTGAGCTCGACAGCGGCGAGAAGTACGTCGAGTTCCTGGCGCCGGGGCTGCTGGCGCTCTTCCCCATGTTCGCGGCCACCTTCGAGTGCGCCTGGGGGAGCTACGTACGCCTGGAGATGCAGGGCACGTACGAGTCGATCATCGCGACGCCCATCAGCGTCGACGACGTGATCACCGGGGAGATCCTGTGGGGCACGACGCGGGCGCTCGTGAACGGCACCTACATCCTGATCGTGGCTTCGATCCTGAACCCGTGGCTGCACATGGTGGATTCGCCCTGGGCCATCCTGGCCGTGCCCGTGGGCGTGCTGCCGGGGCTGCTGTTCAGCTCGATCTCGATCTGCTTCGCCTCGATCGCGCGGGCGATGAGCCACTTCGCCTACTTCTTCAACCTCGTGATCAACCCGCTCTTCTGGTTCGGGGGCGCCTTCTTCCCCTTCGACGCGATGCCGCGATGGGTGCAGATCCTCGGCTGGTTCATGCCCCTGAAGCACGTGGTCGACATCTACCGGGGGCTGATCACGGGGAACCTGGAGTGGTCGATGCTTGGCAGCCTCGCCTGGCTGGCGGTGGTGACGGTGTTCTTCTACGTGCTGGCAGTGAAGCTGATGCGGCGGCGCCTCATTCACTGAGGCTCAGGGGCAGGCGAGCAGGTCGCGGAAGACCTCGGAGCGGCCGGGCGTTCCGGTGGTCTCGGGAACCAGACTCGCAATGCCGCGCGTGACCGCGAGGATGACGTGGCCGCCCTCGCCGCGGAACGCGACCGTGACCCTGTGGCCGGTGGTGCCGGCCAGGGGCAGGGCGTGCTCGCCGTCCTCGCTCACGAGCGGGAGCTGGAAGCAGGCGTCGCCCCGGTAGTCCTCGGTCGAGCCGCCCGACCAGCGCGCGATCGGCCCCTCGTCGTCCGACAGCCAGAGGTCCATGACGGCGCCCGGCTCGCTTTCGATGTCGAGGAGGATGGCGAGGGCGGGGGTGCCGTTCTCGAGCTCGCCAAAGCGGGCAAGGTCGACGGTGAGTCGCCAGCCCTCGGGGGCAGGGACATCCGCAGGGGGCTCGTCGAGGGGGTCGAAGGCGAGCAGGGCGGGGGTCGTGACGCCCAGGAGCGCCTTGGCCGAGGGCGAGGTGAGCCACGACTTATCGCGCGTGCAGCCTGCGAGCAGGGACACGGCAAGGAGGAGAAGCGCAACGGCGGCGAGCGCCTGAAGCACCCGCCGCCGACCGGCTTCCGTGGACCAGGCACTAGCTATTGACGGTCGCTCCCTGGAGGCGCGCGCGGACGTTGAGCATGCGGTTGAGCGCCGTCATGTACGCCTTCGCGCTGGCGACGATGATGTCGGTGTCGGCAGAGCGGCCCGTGTAGGTCTGGCCCTCGTCCTCGATGCGGATGGTGACCTTGCCCTGGGCGTCGATGCCTTCCGTCACGGCGTTCACGCTGAACTCGGTGAGCTCGGGCGAGAGGCCAGTGATGCGGTTGATGGCGCGGTAGACGGCGTCGACGGGCCCCGTGCCGGTGGCGGCGTCGGTGAGGATGTCGCCCTCGGGGGAGAGGAGGCGGAGGGTGGCGGTCGGGGTGGCGTGGTCGCCGCTGGAGACCTGCACGTGCTCGATGCGCCAGACGTCGCCGGAGAAGGAACCGGCCTGGAGGTTATCGCTCACGATCGCCTCAAGGTCGCGGTCGTCGACCTCGATCTTCTTGTCGGCGAGCTCCTTGTAGGCGCTGAAGGCGCGGTTGAGCTCTTCGTTCGTGAGCTCGTAGCCAAGCGACTCCATGTGCTGCTTGAAGTAGTGGCGCCCGGAGAGCTTGCCGAGGACGAGCTGCGTGCCCTGGGGGATGCCGATCTCGGTCGGGTCCATGATCTCCCAGGTCTCGCGCAGCTTGAGGATGCCGTCCTGGTGGATGCCGGAGCCGTGGCGGAAGGCGTTCTTGCCGACGACGGCCTTGTTCCACTGCACGGGCATGCCGGAGAGGCGCTCGACGAGCTTGCTGGCGCGGTAGATATCGCGCGTGTCGATGTCGCAGTCGACATCGCCGAGGTAGTCCTTGCGCGTCTTGATGGCCATCACGACCTCCTCGAGGGAGGTGTTGCCGGCGCGCTCGCCGATGCCGTTGATCGTGACCTCGACCTGGCGGGCGCCGTGCTCGATGGCGGTCATCGTGTTGGCGGTGCACATGCCGAGGTCGTTCTGGCCGTGGAAGCTGAGGCGCGCCTTGTCGATGTTGGGCACGTTCTCGCGAATCAGGTCGAAGAGCGACCCGAGCTCGGAGGGGATGGCATAGCCGACGGAGTCGGGGATGTTGATGACCTTCGCGCCGGCATCGATGCAGCGTTCGACGATGGTGTAGATGAAGTGCGGGTCGGAGCGGGTGGCGTCCATGGGGCTGAACTCCACGTTGCTCGTGTAGCTGGCGGCGTGCTTCACCATCGCCTCGGCCTGGGTGAGCACCTGCTCGCGGTCCTTGCGGAGCTGATGCGCCATCTGGATGTCGCTGCTGTTGATGAAGACGTGGATGCGGGGATCCTCGGCTTCCTTGATGGCGTCCCAGGCGGTATCGACGTCCGACTCGACGGCGCGGGCGAGGGCGCAGATGGTGGCCCCGCGGACCTCGCGCGAGATGGTCTGGACGGCCTCGAGGTCGCCCGGCGTGGAGCAGGGGAAGCCCGCCTCGATGATGTCGACGCCGAGCTTTTCGAGCTGCCTGGCGATCTCGAGCTTCTCCTCGGGGGTGAAGGCGATGCCGGCGGACTGCTCGCCGTCTCGCAAGGTGGTATCGAAGATGTGGATCTTTTCGGGCATTGGGCTGGGTCCTCCGAGGGGATGCTCAGGTCCCGGTCGCGCGGCAGAGGCGCGAGGCATCGGGCTTGGGGATGTCAGGATCGATCGCGGCCCTTAACGCGAGGGCCGCGGCACTAGACGCGCCCGAGGGTGCGCCCCGGCGAGACCGGGGCGAGGGCGTTCTCCAGGTGGACCGCGACGTTTGCGGACATCTTCCGTCAAGTCTCGCGCGGGGGCGGCTCAGCCGCAAGCAGCGGCGGCACGGGCCTCGCGGGCCTGCGGTAGGCTGCCGGCATGGCGATTCGCACCGCCGAGCTGGAGGCCCTCTGGGCGCGCGTCCGGGAGCGCTACGGGAGCTACCTGCTGGTGCTTCCCGGCGACGCGAGCTTCATCTGCCAGCCGCACGAGTGCGACGCCTACTGCTGCCGCGCTTTCAACGTCTCGGTGGGGGAGGGTGAGGCGGAGCGCCTGCGGGAGTCCAGCGGCCTCCCCGCCTCGCGGTTCCTGGAGAGCGCGGACGGCGAGCCGATCGCGCTGCCCCTGGCGAAGCCGTTCGTGCTGGGACGGCGCGAGGGGCACTGCGTCTTCCTGAGCGCGGAATTGACCTGCGACCAGTACGAGGCGCGACCCGACCCGTGCCGCTCGTACCCGCACCAGGTCGTGTTCGTCGACGGCGCGAGCGGGAGGCCAGCACAGCCGTCGCCGGAGGCGGGGCGGCGGGCGGTGGAGGCGGTGGCCGCGGGGCGCGCGGCGGAGGGAGCGGTGCCGTTGCTGCTACGCCACGACCAGTGCCCCGGGTTCACCGGCCCGCCCTCGACCGAGGGGGCATGGGGCGACCTCCTGCGCGAGACGTACGCACGCTCCGTAGGCGGGGCGGGCGGGTGGTAAGCTCGCCGCCGTGAACCGAGGAACGAAACTGCCGAGCGTGCGGCCGGAGGTCGAGCGCATCACCGACGAGGTGATCGCGGTGCGTCGCGACCTGCACCAGCACCCCGAGCTCTCCTGGAAGGAGGAGCGCACGCAGCGCGTCATCCTCGAGGAGCTCGCGAAGCTCGACCTGGAGGACGTGCGCCCGATCGCCAACACGGGCGCGACGGCGCTCGTGAAGGGCGGGCGCAAGGGCCCCTGCGTGCTCTGGCGGGCGGACATCGACGCCCTGCCCGTGCCCGAGAAGTCGGGCGTGCCCTTCGCTTCGGAGAACGAGGGCGTGATGCACGCCTGCGGTCACGACACGCACGCGGCCATCGCGCTCGGAATGGCGCAGGTCGCGTCCGAGGCGCGGGAATCGCTGGCGGGGAGCGTGCGTTTCGTGTTCCAGCCGGCAGAGGAGGCCTCGGGCGGCGCGGCGCTGTGCATCCGGGAAGGCATCCTGAAGAAGCCGAACGTCGACCGCTGCCTGGGGCTGCACATCAGCGCGGACGTGCCGGTCGGCGAGATCAACGTGGCGCCGGGGCCGTTCTTCGCCTCCCCCACGAGCCTGCGCATCACGATAAAGGGCCGCGGCGGGCACGCCGCCTCACCCCACCAGTCGGTCGACTCGGTGGTGGTAGCGGCGCACGTCATCACGGCGCTACAGACGGTCGTGAGCCGCACGCTGCCGCCGCTGGAGACGGCCGTGCTGACCATCGGGAAGCTGGAGGCGGGCTTCCGCGGCAACGTGATCGCGGAGTCGGCGGAGCTGCGGGGCACGATTCGCACCTACAGCGACCGCGTGCGCGATCGGATGGTGGCGAGGGTGGAGGACGTGGTGAGCGGGGTCTGCGCGGCGTTCGGGGCGACGGCCGAGATCAAGCACAGGACGAGCTGTCCGCCGCTGGTGAACGACGAGGCGGTGACGGCGTTCGTGGAAGAGGAGGGGAGGCGCTATTTCGGGAAGGAGGCGCGGGTGTCGCGGGGGATGGGGGCGGAGGACATGGCGTACTTCCTGGAGGCGCGTCCGGGCTGCTACTTCTGGCTGGGCGCGCGCAACGAGATAAACGGCGCCGCCGGCCGCCACCACGACCCGGGCTTCATCATCGACGAGCGCGCCATCCCCCTGGGGATGGAGTTCGGGATGCGCCTGATCGAGGGCTCGCTGGTCGAGCTGGCGGGCTAGGGAGCGGAGAGGTGAAGGAAAGCACAACCTCGGCAAACGGTCGGGAAGTGGGTCCAACAATCGGACCTTACGCCGGTTGACGCCCATGCCTGCCCGACGTAGGTTCCGCTACCCTGTTTGTGGAGTGCCAAGCCCGATCTGGAGACGAAGGAAGTAGCATGGCGTTCACGGTTATTGACGCGTTGAGGGCCAATTTGGTCTTCCGGGGGATTCGCTTCCTTCCCGAGGACAGCGACTTTGACGACTTTCGAGAAGCCATGCAGACAGAAGTCATTCGCCGTACCGAGGTGGTGGATGATCAGCAGAGAATTGATGTGATGTTGATGAGTCGCGAGCGGACATCTCTTCTGCTGGGTGGCGACGGCTCACAGATTGAGAGGCAGCATCCAGATAGAGACGATCTGGCTCTGCTCGCAGATGCCACTTCCACATGTATCGACAAGAGCACACTGGGCGAGGACGAGGTGCCGGAAGCCTACGGCTACAACATGGAGCTTGTGTTTGATCAGGACTCCGAAATTCCCGCAGGAGAGTATCTGGCGAGCCAAATGCTCGGCGAGGCGCTCGCGTCGAGCGGAGTGCCTTGGAAGTCTACGAGTGGAGGCTTCGACCTTCGCCTCGAAGAGGAGGGCAGAACTTGGACCTTCCAAGTAGAGCCACGCTTCTGGGAGAAGGACACTACCCGCGTCTTCGTCAAGGTGAACCATCATCGAGACGAGCAGACTCTTCCTAGTCGACACGAGATATTGGCCGACTTGGAACTTACGTGGGACCGCTCCCACATGCTGCTCAACAGCATCGCCCAGGGGGGTCGCTAGTGTCTTCACCCGATTTGAAGATCAGCACGTCGCCTACGAAGCCGGGACGAGGATCACAAGGCGACGACGAGGGTGTTCTGGACTTTTACGAATCCCTCAACATCGCTGGCAACCCCCCCACTACCAAGGGGCCGAACTGGTGGTCGTTCCCCATTACAGACCTCGACGCATGGGGGGGCGGGACCGTTCAAGCCCATGGGATGCCCGAAGTGGAGTTGCAGGAAGACGACCTCTCGGCATGGATGATGGCAACCCTCGGACGGCCTCTTATCGGCAATCCCTACCACTCGGCCCCACCCTCTGCGGAGCTTCCTCTGGCCACAGAGTCCATTAGGAAGGTCTTTGACGTGTTGCTTCGCACCCATCTCGGCGAAGCAGACATCGCGCAAGTCATACCCCCCGCGACACCACGAACAGCGATCGTACAACGCTGCCTACGTGATCTTGATGAAGACGCACGTCAGCAGAAGGTTAAGGTCAGTTCGGAAGTTCGGAGCGAGGTAGGGCGCATCCTCCTTGCCCTGAAGAACCTCCCCGTCGACGTGTCCGTCGTTGCCGACAAGGGCGGCGCTGCCGAAATAGAGGTGTTCAACACCCCGCATGGCGGCTTCCTTCTGCGTTGCGAACCAGGCCGGAAGGCTCTATGTGTTGTGTCCGTCGACAGGTACCACTTGCAGCTTAGATACCCAGACTCACAGACGCTGCCCGATTTCTTCGTGGAGCGGGGGCTGTCTGACGTGCTCCAGCGCGAATGAGCCAATCCATTGATGTGGGTCCTGTGGAGGACGGAGAGACCCTTGGCAGGGCATGGTTCCAGAGTCGCAAAAGCCCATCTGACGTGAAACGTAACCTCCGAGAGGCCTACCGCAGGCACAATGAGATATCCGTTGACCGGATAGACTCCGCAGACCTTCCCTATCTGCGCGGCCTACACGATGCTCAGGCCACTGCCAATCCCAATGTCGAGAATTTTCACGGCTGGCAGTGCTTCACAGCGGAGAGGGTGAATAACGCCTCAGCAAGAGCCTTGAATACACCGGACATTCCCGTGAACCCGTGGCACGCTGACGTTGTTCCGTTCGACGGGGAAGACAGCCTGACCGCTCTATGCGTGGCGGTCGCGGGGAATCTCACTTGGAGCGGCAGGAACGCGGTTCTGGATGGCGCCCCTTGGTACTCCCCTGACGACGACTGGGAGAGGTCGGGCAACGTGCTGAGGCTCCGAGAAGCCTAGCGAAACGGCCCTGTTATCAAGTTCTTGGAGGTTGGATGCTCGGGAATAGTTTCCTTTGGTTGGAGCGGCGGGCTAACGACCCTTTCCTAAATCCCCCACAGCCTTGCGGCGTTGCCGCCGACGACCAGCTTCGCCTGGTCCTCGGGGAGGGCGTCGAAGAAGGACTTTACGAGGCCGCGGCTCTCGCCCAGGGTGCTCTCGGGGTGGGGGTAGTCGGCCGACCAGAGGGCGTGCTCGGGGCCGATGTCGTCGAGGAGCTTGATGCCGCTGGGGTCGTCCATGAAGGTGGCGTAGCACTGGCGGTACCAGTAGTAGCTCGGCATCTCGGCGAGTTGGGGCTTCATCTCGCTCTCGAACTGGCGGTACGTCTTGTCGGCGTCGTAGAGGCAGGCGGGGACCCAAGAGATGCCGCCCTCGGTGAAGATGACGTTCATCTCGGGGTGGCGCTCCAGCGTCCCGGAGAAGGTGAGCAGCGACCAGAGGCGGCGGAAGGGCTGGAAGCCGGTGGTGAGGTAGGTGCCGAGGGCGCCGCGTCCGCGGTAGTTGGGGTTCTCGCCAATGTGGAAGGAGAGGGGGATGCCGCTCTCCTCAATGGCGTCCCACATGACGTCCCACTTCGAGCCGTTGTACCAGACGCGCTCGGCGCGGGGGTAGGAGGGGATCTGCATGGCGACGTAGCCCAGCGCCTTCAGCTTCTGGATGTAGTCGGCGGTGCGCTCGGGGCTGTAGATGGTGGGGAGGATGCCGACGCCATAGAGGCGTCCGGGCATGCCCGCACAGAACTCGGCGAGGCCCTCGTTGTAGGCGTCGTAGGCGGCGATCATCAGGTCCTCGTCCTCGAGCGAGAAGAGGGCCATGGAGACCTGGGCGAAGATGAGGCCGGCGTCGAGCCCCTCGGCGTCCATGTCGGGGACGCGCTGCTCGATATCGCCCATGCCGGGGCGCCCCTGCGTGAGGTTCAGGTTCTGGCCGACGGAGTCGAGGTTGCGGCCCTCGCACTCGAGATGGGTGCCGGTCTCGTCGCGCCAGACCTTCGGGGCCTGGTCGCGATACTTCGCGGGCATGCGGTCGACGAAGAGGTCGGGGGGTTCGAGCCAGTGGTCATCGGCGGAGATGACGCGGGTACCGGCGGGGGGCTGCCAGTCGAGGTCGGGGATCTCGCGGTCGACGGGCCAGGCGATGGGGGGAATGGCGATCGCGGTCATGGCGCGCTCCGGGCAGGGATGTTGTGGGGGGAAGGATATTCCCCGGGGAGTGCGCTGACCACTACGGTTGGGAATGCCGGGAGTGCGTGGGGTGGACAATAGCTGTACAGTCGAGTGATGGAGCAAGAAGGGCGCACCTACAGGGGTGAGCGGTTCCGGGCCCTGGCGCGGTACGTGACATCGCGCTCACAGGCGGACCCGGCGTTCGACAGGGCGAAGCTGGCCAGCCTGCTCTACCACTGCGACTTTCTCGCCTACGCGCGGCTGGGGGACTCCATTACCGGGGCAACCTACAGGAAGTCGGCTGAGGGCCCCTGGCCGGAGTGCCTCGACGCGGAACTCGACGGCATGGAAGGCATCGGCGAGGACGCCGACAGATCCCTGTTTGGCGACGAGGAAGTCGCGGTCATCGAGCAGGCGCTTCGTGACCGGGAAGCCCCTGACAGCGAACTCTCCACCCACATCGAGTCTCTAACCCGGTACGTCGATGACGGCGAAGTCATCGCCTACAACCTCGTATTCGTATCCACTGAACCCCCTAGTCCGGAAGCGACCCGCGCAGCGCAGGAAGTCGCCGAACGGCTGGGCCGGGTCGCGCGTGCTGGCTGAGGTTCGCTGGACGCCCTTCGCAGACTCCCAGTATCAGGCGCTCACCCGGCAGTTCCCGCGTGCCCGGGGAGCAATCGACGGGGCCCTGCGTACGATTGGCGTCGCCGGGCGCCAGCTCCCGGTCGCGCCGAATTCCGGAGGCCTGCGTACCGTCGAGACCAAGCGTCTTCCGGGCATCCCTCACCTTGTCCTCATCTTCAGCGAGGACTCGGAAGGGGTGTTCTGGGTCGAGGAGATCCGCCTGCTCCAGCGGCCCGCTCCCTGAGGGCGCGGCAACCCCCGCAACGAATACGGTATGCTCTCCTCCCCCCGTCGTCTGGACGGGCCCGCGGACGCGCGTACACTGGCGACAACGACCAACCTAATCCGGGAGAAAAGGCATGCCTGAATTCGATACCGTCATCAAGGGCGGAACCATCTTCGATGGCCAGCGGACACCGCGATTCACCGGCGACATCGGCATCAAGGACGGTGTCATCGCCTCGATCGGCGGCAAGATTCACACGTCCAGCGCCGGAAAGATCGTCGACGCCAGCGGCCTGAACGTGGTCCCCGGCTTCGTCGACCTGCACACGCACTACGACTCCCAGATCTACTGGGATCCGTGGTGCTCGATTTCCGGCTGGCACGGCGTCACCTCGGTCGCCATCGGGAACTGTGGCTTCGGCTTCGCGCCCTGCAAGCCCGAGGACCAGGACCGCGCGATGATGACAATGTCGCGCAACGAGGCGGTTCCCCTGGAGTCGATGAAGGAAGGCATGCCCTGGGACTGGGAGACCTATCCCCAGTTCCTTGACAGCCTGGAGCGCACGCCCAAGGGCGTGAACGTGCTCAGCTACATGCCCCTCAACCCGCTGATGGCGTACGTGATGGGTCTGGAGGCGGCGAAGAGCCGCCCGGCGAACGAGACCGAGATGGCGGAGATGCACCGCCTGATGAAGGAAGGTCTGGAAGCAGGCGGCTGCGGCTGGTCGGCCCAGATCGGCGAGAACGACGTGCAGCGTGACTACGACGGCACGCTCATGATCACCAACCTGATGACGCAGGACGACCTGCTCTCCTTCGCGCGCGTGCTGCGCGAAGTGGGCCGCGGCTTCATCCAGTGCATCGGCGCGAGCCAGGACCTGACCGAGAAGCTGGCCGACGAGAGTGGCCGGCCGGTCATCTGGAACGTGCTCGCGGTCTTCACGGACCAGCACGGCATCGCCATGCCGGGCTACGAGCAGGCGATGGACTGGCTTGACGAGTGCAACGCCCGCGGCACCCGCATCTTCGGGCAGGCGCTGACGGCGGAGAACAACTTCCAGTTCACCTTCGAGGAGTGGAACCTGTTCGACTCCAGCCCGGCCTGGCGCGAGATGACCCTCGGCACGGTCGAGGAGCGCGCCGCGAAGATGGCCGACCCCGTCCGCCGCCAGGCGATCAAGGACGAGGGCGGCGACTGGTCGGAAGGCGGCGCGGGCGTCGTCCTGAACTTCAACGACCTGATCATCGGCGAGCTGCACAAGCCCGAGCTGGACCGGTACACGGGCTGGACCTGTGGCGAGGTCGCGAAGGAGCGCGGCGTACACGTCATCGATGCGATGCTCGACATCGCCCTCGAGGACGACATGAAAGCGCTCTTCGTGACGGCCCCGCAGAAGATGGACATCGAGGCCATGAAGAAGATGGCGACCTCGGCGTTCGCCCTGCCCGGCGTCTCCGACGGCGGCGCGCACACGAAGTTCATCACGCTCGGCCGCTACCCGACCGAGTACCTGGCACTCCTGGTTCGCGACCACGAGATGATGAGCCTCGAAGAGGCCCACTGGCGGCTGAGCGCCTACCCGGCGCTGGCGGCGGGCTTCCGCGACCGCGGCACCATCCGCGAGGGCGCTCCCGCCGACATCGTGGTCTACGACCTCGAGAACCTCGACATGGGCGAGGTGGAGCGGGCGTACGACTACCCGGCAGGCGCGTGGCGCCTGATCCGGAAGCCGCACGGCTACCGTCACATCATGGTCAACGGCGAGGAGACGTTCGTGGACGGCGAGTGCACGGGCGCGACGAGCGGCAAGCTCCTGCGCCACGGCCAGGGCTAGCGCGAACGTTCAGCGGCAACGCACCAACGCGGGGCGCCCATCGGGCGCCCCGCTTCACGCTCGCCTGGCGCGAGTCCTGTCCGTCGCCCCCTATGCTTGGCTTGTGACGCCCTTCTGGCGTTCCCGAATAACTGCGGCGGTCGGCGTCGGGCTGGTCGCGCTGGCGCTGAGCGCATGCGGTCCGAAGGGCGAGGCGACGACGCGCGCGGTTCACCTGGACTCGGGAGGGACGGTGGAGGCGAGGGTCGTGCTCTACAACGGCCTCGACCAGGGCCTGGCGGAGGAAGTGCACGCCCAGATGGCCAGCATCATCGCCTTCTTCGACGCGCGCTTCGGCGTCAGCGTGCCGGGGGTCGCGGTCTACCTCACAGACAACCGCAACACGCTGGAGGACGTCTTCCTGGATGTGACCGGCTTCCGCATGGCGAGATCCGACTGCCTTGCTGCACGGGGGGGCACGATCTTCCTCGTCGAGGATCGCTGTCGTGTCGACGGTTTACTCGTTCTCGACCACGAGTACTTCCACCTCCTTCAGATTCACCTGGCGGGGTTCGGCGAGAACACTGAGGGGTTCCGCCGCGCCACCGGGCCAATCTGGCTGCTGGAGGGCATGGCCGACTACGCGGAAGCCGTTTACCGGGCGGAGGTGGGGCTCCGAACCTACCAGGAACTGCGGGACGAGAACGCGTTCTCCGTGACCTCATGGGCCGGCAGGCTCGAGGCGACGGGCGACCGGATATTCGTGGAAGGCTACGTCCTTGGCTTTCTGGCGGTAGATCTGCTTGTCCAGCGGGCCGGGGAAGGCGCCCTGCTCGACTACTACCGAAGCGTCTCGACGGGCCTCTCGTGGAAGGATGCCTTCAGCGACGTGTTCGGCATCGGAGTGGACGCGTTCTACGAGGAGTTCGAGCTTCATCGCGCCGAGAACCGGCCGCCTTTCCACACCATCAGCGGCTCCGTGGTGGGGCCGCGCGGCGACGGCCTGCGACGGATCGCCCTTGTGGTGGTGTCAAGCGACGGGGCCCAGAGTTCCTACAGCCTGTCGGTGGCGGATGGGGGCTTCGTGATCGCCGTTCCGGCGGAAGGCTGGTACACCATCAGCATCAACCCCCCGCCGACAACCGCCTGCACCATGATCGGGTGGTACGAGGAGGACACCGGCTTCACGGCGTCCCGGAGAGGTGCGACGTACGTCGAGGTGCGCGGCGGGGACGTTGAGGGCATCGCGGTTCGGCTCCCGGACGCGTGGTGGGAGCTGGAACCCATCGAGCACTGCGCTGAGGAGTAGTAGCGCTTCCGCCTAGGCCAGGCCGAGTTCCTCCAGGAACTGGATGGCGAGGGCGGCGCACTGCTCGGGTTCCTCCAGCTGGAGGAAGTGAGTGGTTTCGGGAATGAAGTCGTAGTTGGCCTGAATGAGCTCGCTCAGGTCGACGCCGGGGAAGAAGGAGAAGGGGGTGGTCGGGTCGGAGCCGATGACCTTGATGGGGCAGCGCAGGGCGTCGAGGTCGACCTGGACGCACCAGCGGACAGCGCCGTCGTAGGCCTGGGCCTCGTACTCCTTGGGGCAGCAGAGCTCGAAGCCGGAACCGTCGGCGGCGGGGCGGAGGACGGTCTCGGCGAGGAGGTCGGGCACGCCCGGGCGCATGTGCTGGTACATGGGGTTGCGCCGGAGGCTCTCGGCGAGCTCCTCGCGGGACGCGAAGCGGTCGGGGCGGCGGCGGGTTCCGGCTGCGCCCCGCTCGAACCTGACCCCCATCTGTTCGGGCGTGAGGCCGGGTTTGCAGACGGGCGCGTCGTAGAGGACGAGGGCCGCGAAGGCGTCGCTCGTCTGCGCGTGGAGGAGCGCGCCCAGCGCCGAGACTGAGTGGTAGACGCCGATCGCGGGCTTCTCCCCGAAGCGCTCGGCGATGGCGTCGAGGACGCCGCCGCAGTCGTCCCCGAAGGCGCCGATGTTGTGCGTCTCCTGAGCGCCGACGGGATTCAGCCCGTGGCTGCGGAGGTCGTACACGAAGAGGTCGAAACGGTCGGTGAGGTTCGACCAGAACGGGTAGTAGCCGTCGGCGGACTGCCCGTTGCCGTGGCTAAGGACCATGCGCGGGCCGTCGGGGTTGCCGTGCCGCCGGACCCGAATCACCGTGCCATCGGCCATGGTCGCGTCGAACGTCGCCAGGGGCTCGGGCACCTGGTAGCGGTCGGGCATGGGGCGAGCCTACTCCGTCGTGCGGATGGCGCGGATGGAGATGGTGAGCATGGCCACGGCGAAGACGAACACGATGCCGATCTCCTCCCACGTGCTGAGGGTGTAGCCGAACCAGTCGACGTGGGTGATCTGGAAGGGGGCATCGGCAGGGAGGGCGCTGAGCTGCTCGGAGAGGGCGATCTCGCGGATGGGGGCGACGGCGTAGGTGACGGGGTTGATCTTGACGATGACGTCCATCCACGCGGGGATGTTGTTGATCGGGAAGAAGATCCCGGAGAGGAACATGGCCGGGAAGATGGCGACCTGCGAGATCATCTGGAAGCTCTCGACGGAGCGCAGGCGGCTGCCCATAGCCACCCCCAGGCCCGTGAGCATGATCGACACGAGGATGATGAGGGGGATGAGCTTGCCGACGATTTCGAGGGAGATGTCGATACCGAGGATGGGCGCCATCACGAACATGACGAGGCCGTTCACGAGGGCGATGGTCGCGCCGCCGGCGATCTTGCCGATGCAAATGGCGGAGCGGCTGACGGGCGCGACGAGGATCTCGCGGAGGAAGCCGAACTGGCGGTCGGTGACGATGGAGACCCCGGAGAAGACGGAGTTCATGAGGACGATCATGGCGACCATGCCCGGGAAGATGAACTGGCGGTAGCCGATATCGCCGGGGAGGGTGGCGATGCTGTTGCCCAGCCCCTCGCCGAACATGACGAGCATCATGATCGGCATGATGAAGGCGGAGATCATTCGGGGGCGGTCGCGGACGTAGATGAGCACCTCGCGCATCCAGATCACGCGCACGACCTGCAGGAAGTTCGCGCGGCCGGTTTCGGGGCGCGCGCGGCCGGTCGCAACGCGGGCGCCGGTTTCGGTCGCGACCGTGGCCTGGTCGACGGTCATCGCATCCTCCCGAAGCCACGCTGACGCATCGATCGCATCTTGTCCTCTTCGCTGGCCTCGGCCTCGCGGATCTGGTGCCCGGTCATGGTGACGAAGACGTCCTCCAGGGTAGGGGCGCGAATGCCGACGGAGCGCACCTCGCCCTCGATGCGGTTGAGCAGGATGGGAAGGAACTCGCCACCCTGCTCGACGTTGAACTCTACCGCGTCGTTCTCGAAGCGGGGCTCGACCTCGAAGGACTCGCGCACCTCGCGGGCCAGCCCTTCGTTGTCGGGCCCGGCGATGGAGACGACGTCGCCGCCGAGGCGCGCCTTCAGGCGGTCGGGCGTGTCGAGAGCGATGATCTTGCCGTGGTCCATGATCGCGACACGGTCGCAGGCCTCGGCTTCGTCCATGTAGTGGGTGGTGAGGAAGATGGTGACGCCCTCGGTGTCACGCAGGGAGCGGGCGTAGGCCCAGATGCTGCGGCGGGTCTGCGGGTCGAGGCCGACGGTGGGCTCGTCGAGGAAGAGCACCGAGGGCCAGTGCATGAGGCCGCGAGCGACCTCGAGGCGGCGGCGCATACCGCCGGAGAAGGTGATGACAGGGTCATTCGAGCGCTCGACCAGGCCGACGCGGTCGAGCAGGTGGTAGGCGCGCGGGCGGATGTCCTCGCGGGCCATCCCGAACAGCTCGCCGTGGAAGACGAGGTTCTCGCGGGCGGTGAGACGCTCGTCGACGGTTGAGTCCTGGAAGACGATGCCGATCTCGCGCCGAACCCCGGCGGGGTCGTCGACGATGTCGTGGCCGCCGATGGTGGCGCGGCCGCCGGTTGGGCGGAGGAGCGTGCAGAGCATGGAGATGGTGGTCGTCTTGCCGGCGCCGTTGGGGCCGAGGAAGCCGAAGATCTCGGCCTCGCCTACGTCAAAGGAGATGTCGTCGACAGCCGTGATTTCGCCAAAACGGCGCGAAAGACCGGAAACCTGGACGGAGGGAGGCACCCGACCATCTTTCAGTGCGGGTCCCCTTTCGCGCAAACTTCGCATCGGGGAAACGTAATCGGAATTCCGGTTATCCGCAAGCCCTACGGCGGGAGTCGCGCGCTAGCCCTCCGGCTGGAACACATCGGTGTCGGGGAAGTAGTCGGACCAGGCGAACCAGAAGACGGCGAACCCGTTGAGGACCTCGAGGCGGGAGCCAGCAAGCTCTCCCGTGAGCGCCTCGCCCGTGAGCACGGACCAGACGGAGCCGGTCTCGAGGTCGCGCAGGGTCTCGCCGCTGGCGTCGGGCTCATGGACCTCGAAGGTGAGGAGGCGACCGTCGACCGTGGGGTCGTAGGCGATGGCGGCGCGTCCGACGGTGTCCCAGGCCACGAGCACGGGCTGGTTGCCGATGAGGTCGTTGACGACGGGATGCTCGGCGAGGACGCGATGCGAGTAGGCCTTCCGCCCCTGGGGAATGACGACCCCGTGGACGAGCTCCTTGCCGAAGAGGCGATCGTCAGCGTTGCGTTCGCCGATGACGCCCGCCTGGGGGCTGAAGTAGTAGCCGTTGTAGGCGTCCATGACGAAGCCGCCCTGATCGAGCACCTGCGTATCGGGGTGGAGCTGGCGCCAGCTCTCCCAGGTGGTGAGGACGGCGGGCACCACCTCAAGGGGCGTGCCCTTGAGCGGCCCCTCGACGGCCTCGCCGAGGAACTGGCTCCAGAGGGTCTCGGTCTGGCGGTCGAACATGACGAGGGCGTTCATGATGAGCTTCCCCGACACGCCGAAGCTGAGCGTTTCTCCCTCGATTTCGCGGGCATACACGATGCCCGTAAAGCAGAGCGGTCACCAGGTGACCGCGATGGCGCGGCCTCCGAGCGTGTCGTTGACGATCTCGTGGGCGCTGAGGAAGGCGGCGCCGTAGGCGCGGTGTTTTCCGTCGATGGAGACGCCGATGACGAGGTCGCTCAGAGCGAGCTGCTGGTCGGCCTCCTCAGCCGTGATGAAGCGGGGGTTGTCGACGGCGGGGATGGCGTCGGGGGGGAGGAGGGTGACGATTTCGAGGTCGGGGTCGCCCGGCTGGCGGGGGTCCGCAGGCGCCGCCGCCTCGGTCGCGCGGGGCGTGGAGTCCGCGGGCTGCGTGGCGGGAGCCTCGGTGGCGGGGGGTTCCGTGGCGGCGGTAGCGGTGGCGGCTTCGGTGGCAGGCGGTTCGGTGGGCGCGGCGGGGGGCGCCCCCGGGTCGGAGCCGCCGCAGGCGAGGGCCGCCAGCCCGAGGGTCAGCGTCGCGACGGCGGCCGCGAGCGCCCTAGCCATCGAACGCCCGGGGGTAGCTGCCGAACACCTTGAGCATGGTCGTCATGCCGCGCAGTCCGTCGAGGGCGGCGGCGCACTCGGGGTCGAACTCGTGACCCTCGAAGTCGATGAGGAAGATGTACTCGCCGAAGGTGGCGCGGGTGGGTCGGCTCTCCATCTTGGTGCAGTTGATGCCGCGGCTGGAGAACTCGGTGAGGGCGGCGGTGAGGAGGCCAGCGCGGTCGCCGGCGAACTCGAAGGCGATGGAGGTGCGGTCCCGGCCCGAGGGCTCAGGCTCGTGCCGCCCCACGACCACGAAGCGGGTGGCGTTGCTGTCCTGGTCCTGGATGGCCTCGGCGAGAACGTCGGCCCCGTAGATCTCGGCGGCGCGGACCGTGGAGATGGCGGCGGCGCCCGGCTGGGCGACGGCGAGCTCGACAGCCTGCGCGGTGGAGAGCGCGGCGGCGCGCTGGGCCTCGGGGCAGTGCTGCCCGAGAAAGACGCGGCACTGCCCGAGTGCCTGTGGGTGGGAGTAGATGAGCTCGATCTCGTCGACGGCCGTGCCCGGGGCGGCGACCAGGTTGTGCACAACCGGCACGAGCACCTCGCCCTGGATTTTGAGGGCGGTCTCGTGGATGAGGATGTCGAGGGTTTCGGGCACGGAGCCGTTGAGCGAGTTCTCGATGGCCATGACGCCAGTCTCGGCCTCGCCCGCCTCGACGGCGCGAGCGACGGCGCCGTGCGTCTGGCAGGGGAGCAGATCGGGGTCGGGGAAGTAGCGCCGCGCGGCCTCTTCGCCGAAGGTGCCCGGCGGGCCAAGGAAGGCGACCTTCACGCCGGCCCCTCCCGCCTCAGGTGTCGAACCCATGCGCGCCCCCGATGAGCGCTTCCTGGAGCATCCCCTTGCTCTCGGCGCGGGTTACGACGACAAGGGCGTCGCCGGCGGTGAGGGTGGTATCGGCGCCGGGGACGCGGGGCACGCCGCCGGAATCGACGATGAGGGCAATGAGCGACTCGGGGGGCAGCAACACCTCGCGTGGCGTGCGTCCCACCACGGGCGAGGTCTCCGAGAGGCGCACCTCGACCAGCTCCAGCCCCTGGTGGAGCTGCATCACGGGGACCATCGAGGTGACGGGCAGCTCCTGCTCGATCTGGGAGAGGATTGCCTCCGTGGCGGAGACCGTCGTCTCGATGCCGCGCTTCTGGAAGAGGAGCGCGTTCGTGGGGTTGTTGACGCGGGCGAGGACGCGCGGGACGCCCCGGTAGCGCGCGATCTCGCAGACGACGAGGTTGTCCTCGTCGTCGCCGGTGACGGCCGCGACGAGGTCGGCGCGGGCAATGCCGGCGCCGTCGAGCACAGACGCCTCGCATGCGTCTCCCTGCTGGACGGTGCCCTCGAGCAGGTCGTTGATCTCGGCGGCGCGGGAGGCGCTGCGCTCGATGACGAGCATCTCGTGGTCACCGCCGAGGAGCTCGCGCCCGAGGTAGTACCCGACCTTGCCGCCGCCGGCGATGATGACGTACACGGCTCAGGCCGGTCCCGGGTTGGGCAGCATGGCGATGATCGCCTCCGCCCCCGCGCTGGTGGGGCTGTAGGTCTGGAGGCCGAGGTGGCCGAAGATCTCGCCCCGCTCCGGGTCCTTCGTGCGGCAGACCACGTGCTGCACGCCAAAGATCTCGCGGGCGAGCTGGCTGGCGAAGTAGTTGCGGTTATCACCCTGGGTGACGGCGACAAAGGCGTCCGCCTCGCGGGCGCCGGCGCGCTCCAGGACGTCGGCATCCATGCCGTTGCCGACGGCCATGCGTCCGCCGAAGCCATCGGGGAGGCGGCGGAATTGGCCGGAGTTGAGGTCGAGCACGGTGACGGAGTGGCCGTCGCGGTCGAGGCTGGCGGCGATGGCGGCCCCGGTGCGCCCGCAGCCCATGATGACGACGTTCACCGGCGGGCCGCGGCCTTCCCGGCGGCGGGAGCGGGCAGCTCCAGCGGCTCGCGCACGATCCAGACGTTGCAGGACGCGTGCTTGAGGACGTAGCCGGCGGTGGGGCCGACCTCGAACTGGCCGAGGAGGGGAGTCCAGCCGACGCCGAGCAAGATCACGTCGACGCCACGGGCCTCGGCCTCCTCCACGATGGCGGGGCCGGCCACGCGCGCCTGCAGGAGCTCGTCCTCGATGGTGGCGCCGTTGCCTTCGCCCTCGGCGAGCGCGCGGGCGCGGCGCAGCAGTTCCTCGCCGCGCTGGGCTTCCAGGTCCAGGTCGGCGGTGACGGGCAGGCTGCGCTCGACTTCGATGACATGCAGGAGGGTGAGGACGCCTTTCTCCTGGCGCGCCAGTGCGGCGCCCACAGCGACGGCCTCAAGGCTGGCCGAGTCATCCACCACCGGGGCCAGGATGGAACGGAATCTCGCCATTGCGAAACGTCCCTCCGCGACGAGCGAGAATACTGCCGCGGGGCTCCGCGCACAATGCGGCGCGCTTTACCGCCGGCGGCGCGGCACGAGGCGGGCGAGACCGTTGGCGCGCGGGCGTTCGGATCGCCATAATGGGCGCGCTCGGGCCGCAGAGCGGTCCGACCACGAGGGAGAACGCAAATGGACAGCACGGATTTCTACCTGGCCCCGATGACGATGAGCTACTTCTTCCTCGAGGCGCTCGAGGACAACGGCTACGCCTTCCCCAAGGGCTGGCGTTCGCACCAGCAGAACGTCGAGGCGCTGCTCGAGGACGGGAAAATCGTCCGCATCAACGTCGACGCGACGAACAAGGTCGTGGTCGAGGACATCACGGCCGAGGTGAGCAGCGCCTAGCTTCCGCAGCCCCACCAGCCCCAGCATCTCAGCGGGAGGCGAATGCCTCCCGCTTTGCATGCCCGCTCCGCGCGGTCCCAGAGCGTTTCCCTCTCCCCATTCGGTCGCCTCTAACCCTTATAGTCTCCTTATCAGCTTCCCTTCCGTATCATTATGGAAAAATAGCACTCTTTCTCGTATAATGTAGCTACCATGGCGAAGAGCTTCTACGAGACCCTCGGGGTTGCCCGCAGTGCATCCGAGAAGGAGATCCGCTCCGCGTACCGGAAGCTCGCACGCCGCTTTCACCCCGACGTGAATCCGAACGACACGGGCGCCGAGGAGCGCTTCAAGGAGATCCAGGGCGCCTACGACGTCCTCTCCGACGACGACACGCGCAAGAAGTACGACAAGTACGGCGACCGCTGGCAGCAGGCCGACCAGTTCGAGGAGATGGAGCGCCAGCGCGCCCAGGGAGGCTTCGGGGGCGGCGGGTTCTCCTTCGACGGCGGCTTCGGCGACCTCGGCAGCGTGTTCGGGGGCATCTTCGGGGGCGGACCGCGAGGGCCGCGCCGGGGCCAGGACATCGAGTCGCCCACCGAGGTCACGTTGGAGGAGGCGGCCGCGGGCACAACGCGCACCATCAACCTGCAGAGCAGCGAATCCTGCGGCATCTGCGCCGGGAGCGGGGCGATCGGCAACGCTCGCTGCCACACCTGCGCCGGCAGCGGCGAGGCGCTCAAGCCGCGCCGCCTCGAAGTGAAGGTGCCGCCCGGCGTCCGTACCGGCTCGCGCGTGCGCGTCGCGGGTGAGGGGCGGCCGGGGATGGGGGGCGGCCCATCGGGCGACCTCTACCTGCTCGTCACCGTGCTCCCGCACGCCCGCTTCGAGCGCAACGGCGACGACCTCACGGTCGAGGTTGCCGTGCCGTACCTCGACGCCGTCCTCGGCGGCGAGGTGGAGGCGCCCACGCTCACGGGGCGGGTGATGCTCACGATTCCGCCGCTCACCCAGAACGGGCGGCGCATCCGCCTGAGCGGCAAGGGCATGCCCGTGCTCGGGCGGGGTGAGCGTCGCGGCGACCTCTTCGCGCACGTGAACGTGGTCCTGCCCGAACACCTCAGCGAACGTGAGCAGGCCCTCTTCGAAGAGCTCCGCCAGAACACGACGACCGCGCGAGCGGCCAGCTAGCGAGGAAGGACGAACCGATGCCCCGCCGCCGACCACCCGACGAGCCCCTCCGCGACGACGAGCCCTGCTATGTCATCTCGATTGCATCGCGGCTGGTGGGGCTGCACCAGCAGACACTGCGCTACTACGAGCGCGCCGGGCTCATCCGCCCGCACCGCACGAGCGGCAATATCCGCATGTACTCGAACGCCGACATTCACCGCATCCGCCAGGCCCAGCGCCTCATCGAGGAGCTCGGCGTGAACCTCGCCGGCGTGGAAGTGGTGCTGCGCATGAGCGACCAGCTGCGCACGCTCCAGGCCGAGCTCGACGAGGTGAAGGCCGAGCTCGACACGATTCGCCGGACGCGGCTTCCGGCGCCCGCCGTCGATAGCGAGGGGCGCCCGGCCCGCTAGCCCAACCCGTACCGCCCACTTCGGAAGACCCCGCGCCCGCGGGGCAGGAGGAATGACCCCGATGATGCGACAGGACCGATTCACCGAGCAGGCCCAGCAGGTGCTCGCCGCCTCCCAGGAGGCCGTGCGCACGCGCCGCCACAGCCAGTGGGGCGTGCCCCACGTGCTCTTCGCGCTCGCCGAGTTGGACGGCGGGCTCGCGCTGCAGGTGCTCGAACAGCTCAACGTCGACGTCGCGCGGCTGAAGGCGCGCGTGGACGAGGTGCTGAAGAAGCAGCCCCGCCTCCAGCAGGACGTCGTCCAGATTTACACGACGCCCGAAGTGGTGCGGATGATGGAAACCGCGAACGCAGAGGCGGAGCGGCTGAAGGACGACTACGTGGGCGTGGAGCACCTGCTCATCGCCATCGCCGACAACGAGGAGTCGGGCGCCGCCGGCCTGCTGGCCGAGTTCGGCGTGACCAAGGAAGGCATCTACCGCGCCCTGCGCGAGATCCGCGGGAGCGCGCGCGTGACCAGCCCGACCGCCGAGAGCAGCTACCAGAGCCTCGAGCGCTATAGCGCGGACCTCACGCAGCTCGCGCGCGAGGGCAAGCTCGACCCGGTCATCGGTCGCGACACCGAGGTGCGGCGGGTGATGCAGATCCTGAACCGGCGCACCAAGAACAACCCCGTCGTCATCGGCGAGGCGGGCGTCGGCAAGACGGCCATCGTCGAGGGGCTCGCCCAGCGCATCGCCGAGGGCGATGTGCCCGAAAACCTGCAAGACAAGTCACTGCGGGCGCTCGACATGGGTGCGCTGCTGGCGGGGGCGAAGTTCCGGGGCGAGTTCGAGGAGCGCCTGAAGGCCGTGATGGAGGAGGTCCGCGAGAGCGACGGCGGCATCGTCCTCTTCATCGACGAGCTCCACACCGTCATGGGCGCGGGCGGGGCCGAAGGCGCCATCGACGCGAGCAACCTGATGAAGCCCCCGCTGGCGCGGGGCGAGCTGCGCGCCGTCGGCGCGACCACGCTCGACGAGTACCGGCGCATCGAGAAGGACCCCGCACTCGAGCGGCGCTTCGCCCCCGTGTACGTGGACGAGCCCTCCGAGGAGGACACGATCGCGATCCTGGAGGGCCTGCGCTCGCGCTACGAGGACCACCACAAGGTCGAGATCGGCGACGACGCGCTCGAGGCGGCCGTGCGGCTCTCCTCGCGCTACGTGACCGAGCGGCACCTCCCCGACAAGGCAATCGACCTCATCGACGAGGCCGCCAGCAAGCACGTCATCGACGCGCAGGAGACGGCCCCGGAGGTTCGCGCCATCGCGAAGCGGCTCGACGCCCTCGGGGAGGAGGCTGACGCGGCCGTCGCGCGCGAGGACCACGAGCGCGCCGCCCACATCAAGCAGGAGGTCCTGCAACTCCAGGAGGAGTACGCGCGGCTGCGCGCGGCGGACGACGCCGCGCGGCCCGCCGAGCTGCGAGTCTCCGAGGAGGACATCGCCGCGCTCGTCGGGCAGATGACGGGCATCCCCGTCTCGCGGCTCGAGGAGACGGAAACCGAGAAGCTGCTGCGCATGGAGGAAACGCTGCACGAGCGCGTGGTGGGGCAGGACCGCGCCATCGAGGCGCTCAGCGACGCCGTCCGCCGGGCGCGGGCAGGGCTCAAAGACCCGAAGCGCCCGATCGGCTCGTTCATCTTCCTGGGGCCCACGGGTGTGGGGAAGACGGAGCTAGCGAAGGCGCTCGCGCAGTGCCTGTTCGACGACGAGGAGGCGATGATCCGGCTGGACATGTCGGAGTACCAGGAGCGGCACACGGTGAGCCGCATGGTGGGCGCGCCTCCCGGCTACGTCGGCTACGACGAGGCGGGCGGACTCACCGAGCTCGTCCGGCGCCGCCCCTACCGGGTCATCCTCTTCGACGAGATCGAGAAGGCGCACCCGGACGTGTTCAACACGCTCCTGCAGATACTCGACGATGGGAGGTTGACCGACGGCCACGGCCGCACGGTCGACTTCCGCAACACGGTCGTCATCATGACGAGCAACCTGGGCACGGGGGCGCAGAACCGGCTCACGCTCGGCTTCACGCAGCGCAGCGAGGAGAGCGGCGCGGGCGAGCAGGTGCGCGAGTCGGTTGAGCGCGCCCTGCGCGAGCACTTCCGCCCCGAGTTCCTGAACCGCATCGACGACACGATCGTGTTCGAGCCGCTCACGAAGCCCGAACTGGCGGCGATCGTCGACCTGCTCGTCGTCGAGGTGCGCGGGCGGCTCACCGAGCGCGACATCGACATCGAGCTGACGGATGCCGCGCGCGAGGAGCTCGTGCGCGAGGGGTACGACCCCGAGCTGGGCGCGCGCCCGCTGCGGCGCACGGTCGAGCGGCGCGTCGAGAACGAGCTGGCGCGGCGCATCCTCGCGGGCGAATTCGGCGAGGGCCAGCGCATTACCGTCGATTTCGCCGACGGCGAGTACACGTTCGCCGCCCACGCCCGCGACGGGGAGGTCGCGGTCGCGGGGTAGGGGACTCCCCCTACCCCGGGGCGGACGAGGGGACGGGTTCGGGGCGGACGCGGCGGATCTGGGGGACGACCAGGGCGATCGCGGCTGAGAGCGCGAGCGTCGACCAGCCGAGCACGACGAGCACGATGGGCAACCCCGCCTGCTGGGCGACGGCGCTGATCGGGAAGGTCAGCAGCATGGCGACACCGTTGGTGAGGGGCAGGAGGCCCATCACGCGCCCGCGCACGCCCTCCTCGACCTTCTGCTGGATGATGACGGCGGCGCTGATCGAGGAGGCGCTGAGGGCGACGCCGAGACCGACGTTGGTGGCAGCGGTGAGCCAGATGGAGCGCGAATAGGCGAACACGATCGCGCTGGCGGCGAAGGCGAGAGCGGCCAGCACGAGGGTCGAGCCGCGGCCGGCGACGTCCGGGCGCTGGGCGAAGAACATCGAACCGACGACGGCGCCCCCGCCCCAGCCGAAGGCCATGAGGGCGAAGCCCCTTCCGCCGACATCGAGGATCTCGGTGGCCCAGATGATGCCGAGGTTGCCCACGCCGGGCATGCCCACGCCGTTCATGACGAAAAGGAGGCCGACCGCCGCGAGGATGACGATGTGGCGCCAGGTGTACTGGAGGCCCTCGGCGACGGCGCGGAACACTTGGCGCCCGGCCTCGCCCCGGCTGCTGTAGTTGAGCGCAGCGATGAGCGGGATGATGCCGATCCAGGTAACGAGCGAGCCGCCATAGAGCACGCCCGGCCCGACGACGTCGTTGAGGACGGCCGCGAGCGGAATCGTGATCGGGATCATGAGCTGCTGGGCGGCGGAGTTGAGGCTGATCGCGTTCCCAAGGTCGTCCATGCCGACCGCAGCGGGGATGCTGGCCTGGCGGGCGGGGTGGTCGATCGCCTGCGTTGCCGCCGCGAAGAAGGTGAGTACGAGGACGCCGAAAAACGTCGCGTCCCCAAAGGGGTTGGTCAGCATGAGGAGGGCCACGAAGGCGCTCAGGACGAGCGTGGCCGATTCGCAGCCGAGGAGCACGAGGCGGCGTTCGAAGCGATCGGCGATGGCGCCCCCGATCAGGCTGAAGAGCAGGGTGGCGACGCCCCGGGCGCCCATGAGGAAGCCCGTATAGATGATCTGGAGGTCGGGGTAGACCTCCTGCACCCAGAAGATCTGGGTGACGAAGTGGAGGGGCTGCACCAGCCCGACGAGCACCGTCCCGGCCAGCAGGAGCCGGAAATTCCGGTGGCGGAAGGCACGAAACACCTGGACGCGACCGTCGGGCATAACCGCCGAGTCTACGCGTCACGCCCTCACGCCCCTCGTGGGCAACTCGGGTGGGCCGTGGCGAGGCGGCGCGCGATCGGCCAGAATCGGCGCGCTTACGAAGCAGGAACGGGAGGTACGTCATGCTGCTTGAGGGGAAGGCCGCCGTCGTCACGGGCGGAGCGGTCGGGATTGGACGCGGGATCGCGGTGGCGCTGGCCGAGAACGGCGCGGACGTCGCCAGTCTCGACATCGACGCCGCCAACAACGCGGAGACGGCCGCGCAGGTGCGGGCCACGGGCCGCCAGGGGATCGCCATCGATTGCGACGTGGCCGACAAGGTGCAGGTGCGCCGCGCCATCAACAGCGCCCTGCAGCGCCTGGGACGCATCGACGTGCTCGTGAACAACGCCGCCATCTACGCGGACACGACGCTCACGGGCGGCAGCTACGAATCGCAGACGCACGCCTACGAGCGCTCCATCGATATCTGCGCGATGGGCAGCTACTACTGCGCGACGGCGGCAGTGCCGGCGATGCAGGCGGTCGGCGGCGGCGAGATCCTCAACGTCATCACCGAGCACATCAAGGAAGGCCACCTGATGACGGGCGGGGCCGCCAGCGGCTACGACTGCGCCAAGTGGGTGCAGTGGCGCCAGGTGGAGACCTGGGCGATCGAGCTGGCCGAGCACAACATCCGCGTCAACGGCCTCTGCATGGGGGCGACGGACACGCCGATGCTGCGCGCCGTCTCGGCGGCGGCGGCGGAGGCGGGGATGCGATCCTCGGACGTCGGGCAGGCGGTCATCAACATCCTCTCGCACGGGTCGGACGGGCCCAGCGGGGAGACGTTCGTGTTCGGCACCTCGGGCACGCCGCGCGCCCAAAGCCTCGAGGAGATCGCGGCCCTCGCGCCCGCCTGAAACGCCGCGAGACCGGCGAGAAAAGCGTTGACAGCGCGCGTAGTATTGTCGCTATAGCAGCGGCGCATGTGCGCGCCAGTCTTTTCGTGACCACAGCAGAGGGAGTAGTCACATGGTCCTCGAATCCGTGTCCCAGCAAACGCCGACCACGAAGGCGTCCGAGCCAGTCCTCGGAACCGACCTCATCCCCAAGGAGCGCTACATCTCGAAGGAGTTCATGGACCGCGAGTGGGAGCGCATGTGGACCAAGGTGTGGAACATCGCCGGTCGCACGCAGGACATCCCCAACGTGGGGGACTACTTCACGACGGAGCTGGGTCCCGAGTCCTTCCTGATCGTGCGGGAGGCGGAGGAGAAGGTGCGCGCCTTCTACAACGTCTGCCCCCACCGCGGGAACCAGATACGCAACGCCGGCATGGGGCATGCGGAGTCGTTCCAGTGCGCCTACCACTTCTTCGAGTTCAACCTCGACGGCTCGAAGAAGTTCGTCCCCGACGAGGACACCTTCACTCAGGGCGTGCCCCAGGAGACGGCGCTGATCGAGGTGCCCTGCGACACCTGGGGCGGCTGGGTCTGGTTCAACATGAACCCCGACGCCGAGCCCCTGATGGAGTTCCTCGGAGAGATCCCCGACCACCTCAACCCCTACCACTTCGAGAAGCAGTACTTCGTCCAGGACGTCACGATCGAGTGGGACTGCAACTGGAAGACCTCGGTGGACGCCTTCAACGAGGTGTATCACGTGCAGGGCATCCACCCGCAGATCCTCGAGAACATCGATGACATCCACGTGCAGATCGACCTGTACGAACGGCACAACCGCTACCTGGTGCCGTTCGGGCTTCTGAGCCCACGCTACCCGAACCAGGAGGAGCTGACGCGCGCGCTGAAGGAGATGCTGCAAGCCGCGGGCATCGACCCGGAGACGTTCGAAGGCGGTCCCGCGGACGTGCGGCCCGCCCTCCAGGCTCAGGTGAAGAAGCACGCCGCCGACCACGGAATCGACCTGTCAGAGCTGAACGACGACCAGCTCAGCGACGACTACCACTACTACATCTTCCCGAACATCACGCTGAACACGCACCACTCGGGCGTGATGTTGTTCCGGCAGCGGCCGCACGCGACCGACCCGAACAAGATGTACTACGACCTGCAGAACTACGTGCGCATCCCGGAGGGCTCGGACCCGCCGCCGCGCCCGGTGCACACGACGCACAAGCACGGCGAGATATCGCTCGGGCTGGGGCTCGACCAGGACTCGTACAACCTGCCGCGCGTGCAGAAGGGGATGAACTCGCGTTCGTTCAAGGGGTTGCTGATCAACTACCGCGAGCGCCGCATCCGCCACATGCACAAGGTCATCGACGACTACCTGGAGGGCCCGGACCGCTAGGCCCGCCGGTCGACCACCAGCGGGAGGCCGCGCACGGCTTGTGCGCGGCCTTCTTGCTGTACGCTGCGCCCGCCACCACCAGGAGGACGAACATGCAGGATTTCGCGGGCAAGGTCGCGGTTGTGACGGGCGGGGCGAGCGGCATCGGGCTCGCCATGGCGACGCGATTCGCCGCCGAGGGGATGCGCCTCGTCCTCGCCGATATCGAGGAAGCGGTGCTGGAGGAGGCCGCCGCCGGCCTCCGCGAGGGCGGCGCCGAGGTCCTGACCGTCCAGACCGACTGCGGGGACGCAGCTTCAATGGACAACCTCGCCGAAGAGTCGCTTGCGCACTACGGATCCGTCCACGTCGTCTGCAACAACGCGGGCGTGGGGGCACGGGGGACGATGTGGAAGCTGGGCGTGAACGACTGGGAGTTCGTGCTGCGCGTGAACCTGTGGGGCGTGATCCACGGGGTGCGCGTATTCGCGCCGCACCTGGTCGAGCAGGACGAGGGGCACATCGTTAACACGGGCTCCATGGCGGGGCTCGTGTCGGTCTCGGGGACGGGGCCGTACAACGTGAGCAAGCACGGTGTCGTGACCCTCTCGGAGACGCTGTACGGCGAGCTGCAGGACGCGGGCTCGAACGTGGGGGTGTCGGTGCTCTGCCCGGGCATCATCCGCACGAACCTGCGCAACTCCGAGCGCAACCGCCCCGAGCACCTGCGTGACCTCGACGCGGACGCGGTGCGAGCGCGCACGGAGAAGACCCCGGGCTTCAGCGACACCGTTCGGTTGCAGGCCCTGCCGGCTGAGTGGGCAGCGGAGTGCGTGTTCGAGGGGATCAAGGCGAACCGCTTCTACATCCTCACGCACGACGACCACGAGGGGCAGATTCCCCGCCGGCACGATGCCATCCAGAACGATGGCAACCCCGCGGTCGTACGCTCGACGGTCTTCGCGGGCGGTCCGATCGAGCGCTAGGGCTACGTCCGCGCCGCTTCGAGGGCGAGGGTGCGGATGACGGCGGCGATGCCGGGGTGGGTACCGGCGGGTTCGGCGTAGCGGACGGCGTGGGCGCCGTTCGCGGCGACCTGGCCGACGTGCCAGCCCTCCGACGCGAAGTACGGCACGACGACCGCATTCCGCTCGCCCGCGAGGTCGGGGACGGCGGCGATATTCGGATCCTGGTCGGTGAAGACGGCGGCGACCTGCGCGAAGGGTCCCGCGTCGCGCACGCGCTCGACCTGCGCCTGGACTGCGCTCGCCGAGCCCGCATTGCGCGGCGTGCCGTGGCCGAGCACGAAGAGGGCATCGTCGGCTGAGGCGCCCGCCTCCAGGGCGCGGTCGACAACGATGCCGGCGAGGGCGGGGTGAGCGCCGACAGGGCGGGTGCAGCGGATCGTCCGGCCCTCGCGACAGGTGACGGGGCCGTCGAGGCCCATCTCGGCGGGGATGACCTCGCCCGTGAAGTACCCCTCAGACATGAAGACGGGCACGACCGTGACCTCCCTCGCGGTGCAGCCGTCGAGGGCGCGAGAGAGGGACGGCTCCTCCTTCCAGAAACCGACGAGCACCTCGTCCCAGGAGCCGTCCCCGGCCAGCGCGCGGGCGTGGGCGCGGACCGCCTCGCTGGAGCGCGCGTTCAGGTGCGATCCGTGGCCGGCGAGGACGAGGGCGTGCGTCATCGCTCCGGGTCCTGGACCAGCGCGTCAATGACGGCCCGCACGAGCTGGTCGAGCCCGGGCGAGGCGGCCTCGCCGTCGACGCGGCCGAAGCACTCGCGCACGGCCGTCGAGGTGCTGGGGCCAATGCTGACGAGGGCGGCCTCCGTGCTTGCGGCGGTGTCGCCGAGGGCACTCCGCAGGTTCCGCGCGGTCGAACTACTCGTGAAGGTGATGGCGTCGGCCTCACGGACCGCTTCCAGCTGCTCGGGGGAGAGGGGTGCGGGGTGGTTCTCGTAGGCGGTAACGGCCCGCACGGACAGGCCTCGCGCCTCCAGGGCGAGGCACAGGTCGGGGGGCGAGAGGTTGGACTGGAAAACGGTGACGGTCGCGCCGGGCTCGGAGGGGAGCTCGGCAAGCGCGCCCGACCAGGACCGTTCGGGGACGAAGTCCGGGCGAAGGCCGTAGCCGGCGAGGGCGTCGGCGGTGGCCTCGCCGACGGCGGCGATGCGGCGACCGGCGAGGGCGCGCGAGTCGAGGCCGGCCGCCGCCAGGGTCTCCATGGCGGCGTGGACGCCGTTCGCGCTGCTGAAGGCCCACCAGTCGGCAGGAGCGGCAACGGCTTCGCAGAGCTGGGGCTCGCCGGCCCGCGAGACCAGCTCGATGGCGGGCGCCTCGGTCACGACGGCGCCCTCGGCTTCGAGCAGCGCCACCAGATCGCTCGCCTGCGCACGGGAGCGCGTCACGGCGACTCGGCGCCCGGCGAGGGGGCCGGGATCGAACCAAGCGAGCTCACTCGCGAGCCCGGCGACTGGCCCCACAACGGTCACGAGGGGCGCGGTCAGCCCGTCCACGGCGACGCGCTCGGCGATGTCGCGCAAGGTACCGGTCACGACGCGCTGGTCGGGGCGCGTTCCCCACTGGACCGAGGCGGCGGGCGTGTCGGGAGAGCGGCCCTCCGCGATGAGGCGCTCAGCACACTCGGCGAGGGTGAAGGTCCCCATGAGCAGCACGAGGGTGTCTACCTCGGCGGCGGCGCGCCAGCTGGTCACACCGTCGTTCATGCTGCGGGCGTTGATGACCATGAAGGCGCTGGAGAGCCCGCGGTGGGTGACGGGGATGCCGGCGTAGGCGAAGGCGCCGATGGCGGACGTGACGCCCGGCACGACCGTGCAGGGCACGCCCGCCTCCCTGCAGGCGCGCAGCTCCTCCGATCCGCGCCCGAACACGAAGGGGTCGCCACCCTTGAGTCGCACGACCCGCTTCCCCTCCTTCGCGCGTTCGAGCATGAGCGCCTCGATCTCCTTCTGAATCGCGATGTGCGCTCCCGCACGCTTTCCTACGGCGCGCAGCTCGGCGCCCACGCGCGCCTCGCGCAGGAGTGCGTGGGGCGCGAGGGCGTCGTAGAGGACGACATCGGCGGTGCGCAGGGCTTCGAGTCCCGCGACGGTGATGAGGCCGGGGTCGCCCGGGCCCGCCCCGACGAGCGCTACCGAGCCGGTGGTCGGTGGTCGGTGGTCGGTGGTCGGTGGCTCGTCCGTCGCAGGCACTCCGTTGGAACTCCGGCCTCTATTATGGGCGCGCCCCAGTCACCGGGGCTCGCGGGGAGCCACCGGCAGCGTCGACCAACAGCCAATGGCCAGCAGCCAACAGCCTTCGCAGCACTTCTTCGAGTCCCAGCGCCTGCGGCTCTGCTACTGGGCGTGGGGCGACCAGGACGCTCAGCCGCTCATCCTCGTGCACGGCGGTCGCGACCACGCCCGCAGCTGGGACGGGATCGCGGAGGCGTTCGCCGACGACCACTACGTTGTCGCGCCCGACCTGCGGGGCCACGGCGACTCCGAGTGGTCGCCGGGAAGCGAGTACACGACGGCGCAGTACGCCGTCGACCTGCTCACGCTGGTCGAGCAGTTCGACCGGCCGGTGCGAGTGGTCTGCCACTCGTTCGGGGGGCAAGTGACATTCATCGCGGCGGGGGCGTACCCGGATCGGTTCGCATCGATCGTCGCGATCGAGGGGCGGGTGCCGGGGCTGTTCGAGGAGCCGGAGCCGATGAACCCGGAGCGCTTCCGGACGTACGTCGAGCAGCGCCGCTCGCTCGAGACGCGCCAGGTGCGGCGTTACCCGGACCTGGCGAGCGCGATCCAGCGGGTGCAGGAGATGAACCCGCGCCTCTCGCCCGAGCAGGCGCGGCACATCGCCGTCCATGCCGTGCGCGAGGACGGCGACGAACTCATCTGGAAGTTCGACAACTGGTCGCGTCCGGGAGTGCGTCGCGACGAGTACACGCTGGCGGAGATGCGCGGCTTCATCGAGGCGATCGCGTGCCCGGTGCTCTACGTCATCGGGGGCGAGGCGGGGGTGATGCGGGGGATGGAGCGCTGGGTGGAGGGGCTCGCGGGCGTGCGCCCGGTGAAGGTCGAGGGCGCAGGCCACTGGGTCCACCACGACCAGCCGGAGCGGCTCATCGCGCTGGCGCGGGAGCACTTCGGGGCGGGGTAGCAGGTATCAGTCGAAGAGGTCGGTGTGGCTGCCTGTCCGCGCGAACGTGATCCCGTCGTCGTCCTGTTCCCAAATCAATAGCCAGTCAGGCTCTATGTGGCACTCCCAACTCCCCGCCAGGTTCCCGGAGAGCCGGTGCTGCCGGTGGCGAGCCTCCAGGGGTTCCTCCACCACAAGCCGGCCAACTACCGCCCATAGCTTGTCCAGGTCTTTGCCGCGACGCTTCGCGAGCCGGACATCTCTTATGAACCGCGAGGTTCGCCCGAGCTCCACGCGTTAGTCGAACTCGGCCTTCAACTCCTCTAACGTCGCGTACTTCTTGATGTCTCTACCTTCGCGGGCATCGCGAACCGCTTCGAGGGTTTCCTCATTCGGAATCCTGACATCGAAGGGGAGGCCGCGATGCATCGTCACCTGCCGATAGAAGAGGGTGATCGCCTCGGTCGCCGACATCCCCAACTCAAGGAAGAGGTCCTCCGCCTCACGCTTCAGTTCTGGCTCAACCCGGGCCCTGATCATCGCGGTCTTCGGCATTGGACAACCCCCTTTCAAAGCTACGCAACTATCGTATCACGAATGGGATACATCGGCCCGCAAGATCGGAGGATAGCCAGCCACTAGCCACCGGCCACCACTCCCCCGTACCCTCCCGCGGCAAGCGGAGGGTCGTGTGAGCGACGCGGACCAGGGGACCGGGGACAGCGAGGCGGTGTTCGCCATGCTCGAGGAGTTGGGCGTGGCGAACGCTCGCGCGCTCGGGCTCGACCACCCCGGCGTCCTTGCGCTCCGCGACGCCAACCAGCAGCTCGAGGAAGGGCAGCCGGGGCTGGCGATGCACACCCTCGAGGTGGAGCTGGGGGAGCCGGACACGCCCATGCCGATGGAGATCGGGGCGGCCGCGTTCGTGTTGCGGGGGAAGGCGCACGAGGCCCAGGACCGCGCCTACCACGCCCGCATCGACTACGAGTACGCCCTCAAGATGCGCCCCAACATCCCCTTCGCGAGCGAGGCGATCCGGCGCATCGACAGGCGCGGGTAGGCGGCGCCCCTCGCGCGTGCCCTAGAATCGCGCGACCAGCGACGGGAGGCGGCAGCCATGGTGCGAGCCGAGATCATCGAGCGCAGCAAGAAGCTGCAGGAGACGGCGCCCGCCATCGAGCGCCTGACCGGAATGACGGAAGCGCTCCTGCAGGCAGCCGACGAGGCGCAGGAGATCCGCCACATCCCCGCCTGGGCATCGAACGAGATCGCCGACCAGGGGCTCTATCGCTTCGCCCTGCCCGAGGAGTTGGGCGGCGAGGATCTGCCCGCGCGCGACCAGATCGAGATCGTCGAGGCGGCTTCGGCCATCGACGGGTCGGTCGGCTGGTGCGTGCACATCAACTCGGAGATCAACAGCCTCGTGCTGCGCCGGATGAGCATGGAGCTGGTGCACGACTACTACGACGACTGGCGCGTGCTGACGTGCGGCGGCGTGGGGCCGGGGCTCCAGCACGCCCGCGCCCGTCCGGAGGACGGCGGCTGGCGGCTCTGGTGCCAGGGCTCCTTCGGGAGCGGCTGCCACAACGCCACCTGGACGCTCGTGCACACGGGCTCGGTGGGCGTGCCCCGCGAGGGGGGCGGCTCTTCCGAAAAGGCGTTCCTGATTCCGCGCGGGGATTTCGAGGTCGTCGATACGTGGGACACGGCCGGGTTGCGCGGCACGGGCAGCCACGACGTGAAGGTCGACGGCGCCTTCATCCCGGATAAGGCGACCCTGCCGATGGACCTCTTCAGCAACTGCGACACGTTCGCGAGTCCTACCCTGCGCAACCCGATGCAGGCGCACTACAACAAGGGCGCCGTCGCACTCGGCATCGCCCGCGGCGCGATCAACGACCTGGTCGAGCTGGCGTTGGAGAAGACCCCCTGGATGTCGGGGACGCCGCTGAAGGACATGCCGGAGCTGCAATACCGCCTGGGCGAGGCGGAGGCGACGCAGCGCGCGGCCAAGGCGTTCATGATCGACGCGCAGGAAGAGACGGAGCGGCACCTCGGTCCGCTGCCGAAGGACGGGGGCCGCGCAGGTCCGGACTGGGAAGTGACCCAGCGCTCGTACCTCTCCTGCGTGCACGCCGCGCAGGCCTCGCGGCACATCGTCGACACGATCCACAACACGGCCGGTACAACGGCGAGCCGCATGGACTCGCCCCTCGAGCGGCGCCTGCGCGATTCGCACCAGGCGGCCGCGCACGCGGCCATCTCGTGGCGGCACTACCGCAACCTGGGTAGCACCTACCTGGGCAACGAAATGCCCGGCCTGTCCTCGGCGCGGGCGTAGGGGGAGCCGGGCTCAGGAGTCCTTCGGGGGCTTCTGACGGAAGAACTTGCCGACCGTCCCGGCCAGGAACGGCCGCAGCGGCCCCGGCAGGACTCTCCAGGCGATCGCCTCGCCGGCGACGCTGCCGACCTGCCGGAGCTCGTCCTCGTGCTCGCGCACGTACTTCGCCGCCTGCTCGGCGGCGGGGCGGGCGGCCTCAATGGCGTCATGGGCGATGCGTTCGGCCTCGGGGCGGGCGGCCTCGACGGCGTCATGGGCGATCTTCGCGGCGCGGCGGGCGTGGAGCTCGACCTCGGGCTGGGCCTCAAGCGCGGCGTCATGCGCCTTGCGCACGAGCTTCCCGAGGGATCGCCCGATCTGGGCGGCGACATCGTGGTCGGGGTCGGGGGAGCGGTTGTCAGCCACGGCGCAAGAAGTGCCTGCCAATCCATTCCCCGGGCTTGAACAGCCAGCGGAGGCGGGAGGGGTGTTCTTCCTCGTAGCGGCGGCGTGCTTCCTTCATGTCGGGATCGGGGTCCAGGCCAAGGACCCCGCCCGGGGCTCGATGCGGGTTGATCGCCTTCTGGATAGTTCGACTGGCCCGGGCCGCCTCGCCGCGCGCGCCATGTTCTTGACCAAATGTCACCGCGCATCTCCTTGTCAGGAATCCCGGTTTCCGGTCTTCGCAACCCCCGCCCACTCTAGCAGAGGGCGCTCCGCTGGAGGCTAGTCCCCGCCGCCGCGGATGAAGCGGACGATGCGTCGCAACAGGCCGACGCGCGGACCCCGGGGAAGCTGGCGAAGCCGGCGGCGACGGTCGGCCTCCCCGATCCTGTCCTGGTGTCGGCCGATCGCGTACCGGTGCATATCTTGCGCGCGGCGCTCCGCCAGGCGCTCCGGGGCGGCACCCCGCCCCTTCTGCTGCGGAACGTCGGGACGCCGGCGTGTCATTCAAGTTCCCCGGCCCGTTGGCGGACGGGCGCTAGTCGCCGCCGCCACGGATGACGCGGACGATCTGGCGGAGCAGGCCGAAGCGTCGGCCCTTTGGGCGCTTCGGGGGGCGGTGACCGCCCTGGCTCCGGCGCTGTTCCACCAACCTGTGCAGCCGGGACATCCGCATAGCTACAGCCTCGTGCCCGAAGGGCGAACCGTGGCCGTGGCCAAACGGCGGAATCGTGCCTGAGCGACCCATCCCGAACCTCCCCTTCTACTGTAGCCGACCGGGGATGGGGTTGGCGGGAAACCTAGTCCCCGCCGCCGCGGATGGCGCGCACGACTCGTCGCAGCAAGCCGAAGCGGGGGCCGCGGGGGCGCTTCGGGGGGCGGTGGTCGCCGCCGTGCTGGCGTTTGATCTCGTCGCGCTGGGCCTCCGCCAGCATCTCCAGCTCGGGACCGTGACTGGGCGGGATGAATCCGCCGCCGAACTCCGCCATCGCGTGCCTCCATGCCCACTATAGAGCGCAGAGATTGACAGAACGGCGTACCATCGGGCCACGTCTCGAAACGACCCGCGGAGGAACAGATGGTTCAGGAGAAGATCGCGTACACGACCCCCACGGAGAAGGCGCCTGAGCCCTACATGGGCACCGACCTGATCCCCAAGGAGCGCTACACCTCGAAGGAGTTCATGGAGCTCGAGTGGGAGCGCATGTGGACGAAGGTCTGGAACATGGCCGGCCGTGTGTCCGACATCCCCACCGTGGGCGACTACTTCACCACGGAGCTGGGCCCCGAGTCGCTCCTGATCGTGCGCGAGGCGGAGGACAAGGTCCGCGCGTTCTACAACGTCTGTCCGCACCGCGGGAACCAGATCCGGAACCCCGGTATGGGCCACGCGGAGTCGTTCCAGTGCGCCTACCACTTCTTCGAGTTCAACCTCGACGGCTCCAAGAAGTTCGTCCCCGACGAGGACACCTTCACCCAGGGCGTGCCCCAGGAGACGGCGCTCGTCGAGGTGCCCTGCGACACGTGGGGCGGCTTCATCTTCTTCAACATGAACCCGGACGCCGAGCCCCTCCTCGAGTTCCTCCATCCGGTCGCCCAGCACCTGGACGCGTACCAGATGGAGAAGTTCTCGATCGTCTCCGACAAGACGGTCGAGTGGGACACGAACTGGAAGGCCTCGGTGGACGCCTTCAATGAGGTCTACCACGTGCAGGGCATTCACCCGCAGCTGCTCGAGGGACTGGACGACATCCATGTGCAGATCGACCTGTACGAGCGCCACAACCGCTACCTGGTGCCGATGGGCATCGTGAGCCCCCGCTACCAGAACCCCGAGGAGGTCACCGACGGGCTCAAGGGGCGGCTGCGAAACGCGGGCGTCGACCCGGCGGAGTTCGAGGGCCGGAGCGCGGAGGTGCGCCCCTTCCTGCAGAAGCGGGCGCGCGAGGTCGCCGAGGAAGAGGGGATGGACGTCTCCCATCTCAACGACGACCAGATGTCAGACGACTACCACTATTACATCTTCCCGAACCTGACGTTCAACACGCACCACCGCAGCTTCGGGTTCTTCCGGCAGCGGCCACACGCGACGGACCCGAACAAGATGTACTTCGACATCCAGAGCTATGCGCGCCTTCCCGAAGGCACGGAGGTTCCGCGGCCGATCCACAGCCAGCACAAGCACGGCGAGATCTCGCTGGGGCTGGTGATGGACCAGGACTCGTACAACCTGCCGCGGGTGCAGAAGGGGATGAACTCGCGGGCCTACCCGGGCCTGCTCATCAACTACCGCGAGCGGCGCATCCGCCACATGAACAAGGTCATCGACGACTACCTGTACGGCCCGGACCGCTAGGAGGCGGCCGAACCGGCAACCGGTTCACGAAACGAAGCGGCGGCGCCCAAGGCGTCGCCGCTTGGTGATCCCGGGGCGCGGTGTTCGCGCTGACCCTACTTCAGAATCTCGAAGTCTTCGGATAGTTCGCACAAGCCGGTTCGGGCGGAGACCACGAACCTATCCACCACAGCCCGGGCGCGACTCACGAATTCAGTCCTTTGCTCCCCAGACAAAGTCTGGCCCTCCCCGTGCGCCTGCCGTTTCCTCGCTGACGCGACTTCCGCGGTGAAGGACTGTTCGATCCGCAACGCCCGGCCCATGCGAGTCCACGAAGGACGAGGACTAGTATCAGCATCGTCAGCGTAGTAGCGCCGAATGTCCTCGGTGGCTCTGAAGCAGAAGACGGCGGTGTCATGTGGGTTCCGAATTGCCTCTCGAATGTCACCAAGGGCTTGGGAAAGGCACGCAGAGGCTCGCGCCACATCTTGGTCGGCCAGTGCCGCCGGATCTTGGAGAATTACCAAGTCCACAAGGTCGTTGAACGTCGTCCCAACGGTCTTGCCAACACCAAGAGCACCAACCGTAAAGGGTTTCACCCATCCTTCGTCTGACTCCAGCTTTCCGTGGTCGATGTACTGACCGATATGGAGCTCATAGGCTTCTCCTTGGACGTATCCATGCGCGTCAAGGAGGCTTCGAACTACACGGTCTACATAGTTCCCCACAGTGGCCGGCTCGTCTCCGTACGCATTGTGCACAACGACCTCGACGTGAGAAGCAACCACCCTTATCGATGCGTCAAACCTGAGGGTTCCGTCAGTAGTGACACAGGTCAGACCTATGGGGTTGAGATTTCCTTCGTGTACACGGGCCAGAGTGATGGGAGAGCGAGCCCTCAGCACGGTTCCAAGGAATGTATATGCAGGCACGGGGGAGTCTCCTTTCGGCCTTAGTCTCAACGGCGGACGCGCCGACGCGCCACGCTCGGAGCGATCCCTTAATCCTCGTCGGCCGCAGTCTCCGACCTGCTCAGGTTGCGAGCCAGCCGTAGTCCTCGCTGGCGACGAAGCTATCTCGTTCGCGTACGGTTAGCCGCAGGCGCGCGGGCCGGAGGGTAGGCGCATGGACATCGGATTCGCGGTTGGACCCTGGGACGTGTCGTTCGACGACATCAGCTTCTCGATCGACGTGGCGGAGAAGCACGGGTTCTCCTCGTACTACCTGGGCGACCACTTCTTCGTGGGCGACCAGCTCGACTCTCTCGAGCCGTACCTGCTGTTCACGCTCATGGCGCGGGAGACGGAGAACATTCGCTTCGGACCGCTGGTGACGCCGGTGATGTTCCGGCCGCCCTCGAACGTGGGGCGGCTGGCGGCACAGACGGACATCCTCAGCGGTGGGCGCTTCGTGCTCGGGCTGGGGGTCGGCTGGGGGGAGGCGGAGCACCTCACGTACGGCGTCGACTGGCCGCCCCTGGGCGAGCGCTTCGACCGGCTGGACGAGTACATCCAGGTGCTGCAGGGGATGTGGGGCAGGGGGCTGGCCTCGTTCGAGGGGCAGTACTACCAGCTCCGCGAGGCCGACGCGCTGCCGAAGCCGCCGGCGGGACACCCGCCGCTCCTCATCGGAGGCTCGGGCGAGAAGCGCACCCTGAGGCTGGTGGCGCAGTACGCGGCCGAGTGGAACAGCGTCGATCTGACGCCCGAGGTTTTCCGCCACAAGTGCGAAGTGCTGGCCGGGCACTGCGACGATGTCGGTCGCGACCCGGGCGAGATCCGCCGCTCGATGACGACGATCGGGTTCGTGGGGAGGACAGACGAGGAGGTGGAGGCGGCCACGCTCACGCAGATGCAGCGCACGCCCCCGCCCGGCAACCCCACCCCCGCCGAGTACCGCGCGGCGATGCGCGAAGGGGGCGCGATCATGGGGACCGCGGGCGAGGTGGTCGACCACCTCGGATGGCTCGCGGAGGAGGGCCTGGACGAGGTCCAGTTCGTCTACTTCGACCTGACCAGCGACAGCCTGCCGGCCTTCCTCGCGAGCGAGGTGCTGCCGCAGGTGTCGACGCTGTAGCGGGGGCGGAGGCGGACGATGGACATCGGACTCGTCGTGGGGCCGTGGGGAGTGACCTTCGAGGAGGCCGTCTCCTCGATGCGGGTCACGGAGCAGCACGGGTTCTCCTCGTACTACCTGGGGGACCACTTCTACACGGTGGACCAGATCGACTCGCTGGAGCCGTACATGCTGTTCGCGCTGGCGGCGCGCGAGACGGAGCGCATCCGCTTCGGCTCGCTGGTGACGCCGGTGATGTTCCGGCCGCCCTCGTACGTGGGGCGGCTGGCGGCGCAGCTCGACCTGCTGAGCGGAGGGCGCTTCGTGCTCGGCCTGGGGATCGGCTGGAACGAAGGGGAGCACGCGGCCTACGGCATCGAGTATCCGTCGCTCGGGGAACGCTTCGACCGGCTCGACGAGTACATCCAGGTGATGCAGGCCATGTGGGGCGAGGGACCCGCCTCGTTCGACGGACGTTACTACCAGCTTCGCGACGCGGACCCGCAGCCCAAGCCAGTGTCCGGGCGGCCGTCGGTGCTCATCGCGGGCGGCGGCGAGAAGCGCACGCTGCCGCTGGTGTCGAAGTACGCGGACGCCTGGAACGCCGTCGACCTGCCGCTCGACGACTACCGGCGCAAGTGCGAGCTCCTGGCTGGCTACTGCGAGGAGACCGGTCGCAATCCGGGCGAGATTCGCCACACGATGACGACGATGGGGCTCATCGGCTCGACCGAGGCGGAGGTGGAGGCGGCGACGCTCCTGCAAATGCAGCGCATGCCCCCGCCGCCGGGCATGTCGCCCGCGGACTACCGCGAGATGCTGCGCGGGATCGGCGCGATCATGGGGACTCCCGACGAGATCGTGGACAAGCTCGGACGGCTCGCGGAGGCGGGCATCGACGAGGTCCAGTTCACCTACTTCGACCTGTCCTCCGACAGCGTGCCAGCCTGGCTCGCGAGCGAGGTGATGCCGCAGGTCGCGGACCTGTAGGACCCGGAACCCGAGGAGGGATGCACGAATGGATGTCGCGCTCGTCATAGGCCCGTGGGACCTCACGTTCGAGGAGGCGACCGCCTCGATGCGAACGACCGAGGAGCGCGGGTTCGCCTCGTGGTACCTGGGTGACCACTTCTTCTCGGTGAACCAGATCGTCTCGCTGGAGCCCTACATCCTCTTCGCGCTGGCGGCGCGGGAGACGGAGCGCGTGCGCATCGGGCCGCTGGTGACCCCGGTCATGTTCCGGCCACCCTCGAACGTCGGGCGGCTGGCGGCGCAGCTCGATCTGCTCAGCGGGGGCCGCTTCGTGATGGGGCTGGGGGTCGGCTGGCACGAGGGGGAGCACCGCACCTACGGCGTCGACTACCCCTCAATCCGGGAGCGCTCCGAGCGGCTCGACGAGTACATCCAGGTGATGCTGGCGATGTGGGGCGAGGGCCCCGCCTCGTTTGACGGGCGCTACTACCAGCTTCGCGAGGCGGACACGCGCCCGAAGCCGGAAGCGAGCCGACCGACCGTGCTCATCGCCGGCGGCGGCGAGCGGCGCACCCTGCCCCTGGTGGCGAAGCACGCGCACGAGTGGAACAGCGTCGACCTCTCGCCGGAGGTCTACCAGCGCAAGTGCGAGCTGCTGGCGGGCTACTGCGACGAGATCGGGCGCGACCCGGGCGAGATCCGGCACACGATGATGACGATGGGCCTGATCGGGGCGACCGACGCAGAACTCGAGGCGGAGGCGGCGCTGCAGATGCTGCGGCGGGCCCCGCCCAGCCCCATGTCCCCGCCGGACTACATCGCCTCGCTCTACGAGCGAGGCGCGATCATGGGGTCACCCGACCAGATGGTGGACCGGATCGGGCAGCTCGCGGAGTCGGGCGTCGACGAGGTGGTGTTCATCTGGTTCAACCTGTCGTCGAACGCCGTGCCCGACTGGCTCGCGAAGAACGTGCTGCCGCAGGTGGCGAAGCTGTAGCGGGCGGCTACGGGGTCAGGGCTGGTTGACCGTCCGCTGGCTGCCCGCGCGCACGAGCTCGTGGCGCTTGATGCGCCACTGGCCGTCGTCGCCCCGGACCATGTCGTCCACGTAGGTGGCCCAGAGGGTCATGATCGCGTCGGGGTCTTCCTTCAGCACATGCGTGGCCTGGACGTCGGTCCGCGTGTGAGCGGTGTCGCCGTCGATCTCGGCGACCTGGTTGCCCATCATGTGCTGCGTGGCGGGGAAGTTCTCGAGGGCGGTGATTACGTAGTCGAGGTAGGCATCGGCGCCCTCGATGTTCTCGGGGCCGTAGCCCACGACGAGCACGTCGTCGGTGAAGCAGGAGCGGTAGCGGTCCATCTCGCGGGCGTCAACGGCGGTGCCGTACTTGACCAGGACGTCCATGAGAGCGATGCGGTCGGCGAGGTACTGGGCGTCGGACATGTGAGGGCTCCCTTCAGCTTGGGGCGCGATTCTAACGCGAGCCGGGAGGCCCGCCGCCCCGCAACCCGCTGATCCAGCCGCGGTCCATGGCCTCCAGGAAGATCAGGAGCGCGACGAAGACGGCGGTGATGGGCACGTCGCCCCACTGGCCGCGGACGATCTGCATGATGAGCAGCACGCCGAGGACGACGATGAGCACCATCCGCAGGTAGCGCCAGAAGCCTGCGAATCTCGATCGGCCTTCTTGCTGGGTCACGAAGCGAGTGTAGCCGTTCGCGCAAGGGAACGATCTGCCAGAATCATCACATGATGGAAAAGGCGTACGGATTCGTGGTTCGCGAGGGCGAGGAGGGGCGCGAGTTGCTCGTGTTCGAGCACGCGGGCGTGCCCGAGGCGGGCCTGCAGGTGCCAGGCGGGACGGTCAAGGTGGACGCCGGCGAGACGCCACTGCAGGCGGTCGCGCGGGAAGTGCTGGAGGAGAGCGGCTTGCCGCTCGGGGGGTGGGAGCGGGCAGGAGTCTTCGAGGCGGGTGACCAGAAGTGGCACTGCTTCGTCACGACGCCGGCCCTCGAACTGCCCGACACCTGGCGCTGCGAACCGCTGGGGCCGGAACGGGTGCAGGGATTGCGGTTCGAGTATCGCTGGACGCCCCTGGAGGGCGGGGACGAGCTTGCCGGGACGCAGGAGAAGGCGCGGCGGGCGGTGGCGGGGTTCGTCGCCAGGGGCTGAGGCGGGGCTACGCGGCCAGCGGCAGTTGCTCGACCGACCGGTTCGTGAGCGCCGGGTCGCCGATCTCGTAGTCGACGCCGTGGGAGTCCATGAACTCGGCAAGCGCCACGAGGCCCAGCCGTTTGACCCGCCGGACCAGCAGGACGTGGGCCTCGCCGTTTCGCGCTTCGGCCTCTCCCCGCGTGGCGCCCGGGGTCACGATGCCGGTCTCGAGGGCTTTCGTCGTCCAGTAGCCCTCGTGCTCGACGCTTCGCACGGTCACCTTGAAGTGAACCACCGCCTCGATCGCCTCGCTCATGAGCGACCTCCTCACCCCGTCACGACAAATGTACACGTTTCATATCCATAAGGCAGATAGGTTCGGTTAAGCAGACCGCGCCTTCACGCGCCGATCGTCCGCTCTCCTATACTGGATCGTGGACTCACGGAGGAATCTCCACACCCATGAACGGTATCAAGACCGGCTTCCTGCTCGCGGCCCTGACGGCGCTGCTGCTCTTCATCGGCTACGCGCTGGGCGGATTCGGCGGGCTCATCATCTTCCTCGTCATCGCGGCGGTCATGAACTTCTCCGCCTTCTGGTGGAGCGACAAGTTCGCCCTGCGCATGGCGGGGGCGCGCGAGGTATCGGCGGACGAAGCGCCGGGGCTTCACGCCATGGTCGAAGAAGTGGCTTACCGCGCCTCCATGCCGATGCCGAAGGTCTGCATCATCGAGAGCGCCACCCCGAACGCCTTCGCCACGGGCCGCAGCCCGGAGAAGGGCGTGATAGCGGTCACGACGGGCATCGTGCAGCTGCTCAACGAGCACGAGCTGCGCGCCGTCATCGGTCACGAGATGGCGCACGTGAAGAACCGGGACACGCTCACGAGCTCGATCGTGGCGACGATCGCGGGGGCGATCTCGATGATCTCGTTCATGCTGATCTTCTTCGGCGGCCAGCGGAACGCGTTCGCCGCGATCGCGATCATGATCCTGGCGCCGCTTGCGGCCTCCATCATCCAGTTCGCCATCAGCCGCACGCGGGAGTTCGCCGCCGACGAGACGGGCGCGCGCATCGTGCGCGACCCGCACGCGCTCGCGAGCGCGCTGCAGAAGCTGCACCAGGGCGTCGAGTACGCGCCAATGCAGGAGACGCCCCAGCAGGAAGCGGTGGCGGCGCTCTACATCGTCCACCCGTTCCGGGGGGGTGGCATGGGGAAGCTGTTCAGCACGCATCCGCCGCTGGAGGAGCGCATCGAGCGGCTGCGGACGATGTCGCTGTAGCCCGGGGCAGCCTTCAGTTTCCGACAGGAATGCCATCCGGGTGATGACCTCTTAGAACAATAGTTCTATTCTGCCTCCTCCCCCACAGGAGGTGGAGCGCCTTGGACGAGTCCCCGGTCCGGCGGCCGCGCATCGACGCGCTGCCCGAGAACACCCGTTACCGCGACACCGGCTGCGACCTCTATCCCTCGTGCCTGCGCTGCCCGCTGCCGCGCTGTCGCTACGAGGAGCCGGGCGGGGCGCCGGCGATGCTGCGCACGGGTCGCGACGCGACGATCGTGCGGCTCTCGCGGGAACAGGGGCTATCGGTCGATGAGCTGGCGGCGCGCTTCGGGCTCTCGCGGCGCACGATCTTCCGGGTGCTGCGCGCGGCGCGGCAGCCGGAGGAGTTGCAGGCGACGGGCTAGCGCTCGAACATCCGTTCCCGTCCGGGTAGACTTGCGGCATGGCCGCCGAGGAACGCGCGATCGACGGGGCCCTGCAGGACGATGAGGAGCTCCAGGCGGAGCAGACCCTGCGGCCCCAACGGCTCGGCGACTTCCCCGGGCAGGAGCGCGTCAAGGAAGTCCTCGTGATCGCCATCGAGGCGGCGAAGAAGCGGGGCGAACCGCTCGACCACCACCTCTTCTACGGGCCGCCCGGGCTGGGCAAGACGACCCTGGCGCACATCCTCGCGGCGGAGATGACCGCCCCCATCCGCACCACGAGCGGCCCCGCCATCGAGCGGCCCGGCGACCTCGCCGCCATCCTCACCAACCTGAAGGAGGGCGAGGTCCTGTTCATCGACGAGATCCACCGGCTGGCGCGGGCCGTCGAGGAGATCCTCTACCCGGCGATGGAGGACTTCGCCATCGACCTCGTCATCGGGAAGGGACCGGGGGCGCGCTCCATCCGGCTGCAGCTCCCGAACTTCACGGTCATCGGGGCAACGACGCGCTACGCCATGATCAGCGCACCCTTGCGCGACCGCTTCGGCTCCGTCTACCGGCTCGACTTCTACGAGCTCGATGCGCTCACGACGATCGTGCGGCGTTCGGCGGGCCTGCTGGGGATCGAACTCGCCGGGGAGGCCGCGGAGGAGATCGCGAAGCGCGCGCGAGGCACGCCGCGCGTCGCGAACCGCATCCTGCGGCGCGTGCGCGACTACGCCGAGGTGCGCGCGGACGGGGTCGCGACGCTGGAGGCGACGCGCGAGGCGATCGACCTGCTGGAGGTGGACGCGCTCGGGCTCGACGTGAATGACCGCCGCCTCCTGCGGGCCCTCGTCGAACAGTTCGAGGGCGGCCCCGTGGGGCTGGAGACGATCGCCGCGGCCATCAGCGAGGAGTCGGACACGGTCTTCGACGTGTACGAGCCGTTCCTGCTGAAGCGCGGGCTGTTGAAGCGCACGCCGCGGGGCCGGATGGCCACGGCGGCCGCCTGGCGGCACCTCGGGATCGACCCGCCCGCGACGCCCGGGGCGAGCTCGCAGGGTGAGTTGTGGGGCGAGCCTGACGTAGACGAGAGGTTGTCCCTGAACACCCCCGCCGCCCATGATGAGCGCCGCTAAACGGCAGGCGAGGGAAACAGACGACGTGTTCCAGCGAACGGTGCTGCCCAACGGGCTGCGGATCATCACGAGCGAGATGCCGCAGACGCGGTCGGCCACGGTCAGCCTGTACGTGGGCGCGGGCAGCCGCTACGAGGTGGACGCGGAGGCGGGCCTCTCGCACTTCCTCGAGCACATGCTCTTCAAGGGCGCCTCGCGCCGGCCGACCGCGCAGGAGATCGCGGAGGCGATCGAGTCGGTCGGCGGCCTGCACAACGCCGCCACCGACCGCGAGCTGACGGTCTACTACGCGAAGACGCCCGACTTCGCCGCCCTCGAGACGATCGACATCCTCTCCGACATGGTGACGGCCCCGGAGATGGACCCGGTCGAGCTCGAGAAGGAGCGCATGGTCATCCTCGAGGAGCTGTCCAGCGTGGAGGACAACCCCGGCGAGCTGGCCGCCATCCTCGCGGATGAGACGCTCTGGCCCGACCAGCCGCTCGGGCGCAACATCGGCGGCGCGATGGAGACGGCGCGGTCGCTGCCGCTCTCCGCGGTCGAGCGCTACTTCCGCGCGCAGTACGTGCCCTCGAACATGGTCCTGTCGGTGGCGGGGAACATCACGCACGAGGCGGTGGTGGAGGCAGCCTCGCGCTGGCTCGGGCCCGCCCCGGAGGGCGAGGCCCACGCCTGGCACCCGGTCGAGCCGCGCGGCGAGTCCCCCCGCGTGGGCGTCCGCACGAAGGCGACGGAGCAGGCGCACCTCTGCCTGACCTACCCCGCTCTGCCCCTCGGCCACGAGGACCAGTACGCCGCCGGGCTGGTGAGCGCGCTGCTGGGCGAAGGCATGTCGAGCCGCCTCTTTTTGGAGCTGCGTGAGGAACGCGCGCTCGTGTACGACGTCCACTCCTACATGAGCGAGTACCGCGATGCGGGCGCGTTCACGGTCTACGCGGGCTGCGACCCTTCGAACGCGCGCGTCACCCTGGAGGCCGCGCGCGAGGAGATCGAGCGCTTCCTCTGCGACGCCGGCGACGAGGAGTTGGAGAAGGGCAAGCGCATGGTGACGGGCCGCATCCAGCTGCGCATGGAGGACACGCGCTCGGTTGCCGCCTGGCTTGGCGGCCAGGAGCTCGTCCTCGACGAGGTGCTCACCGTCGACGAGGTGGTGGCGATGGTCGAAGGGGTCACGCTCGACGACCTCCGCCGCGTGGGCGGCGACCTCCTGCGGCCGGAGGCGGCGACGATCGCCGCCGTGGGGCCGTTCGAGGACGACTCGGTCTTCGCCGGCGTTATCTGATGGCGAGCGGCGTCCTGCTCTCGGTGCACGTCGTGCCCGTGCTGGAGGGACGCATCGTCGCCTTCGTCCTGGACCCGCCCGGACCGAAGGGCCGCTGGCTTCCCTGGACCGTACTCGACCAGGGCGCGAACCCGTACGAGATCGCCTCGACGATCATCGACGAGTGGTGCGACGGCGCCATGTCAGACCTGCGCCTTGCCGACGTCATTTCGCGCGAGGGCGACAACGGCTGGGAGCTGGCCATCATCTTCCGCGCCGAGTTGACGGCCCTGCCCGGCCACGAGCGCGGCGCGCCCCACGTCTGCGACCCGCAGGACCTCGCCGCCGTGCAGGGCTTCGAGCGCGTCGACTTGGAGCGCTGGCTGGAGGGCGGAGGCGCCGCCGCTCCAGCAACGGACGGGGACTCCCAACAGCTCGTGTTCTAGTGGCTGGTGGCTAGCCCAGGACTATCGCGGCCGCGATGCCACCGATGAGCACGAGCAAGGCGAGCCCCGCGAAGAGCGCACCTCGGCCTACGCCGTGCGACGTCACAACCACCTCGGCCGATGCCTCCAGGGGCTCCGCCTCGGCGGCCCGCTCCGACAGCTCGCGGATCGCCCGTTTCATGGGCTCGGTGTTCAGGCTCGCCCGGTTGCTCGACCCGGCGTACATGATCTCCCGCAGCCGCTTTGCGGCCTCCTCCGGGGTGAGGTCCCTGGCGTCCTTCATTCCCGTCATGCTACGCGCCAGTCGCCAGTGGTTCGTAACTGGCCCCCGCCCACTCAGCCGCGCGCCAGCGCGGCGCTTTCCTCAGCAAGGCGCGCAGCGCCAAGCGCTCTCCTCAGGCGGGCGGCAGCCCGCCGCTCCACTCAGCGAGCGAAGCGAGCGCTCTCCTAGTACGCTACATGCCCCGCCGCGGGCCCTACCCGCCGCGGCAACACGCTCAGGAGCAACGCCATGTCCGATATCGCCAGCCGGGGGTACTCCAACCCCGATGTCCTCGTCAGCACCGACTGGGTCGCCGACAACCTTGATACCGCCGGAATCCGCATCGTCGAGTCCAACGAAGACCAGCTCCTCTACCCCGCCGGGCACATTCCCGGGGCGGTGCAGGTCGACTGGGCGGCTGACCTGAACGACCAGCTCCGCCGCGACTACCTGAACCGCGAAGGCTTCGAGGCGCTCATGTCGCGCAGCGGGATCGGGCAGGACACGACCGTCATCTTCTACGGCGACCGCAACAACTGGTGGGCCTGCTACGCCTACTGGGTGTTCCAGCTCTTCGGCCACAGCAACGCGAAGGTGATGGACGGCGGCCGCCAGAAGTGGGAGCAGGAGGGCCGCGACCTCGTGCGCGAGGTGCCCACCTACGACGCCACCGACTACTCCGCCCCCGAGCGCAACGACGCCCCCGTCCGGGCCTTCCGCGAGGACGTGCTCGCGCACCTCGATGCGGGCGGCCAGCTCGTGGACGTTCGCAGCCCGCAGGAGTATTCCGGCGAGCGCCTGCACATGCCCGACTTCCCCAACGAGGGCGCCCTGCGCGGCGGCCACATCCCCACCGCCAGGAGCATCCCCTGGGCGCGCGCGGCCAACCCCGAGGACGGCACCTTCAAGACCGCCGCCGAGCTTCAGGAGATCTACCTGAACGAGCAGGGGCTCTCGCCCGACGGAGACACGATCGCCTACTGCCGCATCGGTGAGCGCAGCAGCCACACGTGGTTCGTGCTCACGCACCTGCTCGGCTTCGGGAACGTCCGCAACTACGACGGCTCCTGGACCGAATGGGGCAACCTGGTGAACGTGCCCATCGAGAAGTGACCCACGAGGGCATCCCCCAGCCGCTCGCGGACCTGCTCGACGAGTTCTCGTTCCTTGAGCGTGGGGAGCGCGTCGATTACCTGATCGAGTACGCCGACCAGTTCGAGCCGGTACCCGAGCGAGTGGCCGTGCGCCCCTTCCCCGAGGAGCGCCGCGTGAAGCGCTGCGAATCGCAGGCGTACGTTTGGGCCGAGGACACGGACGACGGCGCCCAGAAGTACTGGTTCGCCGTCGAGAACCCGCAGGGCATCTCCGCCATGTCCTTCTGCGCCATCCTCGACGACACCATCTCGGGTGCGTCGCTCGATGAGGTGCTGCGCATCCCCGGCGACGTCGTCTTCGACATCTACGGTCGCGAGGTCTCGATGGGCAAGGGAGAGGGGCTGCTCGGCATCCTCACGTCGGTGCAGGCCTTCGCCCGCGAGGCGACCGGCCGCCAGGGCGTCTGACGCGATGCCCGAGATCCCCGACCTTGAGGCGATCCGCGGCTTCCTGAACGAGCGGCTTCCGGGCCAGACCGTCGAGTCGGTCGAGGTCAAAATTCCGCACGTCGTGCGGACGGGGGCGACCGCGCTCGCGGAGTCGCTCCCGGGCGACGCTTTCGGGGAGACGGAGCGGCACGGGAAGTTCCTGCTGTTCACGCTCGCCTCAAGGCGGGTGCTGGCCATCAACCCTATGCTCACGGGCCGCTTCCAGTACGCCCCGCCCGACGCCAAGCGCCAGGGCCGGACGTGCCTGCGCCTGTCGCTCTCGGGCGGCATGGAGCTGCGCTACGCAGACTTCCGCGTCATGGGACGCATCTACCTGCTACCGCTGGAGGAGATCGAGGCGATCCCAAACTGGACCGCCGGCGGCCCCGACCTCCTCGACCCCGCCCTCACGGAGGAGGTGTGGCTGGAGCGCATCCGCAAGTACCGGGGGCGCATCAAGAACATCCTCACCAAGGCCGAGTTCGTGCAGGGCGTCGGCAACGCCTACAGCGACGAGATCCTGTGGCAGGCGCGCATCAACCCGTTCACCGCCCGGAAGGACCTGGAGGAGGACGACCTGCGCCGCCTGTTCGCCTCGGCGCGCGAGGTGATGGCATGGGCGACACCGCTCGCCCGCGAGCGCATGGTGAAGGGCGAGTCGCTCGAGTACCGCGAGCGGCGCGACTTCTTCCGCGTCCACCGGCTTGGCGGCGACGCCCTCTGTCCCCGGGACGGGGCGAAGATTACGGACATCGAGGCGAGCAAGAAGGTGACGAGCTTCTGCCGCACCTGCCAGCCGGGCGGCCCCGCCTTCTCCTAGGCAGAGCTGGTTGGCCGATGGCCAGCCGGTTCTGCACACAAGCCCAATCCATTTACCAGTTGCAACGACACGACGTACACTTCGGCGCAGGCGGAGCAGGCCCGACACCAATCGGGCGCCGTCCTCCAGGGGAGGAGTCAGCGGATGGCCGACGCAGTCCAGGACACGGTGCACTTCCGCCTGACGGTTCAGAGCATTGAGCACGGCGGCCACTGGACCACGACCGCGCTGGAGACTGGCGTCATCACAGCGGGGGCGACGCGGGACGAGGCGGAGAGCAAGAGCGGCGCTGCCCACGTCATGCTCGTCCGGCGCCTCAAGAGGGAGGGGCTAGAGGCGCTTGATTCGTTCCTGACGGCGCGCGGGATCAGCTACGAGCTTGGCGACCCGCCTCGCCGGGAGCCCGCGCCGACGCTGGCCAACGAGTCCGTCGAGCAGCTCCCCATTGCCGCATAGCCGGGCGTTTGCCGTTCTCTCGGCCGCACTTGAGGACCTCGGCTACCACGAGGACGGAGAGACGAACGGCGTCTACCTGTTCACGACGTACCGGAATGTTCACTGGGTACTCCTGGAAGACAGCGAGAACCTGACCATCGAAGAGCAGATCGCGGCGCTCCTCAGGCAGGGCATTGAGATGTCCGACCTCTACAGCGCCATTGCGCGCCTGAGCGAGAACCCGGACGGTTCGTGAGCCGGCCGCACCGCGTAAGGGCAGAGGCCACTACACTGCCGCACGCCATGGAACCCGAATCCCGCTACGTCACCTCGCAACGCGTACAACTGCACTACGTCGTCTGGGGGGAGGCGGACAAGCCGCCGCTCATCCTCCTGCACGGAGGGCGCGACCACGCCCGCTCGTGGGACCGTACCGCCCTCGCGCTCATCGACCGCTACCAGGTGTTCGCCGTCGACCTGCGCGGCCACGGCGACTCCGACTGGGCGCTCGGCGGGAACTACTCGATCATCGACTACGCGCTCGACCTGCACGCCGTCGTGGGGGAGATCGGGCGGACGCCGGTGACGCTCGTGGCGCACTCGCTCGGGGGCAGCATCGCCCTGCAGTACGCGGGCACGGTGCCCGAGAACGTCCAGGCCGTGGTCAGCATCGAGGGGCTGGGCCGGCTGCCGTGGGCGGGGGAGCAGCACCGCCCCGCGCACGAGCGCATGCGCGAGTGGCTCGCGGACATGCGCGAGCTGGCCGGCCGCGAGCCGCGCATCTACCCAACCTTCGAGGACGCCGTGGCACGCATGCGTGAGGCGAACTCGCACCTCTCGCCCGAGCTGGCCCGCCACCTGACCGTGCACGGGGTGCGGGAGGTGGAGGGCGGCTACTTGTGGAAGTTCGACAATCACGTGCGCTCGCGCTCGCCCTACGAGTTCAACATGGAAGACGCGCGCGACATCTGGAACCAGATCCGGGCGCCCATCCTCTTCATCCAGGGGGCGGAGAGCTGGGGGAAGCAGGACGCAGCCGACTACAGCGCGTTCCACTACTACCGCGCCGAGACGGTCGAGGACTCGGGTCACTGGGTCCACCACGACCAGTTCGACCGGTTCCTGGAGCTGGTCGAGGGGTTCCTGACGGAGACGGCGGGCTAGGCGTCAGGTAGGGCCAGGAGCAACTAGCTAGCCGAGGAGCGCCTCGACCGCTGCAAACGCGCCGAGCAGCACCCCGCCTTGAATCAACAGCGCCCGGTACAGGGTCGCTTCAGTCACAAGCTTCTCGGTGCCCTTCTGCACACCTTCCTCCACCACATCAACCGTAGCACGCGCCAGGGGCTCTGGGGCCCCAGCGTCCTCGAGTTGGGTGACAGCCTTCTGTGTGTCGAGCGTGACCAAGAAATCGCTCCTTGCGGCAGGCTATCTTTTCTAGCCACACTCGTCAATGGGGCGAAAACCCACGGCGGCCCGCGGACGGCGACGCCTCGCCGCAGCCTTGGGTTGACCCGCTTCGGGCACTGTAGGGATATCGATACGCGCGATGCCCGTAGCGCGCCCTTTGCTATCCTCGACGCGATGTCCAACCGGCAGGCGCGACGCGAGCAGAGCCGCCAGGCACGCAGACAGGCGACCTCCTACCGGGGCGGCGGGCGTTCGCGGGGCTCGTCGCAGGGGGGCGGAGATAGCGGCGGCAGCGGTGGCGGCGGTGGTGGGCGCGGCACGAACTTCCTGAGCTGGCCCTTCCTCATCGGCGTGAGCCTCCTCGCGGCCGTCCTTCTGGCGCTCGTGATCGTGCTCGCCCTTCGCAACGGTGACGACGACGGGAACACTGCCGTCGAACTCCTCAACCAGGCCCTGGCCGACCTCCCCACCGAGATGCAGAACGGCACGAAGCTGGGCAGCGACGACGCACCGGTGAAGCTGATCCAGTTCGAGGACTTCCAGTGCCCCCACTGCCTCACCTACACGCTCAACATCGAGCCGTTCCTGGTCGAGGAGTTCGTGAAGGCGGGACTCCTGCAGATCGAATTCCGGCACTACCCCGTGGTTGGGATACGTGAGTCGGTCACGGCGGCCGTGGGCGCTGAGTGCGCAGCCGAGCAGAACCGCATGTTCGAGTACGCGAACCGCCTCTTCGCGAAGCAGGCCGAGGACGGCTTCTATCCGGACGAGGGCGTGTTCTCGGAAGAGAGCCTAGTCGAGATCGCGGGGGAACTGGGGCTAGACACGGATGCGTTCGCCGCCTGCCAGGCGGGTCCCGATGCGTTCAGCCGCGTCGCCAGGGGCCAGTCGGCGGCGCAGGCGTACGGATTCCGGGGCACGCCCAACTTCGTCATCAACGACCTCCCCGTCCAGGCTCCTCCTCAGACGATCGAGGCCTGGCGCGAGATGATCGAGGAAGCCATCGCGGCCGCGACAGCCGAGGACGAGGCGGAACCAGATGGCGACGGCGAGAGCGAGCCGGACGCCGAGGACGATGACGGCAGCTGACCCATCCCAACCGCCCCGGGGCACGCTCGCTCCCCGCATCTGGCTCCCAATCGTCGCGCTGCTCGTGGCGGCCGTTGTTGTGCTGGCCGTTCTGCTCATCCTCAACAGCGGCGACGACGGCCCCGTGACGGTGGTCTGCGAACCGGGAACCCCGGGCTGCGAGCTGCGTCAGTCGGTGCACTGGCACGCGGACTTTGCCCTCTACGTCCGCGGCGAGCGCTACGACTTCAACCGGGACCGCTTCTTCTCGACCGCGGAGGTCGAGCTCAGCGAGAACGCCCACATCCACGAGCCGTACCACGACATCGTCCACGCGCACCGGGAGGGCACGACCTGGCGGGAGTTTTTTCACTCCCTCGGCTTCGAGCTGACGGACCAGTGCCTGACGACCCCCGAGGGGGAGCAGTTGTGCAACTCGGAGACGGAGCGGCTCTCCTTCATCGTCAACGGCGTACGGGTCGATGGCCTCGCCTTCCAGGACATCACGGATATCGACCGCGCGCTCATCTCCTTCGGCGACGAGAGCGACGAGGAGCTGATGCAGCAGTACGCCGGGGTCAAGGACGAGGCGTGCATCCTCTCGGGACTCTGCGAGGAGCGCGTCCCGGAGGGAGGGCTGCCGCCGGAAGCCTGTGGCGGCTACGAGTGCAACTAGGAGCGGCGGACAGGTAGGCCGCTACTGGCCCCCGCCGAGGAAGCCGTAGAGGAACCCGGAGTTGTAGCACTCGATGACGTGGTTGGCCGCCTGGCCGAACCGGTTGGCGACGTTCATCGGAAGACCCGGCATCCCGATCCCGCCTCCCAGCAGTTGCTGGAAGCGGGCCAGTTGCTCACCGGAGACCTCGCGGCCGGCATCGAGCGCTTCCATGATGCCGTCGAGGACCACCACCATCTCGCCGAAGCGGGCGGTCGCGGCTTCGTGGTATTCAGCGATGTCCGGAGGCGGCCAGATGCCCGCCATGTTCTCGGCGAGACCTCGCATCGCCTCCCGAAACACCGTTGCGAACACCTCCGGATCGCTCTCGTCCAGATCCGCGTCGGGACCCATGCCAGCGATCGCCTCCTGGATGGCGGCGTCGTAGTCGTCGCCTGCGAGGCAGATCTGGCGGACGTAGTCCTCGGCCTCGGGATCGGCCTCGCCCCCCTGCTCGCCTTCCGCGGGCGATCCGGCGTCAATCTCGCCCGTGTCAACCTGCCCCAGGAACGCGGGCAGGAAGATGGATCCTTCGCACTCGGGAATGCCTTCGGAAACCCCGGCGAGGCGGTCAAGGGCGGCCTCGGGGATGACGGGGATCTCTTCCGCCGCCCCCAGCATCCCGCCAAGGAGCTCGAAGGGGTCTCCTTCCATCTCCTCGCCTTCCTGGATGGAGGCGAAGAGGTTGACCAGCGCCTCGTATTGGGCCAGTGCCGCCGTGTGGTAATCCGCCACGTCGTCGGGCGGCGTAACGTCGCGCATAACCTCGAGGAAGCCGGCCAGCGGCTCGACGAACAACTCGCCAAAGGCCTCTGGATCTTCAGGGTCCACGCCCTCGGTCTCCATTCGGATCGCCGCCGTGAACATGGCGGTCTGCAAGTCGTTGCCGGCCACGCAGAGGGCGAGGAGGTACTGCCTGTCGACGGACGCGGCCTCATCGACCGGCTCGGGAGCCTCGGTGGCAGGCGGCTCGGTGGCCGCGGGCGCTTCGGTCGGAGGCTCGGTCGCCTCCGCGGTTGGGGCCTCGGCCTCGGTTGCAGCAGCCGGTTCGTCCTGCGACTCATCACCGCCGCCGCAAGCGATCGCGATGAGGGCAATAGCGCCCAGGACGAGGAGAAGGAAGGGCATACGCAGGTGGCGGCTCGAAGCAGGAAGCATGGGTCCACCCTCGCAGAGCCGTCGGCGGCGCACAACCCGAACGGCGCCGATCTTCACGCGTGGCTTACGGGAGGGAAGCGGGGGGCGGCCGCTGCTGCTAGAGCTTCTCCACCTGGAGGAAATCGAGCTCCACGGGAGTCTCGCGCCCGAGCATGCTCACGAGCACGCGAACCTTGCCCTTCTCCGTGTTGATCTCGTCGACGGAGCCGACGAGGTCCTCGAAGGGGCCGGATGCGATTCGCACGCTCTCGCCCACCTGGAAGCCGACGCGCACGCGCGGCTGCTCCATGCGCATGGCGCGCAGGATGTTGTTGACTTCGTCCTGGGTGAGGGCGACCGGCTTGGGCGTGCCGCCCGAGAGCTCGGAGCCCGCGCTGACGAAGCCAGTGACGCCGCTGGTGTTGCGAATCATGTGCCAGAGGTTGTCGGACTCGGGGTCGCCCTCCTGCAGCGTGATCGTCTGCACGAGCACGTAGCCGGGGTAGAGCTTTCGCTTCACGGTGCGGCGCTGGCCCTCGCGAATCTCGATCTCGTCCTCGGTTGGGACGATCACGTGGAAGACACGGTCGCCAGCGTCCATCTGGTCGATGGTCGCCTTAATGGCGTGGCGCACCTTGTACTCGTGCCCGCTGTACGTGTTGACGAAGTACCAGGAGCGGCCAGAGGCGCTGATCTCCTCGTCGCTAATCTGATCCTGCTCCTCGTGCTCCTCGCGGCGGGCGCGGCGGCGGGTGGGCTGCAGCCCAACCTCCTCGGGCCCGGCCTCGGGCAGCGACTCGTGGCTGGTGGTGTCGGTGTCCTGGACTTCCACGTTGTCCTCACTCATGGCTACGTAAAGAAGAGCTGCTCGATGATCCAGCCGAACAGCAGGTCGAACCCGCCGAGGATCAGGCCGACGATGATGGCGACGACGGCGACGACGAAGGTGAGGTAGCGCGTCTCGGCGAACGTTGGCCACGTCACCTTGCGCAGCTCCGAAATGACGTCGGCGACAGCGCGGGGCTGGAGCCGCTTGAGGAACCCGAACGGGTTCCAGCGGCCTCGCCGCGGCTGAAGGCGAGGGGTGGCGACCGTCGCGACGACGTCACCGCCGCCCTCGGTCACCTCCTCGGAGGCGCCAGGGGCACGGCGCTCGCGGGCTGCGCGGCGACCACGCGAACCACGGCGACGTTGGGCGCGTGCCATTTCGCTACCTTGTCTCCCTGTACAGCTTGTGTTCCCGGCAGCGAGGGCAGAACTTGCGGAGCTCGAGCCGGTCCGGATCGTTGCGCCGGTTCTTCGAACTAGTATAGGTGCGCTCCCGGCACTCAGTGCAGCCGAGCGTGACGATCTGGCGGTCACCCCTACTCTTGGCCATCCGGCGCCTCCTACTCGAGCACCTTGGTGACGACGCCGGCGCCGACCGTGCGCCCGCCCTCGCGAA
>JAPPBY010000011.1 GCA_026702615.1 Chloroflexota bacterium | reverse complement strand
TGGTGACCGGGTTTCCGTACATGGTGTTCTACGTCGAGCGGGAGGCGGACGTTGATGTCTGGAGGGTCTTGCACGCAGCTCGGGACATTCCCGAGTGGCTCCGGCAGCCACGGGAAGAGTAGGGCCTGAGCACCTGTGGCAGAGTTCGACAAGGCGTAGGGAGGACACGGGCTGGCCGCAACGCATGGGTGTCCACGCCCGTCCCCGGCTCCCGCAGTTCCTTAGGATGGCGGCCGGGAATACACGTAGGCCATAGCCTCGGGTCGGGTCCAGTCCCGGAGTCCACAGATGCCAGAGCACATCCGTTACGAGCCAGAGGAGAAATCCCCTCCTCTGACGACGCTCGTAGTGGCGTTCCAGGGCACGGCCCTGGTCGTGTCGAACACGGTCATGATCGCGAGCATCTTCGCGGCCGCGTTCGACGACGACGGGAGCTACCTCGAGTGGGCGCTGTTCGCGAGTCTCATCGTTGCCGGTTTGGTCGTGGCGCTCCAGGCGACCCGGTACGGGCGGCTGGGATCCGGGTACGTGCTGCTGATGGGCCCCGGCGTGCCCTTCCTGGCCGTGTGTGTGCTGGCCGTGCACGAGGGCGGACTGGCCCTGATGTCGAGCCTCGTCGTCGCCTCGTCGCTGGTGCAGTTCGCGGTGGGGGCCTGGCTTGCCCAGTTGCGGCGGCTCATCACCCCCGTCGTGGCCGGCGTGGCGTTCATGATGATCGCCGTCTCGGCCATGCCCATCGCCATGGAGCGACTCAACGACGTACCTGCCGGCACCTCGCCCGGGGCGGGGGTGGCGGTGGCGGCGGTCACGCTGGGGGTGGCGGCGCTCCTGATGCTACGGGGCAGAGGGCTGTGGCGGCTGTGGGCCCTGCCGATCGCCATCGTGGCGGGCTGCGCCGTTGCCGCGCCGCTGGGCGTCTACGACGCGCAGCGGGCGCTCGACACACCGTGGTTCTACCTCCCGAGTGGCTCCAGCTGGCCCGGCTTCGCTTCGATCCTGAGCGAAGACTTCTGGGCGCTGCTGCTCGTGTTCCTGGTCGTGAGCCTGGTGGTCGCCGTGAGAGCCAGCAACGAGGGTGCCGTGATTCAGCAGGTCTCCCGGCGAAACCCCCGCACCATCGACTTCCGGAGCGTGCAGGGGACCCTGAATGCAAGCGGAATCGCCATCTTCCTCTCGGGAATCGCGGGCACACCACCGACCATCATCTATCTGCCCACCACCATCTCGCTCATCGACTTCACCGGGGTGGCAGCGCGGCGAGCCGCCGTCGTCATGGGCGCGATGGTGGTCGTGCTGGCCCTGCTTCCGAAGATCGTCGCGGTCTTGCACACGATCCCCCGACCGGTAACGGGCGCCCTGCTGTTGATCATCATGGGCCTGTTCTTCGTCGAGGGAACGCGAAGCGTCTTCCGGGAGGGGCTCAGCCGCCAGCGGGCCTTCATTGTCGGCGTTTCGCTGTCGATTGCGGTCGGGCTGCAGACCCAGAACGTCCTCGCGGGCGTCATCGCCAGTCCATGGGACGTGGCCCTCGGGAACGGCGTGGTGCTGGGCGTGTTCGTTGCCGTGCTGTTAACCGTGGTGCTCGACGTGACCGGCACCCGCCGCAAGCGCCTCGAGACGGAGTTGGACGGCTCGGCCTTCCCCACTGTGGAGGCGTTCCTCCGCGACCTCGGCGGGGGTGCGGGGTGGGGCGAGGCCGCAACGGACCGGCTGTGCGCGGCGGGCGAGGAGACCGTGTCGGCGATGCTGCAGCTACGCGACGACTACGAGTCGGAGAAGCCTCCGCGACTCGTGGTGCTCGCGCGTCCCGCAGCGGAGGCAATCGAGCTGGAATTCTTGGCCGTGTTCTCCGAGGAGAACATCGAGGACCGCCTCGCCTACCTCAGCGAGCAGGCCGAGGCGCCAGACGTGAGCGACATCTCGTTCCGCCTGCTCCGCCACTACGCCTCCTCCGTCCGCCACCGCAAGTACCATGGCCTCGACATCGTCACGGTCGAGGTCGAGGGTTCTCGACAGTGAGTCCGTCGGCGCGAGTCAGCATGGCAGAATGCGCGCGATGTCCTACAGGTTCTGAACAGAGGAGTTACCTGCATGAACGGCTACATGATCATCAACACAGAGGTCTTTGACCCGGACGTATTCGCTGAGTTCCGCCCGAAGATCGCGGAGGCCATGAAGGCTCACGGGGGCAGGTTCCTGGTTCGGGGCGGCACTGTCGACGTCACCGAGGGGGACTGGGAGTTTCAGCGCGTCGTGATCATGGAGTTCGATAGCTTCGAGCGGGCACGCGGCTTTGTCCGGTCTCCCGAGTACACGGCGCTCCAGGGCCTTCGCGATCGATGCATGCACTCGAAGACGATGGTGGTCGAGGGGTACAACCCGGACGCCGATTCCTGATCGAGACCGGACTACCGTCCCCGTACGGACCGGGCTGGGGTTCCCTGTGAACTAGTCCACCACCGCCAGGGCGTCGACCGCCGAGCCGCGGAGGGCGAAGGGGCCGGCGTGTTCGATGCGCACGTCGACGAGGGCGCCGGGGCGGGCGGGGGCGTCGAGGTGGACGAGCTTGCCGGTGCGCGTGCGGCCGTAGTGCTGACCTTTCTTGCTGACACCCTCGACGAGGATGGTCTGGGTGGTGTTGAGGAGCGTCTTGTTGATCTCGCGGGAGATGCGCTCCTCGACCGCGTTCAGGCGCTGGAGGCGTTCTGACTTGACCTCGGCGGGGACGTCGTCGGGCATCTTGCGCCAGGCGATCGTGCCGGGTCGGGGCGAGTACGCAGCCGTGTGAACCTTATCGAAGCGCAAAGCCTCGACGAGCTCCAGCGTCTCCTCGAAGTCGGCCTCCGTCTCGCCGGGGTAGCCGACGATGACATCGGTGGTGATGCCGGCGTCGGGCATGAGAGCGCGCACTTCGGCGACCTTTTCCAGGTATTCGGCCTTCGTGTATCCCCGGCGCATCGAGTCGAGGACGGCGTCGCTGCCGGACTGCACGGGCAGCGAGAAGCACTCCATCACCTTCGGCAGTTCCGCGACTGCTTCGAGGATGCGGTGCGTCATGTCCTTCGGATAGGAGGTGAGGAAGCGGATGCGGGTCAGCCGCTCGATGGCGGAGAGCTCGCGCATCAGGTCGCCGAGGTCGGGGGTGTCGTCGAGATCATGACCGTAGGCCTCGACCGTCTGGCCGAGCAGGGTCACCTCGCGGACGTCGTTGGCGGCGAGGTAGGCGACCTCCCGCACGATCTCATCGATGGGGCGGCTGCGCTCGCGTCCCCGGCGGTACGGCACGATGCAGTAGGTGCAGAACTTGTCGCAGCCGTGAACGATAGGGACGTAGGCGGTGGGACCCTCGGGTACGGCGAAGGTGGAGGGCCAGAACTCGCCGCCGAGGTCCTCGGCGGGACCTTCGACCAGCTCCATGATGGGTTCGAACTGCTGCGGCCGGGCGAACACGTCAACGAAGGGGAAGCGCTTCTCCAGGTCGCGGGTGCGCTGACCGACCATGCAGCCCATAACAGCAATCTTGAGGTCGGGGCGCTCCTCCTTGATGAGGCGCACGCGGCCAAGCTGGGAATACGCGCGGTCTTCGGCGTGCTGGCGCACGCTGCAGGTGTTGATGACGACGATGTCGGCGCTGTTGGCCTCGGCGACGGGCTCCATGCCGAGGCGCGTGAAGCCAGCGGCCAGCTTTTCGCTGTCGGCGACGTTCATCTGGCAGCCGACCGTCCAGAGGAAGTAGCGCTCGATCATGAATGCTCTCGGGTCTCTAGTGGCGGAGGGGGAGGGATTCGAACCCTCGACCGACGTTTCCACCGGTAAGCGCTTAGCAGGCGCCCGCACTAGGCCACTATGCGACCCCTCCGCAGGCATTGTAGGCACGGGATCGCTTGCGCCACATCCCACGGGTTCGCTTCACCCCGCGACCGCCGGCAGGTCCTACACTTGCGGCATGGCGCCCGCGGTGGTCGTGGTCATCTTCACCGTGCTGGAGGGCCGGCTCTCCGTGCTCCTGATCGAGCGCGCGGCGGAGCCCTGCCAGGGCGAGTGGGCGCTGCCGGGGGGGCTGCTCCAGCCAAACGAGACGCTCGACGGGGCGGCCAGCCGCAAGCTCCAGGACGAGACCGGCCTCACGGACGTGTTCCTCGAGCAGCTCTACAGCTTCGACGCGACGGACGAGGGGAACGCGGACATCGTGGTGGCCTACTTCGCACTGCTCCCGGCGGCGCAGGCGCGGCTCCGTCGCGAGCTGGAGTGGCGCCCGGCCTGGCACACGCTTCGGGACCTCGACGCGCTCGCGTTCGAGAACGAACAGATCCTCACCTACGCCCGGGAACGGCTGCGGAACAAGCTCGCCTACACGAACGTGGCCTACAGCTTCCTGCCCCGCCGCTTCACGCTGCGGGAGCTGCAGGGCGTGTACGAGGCGATCCTCGAGGAGCCGGTCGACAAGCGGAACTTCCGCCGGCGGATGGTCGGGCTGGGCATCGTCCAGGCGACAAACGAGACCCGGAAGGAAGGCGCTCACCGCCCCGCCCGCCTCTACGAGTTTTCTTCCTGAGGACGGCAGCGTTCGAGCCACGGCACGGTCGGGCGTAGAGAACAGAGTCGGTGGTCGGTGGTCGGTGGTCGGTGGTCGGTGAGCGGCAACCCGGTCGGGGCTCTAGCGCCAGGCACGAGCCACGAGCCAGGAGGGGCTAGTCGCGAGCCAGCCACTCATCGCGCAGGGCTTCGTAGAGCACATCGTCAACGCGGGAGCCGCGGTGGAGGCGGTTCTGGCGGGCGATCCCGGTGCGGGTCATGCCGACCTTCTCCATGACTCGCCAGGAGGCGGCGTTGCGGACGTCGGTCGAGGCCTGGATGCGAGCGAGGTCGGCCTTCTCGAAGCCGAAAGCGAGCACTGCGGTCGCGGCCTCGGTCATCAGGCCCTGGCCCCAGAGGGGGCGCGTGAGGCTGTAGCCCATCTCGGCGGCGCCAAGTCCGTACGCGGTCAGGCTGATGCCGCCGACCACGCGGTCCTCGTGGACGATGGCCCAGATGGGGGCCGTGTCGGGATCGGCGAGGACCGCCCTTGCCACGTCGGCTTCGGCGCTGCGGCGGCTGTAGGGCTGGGGGACGTCGAGATAGCGGCCCCACTCGGGATCCTTCCCGTATTCGAAGACGGCGTCGACATCGGCCATGCAGTAGGCGCGGAGGAGGAGGCGGTCGGTGCGGAGCTGGGGCGGGCCTTCGGCGGCTAGTGCGGCGGTGGTCCCCTCATCTGGCGGTGACCAGTCGTCCCGGACGATCGAGTAGAGCACGTCATCGACGTACTCACCGCGGATCATGCGATGACGGCGGAGGAAGCCCTCTCGCCGCATCCCCAGCTTCTCCATGACGCGCCAGGAAGCCTCGTTGTCGACGACTGCGTAGGCGTAGATCCGAGCCAGGCCCAGCGAGTCGAATCCATACTGTAGGACGGCGTTGGCAGCCTCGGTCACCACACCCTGCCCCCAGAGAGGCCGGGCGATCCCGTAGCCGAGTTCAGCTGCGCCTGCCGCCGCAGGCATGAGGTTGACGAAACCCGAGACGTGACCCTCGTGGACGATCGCCCACCTCAGCTTCTCTCCCGCGGGGAGGAGGACTGCACCAGCAACAAACTCTTCGGCGTCGCGTCTCGAATAGGGGCTGGGAACCTCAAGGTAGCGTCCCCACTCCGGGTCGGAGGAGAACGAGAACACATCGTCGACGTCGTCCGCGCGGAAGGGACGCAGCAAGAGGCGGTCGGTGCGGAGCTCGGGCGGGCGTTCGGTCACGACTGCATCACTCATCGGTCTCCGGGGGCGACCACTCCTCGCGAAGGATGGAGCAGAAGACATCGTCCACGTACTCGCCGTGGATCTGGCGGTGGCGGCGTAGGACGCCCTCGCGCTGCATGCCCAGCTTTTCCATTACGCGCAGGGAAGCGGCGTTGGCCGAGACGGCATAGCCGAAGATGCGGACGAGCCCCATCGACTCGAAGCCATGGGTGAGGACGGCCGCAGCGGCCTCCGTTATCAGGCCCTGGCCCCAGAGTGGCCGGGCGAGAGCGATGCCCAGCTCGGCCACGCCGGCAGGCCTTGGGGTCAGGTCAACAAGCCCCGAGACCCGACCCTCGTGGACAACCGCCCAACGCAGGTTCTCATCGGGACCCGTGACGACAGTACGGGCCACGAACTCCTCGGCGTCGCGGGGGGTGTAGGGAGCGGGAACCGACAGGAAGCGCCCCCACTCGGGGTCGGAGGCATAGGCGAAGACGTCGTCGACATCGGCCATCCGGAAGGGACGGAGCAACAGGCGGGGCGTGCGGAGCTCGGGCGGGCCTGCTTCCGCGGGCTGCCGGGCAGCCTGCTCGTCTGGTGGCGACCAGCCGTCCCGCAGGAGTTCGTAGAACACGGAGTCGACGCGCTCTCCACGGACGAGGCGGTCCCGGTGGGCCACGCCGATGCGCTCCATGCCCAGCTTCTCCATAACACGCCACGAAGCGGCGTTGCGGATGTCGGCGAAGGCCTGGATGCGGACAAGGCCGAGCTCCTCGAAGGCGTGTGCGATGACGGCCCGCGCTGCCTCGGTCGTCAGGCCCTGCCCCCAGAGCGGGCGAGCGATGCTGTACCCCAGCTCGGCGACACCGGGGCGGCGGACGGTCAGGCTGAGGCCACCCGACACCCGGCCTTCGTGGACAACGGCCCACTCGAAGCGCTTCTCGCCATCGACGAGGATGCACCCCGCCACGAACTCCTCTGCGTGACGCCGGGTGTAGGGGTCCGGGACGGGCAGGTAGCGGGACCACTCCGGGTTCGAGGCGTAGGCAAACACGTCGTCGACATCGCCGCTGTGGAAGGGGCGGAGGAGGAGGCGCTCGGTGCGGAGTTCGGGGATGGCTTCCATCGATTGAGTATTCGGCATCGATGGGCTTTACGCGAGGATAGGGAGGCGCTGCGGTATCCTTGAGGGACGAGGCCACAGCCCGTGCACCCCTACGTCGCGCAGTTCACGCTTACGTTTCTCACGATCCTCACATGGTCGATCGTGGCGCGCGCGCTCATCAGCTTCCTGCCGATCGACCAGGGCAGCACGATCTACCAGGTGCTGTTCCGGATCACGGAGCCGGTGATCGACCCGATCCGGCGGGTGCTGCCGAGCACGGGAATGCTGGACCTGAGCCCGCTCGCAGCGATCCTGCTGCTCATCGTGCTTCAGCAGATGGTGATCAGGCTCTCGGAAATCGGCTAGGGCCGCGGATCAGGCGGCGATGGCTTCCTTGGCGCGCTCGGCAACCCTGGCGAAGGCATCGGGCCGCGTGACGGCGAGATGCGCGAGCATCTTGCGGTCGAGCTCGATGCCGGCCCGCTTCAGGCCGTTCATGAGGCGCGAGTAGCTGAGACCCTCGCGACGGGCGGCGGCGTTGATGCGGATGATCCAGAGGCGGCGGAAGTCGCCCTTGCGAGTGCGACGGTCCTCGTAGCTGTAGCGGAGGGCGTGCATGACGCTCTCGTTGGCGCGGCGGAAGACGCGGTGGCGCTGGCCGTGGTGGCCTTTCGCCAGCGAGATGATCTTCTTGTGGCGGCGGTGCGAGGTGACGCCGCGCTTCACTCGACTCATTCGGTGGGCTCCTTCGTGAAACCCGGCCCTCTTGGCCAGGTGAGCAAGGTGGTTACTTGACCAGCATCTCGCGGATAGTCCGCGACTGCGACGCGGAGACGGGAACGGTTCGGCCGTATTTCACGCGGACGGGCTTGCGCTTCTTCCGGCGAAACTTCTGGCGATTGCCGTACATCCGCATGATCTTCCCACCGCCGGTTACGCGAAAGCGCGAGGCGGCACCCTTGTGGGTCTTGATCTTTGGCACTGGCTAGTCCCCGGACGCGCCCGCGGTTACCGGTTCTCCGCTCTCGCCCTCTGGCTCTTCCCCTGCCGGAGCGGCCCCGTTCTGGGCTTCCGCTTCGGCCTGGGCGGCACGATCCCGAGCCGCGATCCCGCGCTTGTCCGGGATCAGGATCATCGACATGTGCCGGCCTTCGAGCGCTGCGTCCTTCTCCTTCGTCGCTACATCTTCGAGGTTGTCGAAGATACGATCGAGGAGGTTCTTGCCGATCTGGGGATGGGTGATCTCGCGGCCCCGGAACATGACCGTGACCTTCACCTTGTCGCCCTGGCGCAGCAACTTCTCGACGGTGCGCGTCTTGAAGTCGATGTCGTGCACGTCGATCTTCGGCTTCATGCGCACTTCACGCAGGCGGGTCTTGGCCTGGTGCTTACGCGCCTCGCTCTCCTTCTTCGACTGCTCGTACTTGAAGCGGCCGAAGTCCATGAGGCGGGCGACGGGCGGGGTGGCCTGGCCGGAGACCTCGACGAGGTCGACGTCACGCTCACGGGCCATGGCGATTGCGTCTGCGGTTGGTAGCACGCCTACCTGCTGCCCCTCTTCGTCGATAACCCGCACTTCGGGAACGCGAATGCGCTCGTTTATGCGCGGCTGCGGCGGCGGTGGCTTAGGCGGAACCTTCGAGCGTCGTTTTCTCAAGCTGCTCCCCGTCAGACGTGCGGTGGATGATAGCACCCCCATTATCGCGCTGTATATCGGAACGGCCCGGCGCTCTACCATGCCGTTATGGCGTCCGTGCGACGAGCGGTCATCCTCGCGGCCGGGCTCGGCACGCGCATGCTGCCAGCCACCAAGTCCGTGCCCAAGGAGATGCTGCCGGTCGTCGACCGGCCCATCATCCAGTACGCCGTGGAAGAGGCGGTGGCGGCCGGCGTCGAGGAGATCGTGATGGTGCTCGCGCCCGACCGCGTCGCCATCCGCGAGCACTTCGGCGGCGGGTCGCGCATCGAGATGATCGCCCGCGAGAGGGGCGACACCGCCCTCGCCGAGCGAGTGCTGGCGCCGGAGCAACTGGCGACGTTCACGTTCGTCGAGCAGCGGGAGCCGCTGGGGACGGGTCACGCCGTCCAGCAGGCGCAGCCGTACCTCGCAGGCGAGCCGTTCGCGCTGCTATTCCCGGACGACATCATCCTGGGGGCGACGCCGTGCACGGCCCAGCTCGCAGCGGCCTACGAGGGCTGCGGAGCCGCGACCGTGGTCGCAGTGCAGCAGGTCACGCCAGAGCGGATCCCGCAGTACGGCATCGTCGACCCGGACGGCCCCGAAAACCCCGCGCGCCTGCGCGGCATCGTGGAGAAGCCGGCGGCGAGCGAGGCGCCGTCCGACCTCGGCGTGGTAGGACGCTACGTGCTCGGCCCCTCCATCTTCGACCAACTGGAGACGCTGGAGCCGGGCGCGGGCGGGGAGCTGCAGCTCACCGACGCGATCGCCGGGCAAATCGCGGCAGGCGAGCCCGTGTGCGCCTGCCGCTTCGAAGGGCGTCGCTACGACGCCGGCCGTCCCGCGGGGGCAATCGCCGCCGCCGTCGCCGCCGCCATCGACCGCGAGGAGATCCGCCCGGACCTTCTCGCCCACCTCACCGCCCTCATGCGAACGGAGCAGTAGCCATGCGCATCCTGACCATCGGGTACTCCCTGCCGAACCAGATCGTGGACAACCACACGATCCTCAACTCGCCGAGCTTCACTGATTACGACGCGGTCTTCATCGACCCGGAGGCGATCACGACGGCTGTCCAGCAGCTGCTCGACGGGGAGCGCCCCTTCAACGCGCAGGACGGGCGTCCGGTGGTAAACGGGGCGACGACGGCGACGCAGATATCCGCTGCCGACCAGCTCACGCGGCGCTCCGAGGAAGCCAGGCTCTTCCTGGAACAGGGCGGCACGCTCTTCGTCATCGGGCGCCCGAATGCGGTGTTGCCCGGGGTTGTCGGCTTCGAGGGGTTCGACCGCTACAGCTGGCTGCCCGCGCCCAAGGGCGCGAGCTGGAACCCACCCCACATCCGGGCCGGAGAGGGCAAGACCGTCCGCATAGCCGACGACCGCCATCCGCTCAGCCCGGTGCTGCGCGAACACCGCCGCCACCTCTCCTACCGGGCCGTGCTCGACCCGGCCATCGGGACGAGAGGCCACGAGGGACACGTGATCGCCACCGGCGGATCGAACATGCCCATCGCAGCCGAGTTCCCGGTGCTGGCAGGCCGTGTCGTGGTGACGCCCACGTTCGCCACCGTCACGGGCACCGCTCGCACCAAGCTTGCCCAGGCGCTGGTCGACGCAATGACGGAAGTGGCCTCGGGGGCCGTGTCGGAGGATGCGCCGGGATGGTCGCGCACCCACGCCCTTCCCGGCTCGGAACAGATCGAGGCGGAGCTGGAGGAAGCGGCCGAAGCCGAGTCGGCGGCCGCCTCGAGGGCGGCAGCAGTGCGGGAACGGCTCAACGCCCTCACCTCCCACCGCCGCCTGCTGTGGGCCACCGGTCCGGCGTTCGCGACCGCCGTGGAGGAGGCGCTTGCGCTTCTGGGACTGAACGCGACAGATGCGGACAGCGGACTCGCGGTCACCGAAGGGGAGCACACCGCCCTCGTCGAAGTCGAGAGCTCGCGCGAAGACGTTGCGGAGTGGCCGTACGTGCGCCTGCAACGCCGCCTCGAGCGTCACCTGCTGGAGGAGGGCGAACAGCTCCGCGGCATCATCGTGGCGAACGGCAAGCGCAACATCACGCCCTCGGCGCGACGCGGGCAACTCACCGACGCCCTTCGCATCGCCTGCGAGAACTACGGGTACGCGCTCGTCACGGGCGAGACGCTCTTCGCGCTCGTGCAACGCGCGCTGGGAACCGACGCCGAGGGCGCCACGCCCTTCGAGGCAGCGGGCCGGCGGCTCCTCTTCGGCCGCGGCCTGGTCACGACGGAGCAGGCGGTCGGCGAGGCGGAAGAGGAGAGCGACGCCAGCATCTTCTAGGCGCCCGGCCTGCTGCCTACCCGGACAGGACCGAAGTCTCCCATGCGTCTACGTCCAGAGGGTCGAGCCGTGTGACCCCGGGCAGCCGGTCGAAGTCCCGATCGGCCGAGATGATGCGCTCGACGCCCAGGCGTTGCATCACGGATGCGTGCAGTAGGTCCCTGGCGCCGACTCCTGGATGATCGTCTGCGTGAGCCGAGGCCACGCCAATATCCGAGACGTAAACCGGTTCAATCCGGTTTCTCATGACCTGGGCGAACATCGAGAGTACCTCTCTCCCGAGGCTCCATCGGTCGGAGGAGAGGTAGCGGTGCATGAGTTCCTGAAGGACCTCGACATCCGTGACAAAGGCGCGCGGGTAGCGCGCGGCCAGGTGCATGACTCGCAGGCATGGGGCCTTCTGCTCGTGGACCCCACCTGAAGCGTAGATGGGGACGTTGGTGTCAAGAAAGGCCGCCGGGCTCATAGGTCTTCTCAAGCTCCCGCGAGAGGGTGTCGGGATCGGGCACATCCTCGATCTCCAGCTGGGCCATGCGTTCCACCGCGGCGATGCGGCGTGCACGCATGACCTCCTCCCAGGCGTCATCGATCAGGCGGCGGACGACCTCGGAGATGGGGACACCCTCAGCCTCGCCCAGTTCCTCCAGACGTTGTTTCCGTTCATCGTCCAGCCGTACTTCCAGGCGCGACGCCATGCCCGCTCCCGTACGGAAGGTTCCGTACGGCTTCCAGTGTACGGCAAGGGGCGTACGGCAGCGAGGGGTGCTAGGAGTCGGGGAAGGTAACGCAGGTGGTCGTGCTCTCGATGCCCTCGACCACGCGGATGTGCTGGCTGATGAGGGCGGGCACCTGCGTGATGCTGGGCGCCTCAATGACCGCCACGATGTCGTAGGGGCCCATCACCTGGTAGACCTCGGAGATGCCGTCCACTCCCTGGAGGGAATCGAACACGCTCTGGGTCTCGGCCGGGTCCACCACGATGAGCACGAATGCCTTGATCATCTTTCGCTCCTAGTCCTCGCGTAGCTGCAGGACGGCCATGAACGCCTCCTGCGGAATTTCCACGTTGCCGACGCGCTTCATGCGCTTCTTGCCCTCGGCCTGCTTCTCAAGCAGCTTCCGCTTTCGCGTTATGTCGCCACCGTAGCACTTGGCGAGGACGTTCTTGCGCAGCGCGCGGACTGTTTCGCGGGCAATGATACGGCCACCGATCGCGGCCTGCAGGGGCACATCGAACATCTGGCGGGGGATGAGACTGCGAAGCTTCAGCACGAGCGAGCGGCCCTCGCGGGAAGCGTTCTCGCGGTGCGTGATGATGGAGAGCGCATCGACCACCTGGCCGTTGACGAGCACGTCGACCTTGACCAGCGAGGCGGCGCGATAGCCGGCGGGCTGGTAATCGAGGCTGGCGTAGCCGCTGGTTGACCCCTTCAGGGTGTCGTAGAAGTCGACGAGGATCTCGGCCATGGGGATCTCGTAGGCGAGGAGGACGCGCGCCTCGCCGGGAGCGAGGTCGCTTTCCGGTTCGAGGTACTCCATCCGCAGGAACTGCCCGCGCCGGCTTGTCACGAGGTCCATCACCTGGCCGATGTGGCGGCTGGGGGTGACGACATCGATGGTGGCCCAGGGTTCGCGGATCTCCTCGATGTTCGAGGGATTGGGCAGGAGGGAGGGGTTCTCGATCGCGACGACCTCGCCGGAGCGCAGCTCGACCTCGTACTCGACGCTGGGGGCGGTCGTGAGCAGGCCGAGGTCGTACTCACGCTCGAGGCGCTCGACCACGATCTCCAGGTGCAGCAGGCCGAGGAAGCCGCAGCGGAAGCCGAACCCGAGCGCTGCCGACGACTCCGGCTCGTAGACCAGCGAGGCATCGTTGAGGGCGAGGCGCTCCAGCGCCTCGCGCAGCTCCTGATACTGGTCGGAATCGGTGGGGTAGATGCCGGCGAAGACCATGGGCTTGGCCTGGCGGTAGCCGGGGAGGGGCTCGGCGGCGGGAGCCTCGGAGAGCGTGACGGTGTCGCCCACGCGACAGTCGGCGACCTCCTTGAGACCGGTCGCGATGTAGCCGACCTCGCCCGCCCCGAGTCCTTCGAGCGGTTGCAAGCCGGGGGCGAAGATGCCGAACTCGAGGGGCTCGAAGCTCTTGCCGGTCTGCATCAGGCGCAGGTCGGCGCGGCCGTGCATCCCGCCGTCGACGACGCGCACGTGCGCGAGCACGCCCTTATAGGCGTCGTACTTCGAGTCGAAGATGAGCGCCTTCACCTCGCCCGAGGGGTCGCCCTCGGGGGGCGGGACGCGCTCGTGGATGGCCTCGAGGATCTCGTCGATACCACTGCCTTCTTTGGCGCTGGCGAGGATGATCTCGTCCTCGGAGAAACCGACGACGCGTTCGAGCTCGTGGACGACGCGCTCGGTCTCTGCGTGGGGCAGGTCGATCTTGTTGATGACGGGGACGAGCGTGAGGCCCTGGTCGAGCGCGAGGTAGACGTTCGCGAGCGTCTGCGCCTCGATGCCCTGGGAGGCATCGACCACCAGGATGGCGCCCTCGCAGGCGGCCAGGGAACGGGAGACCTCATAGGTGAAGTCGACGTGGCCTGGGGTATCGATGAGGTTGTACTGATACTCCTCGCCGTCGTTCCCGCGATAGGTCATACGCGCGGCGGCGGCCTTGATGGTGATGCCTCGCTCGCGCTCCAGGTCCATGGTGTCGAGCACCTGGTCGGCCATGGCGCGCACGGCGACCGTGCCCGTCACCTCCAGGAAGCGATCGGCGAGCGTCGACTTGCCATGGTCGATGTGGGCGATGATGCAGAAGTTGCGGATGTGGGACTGATCCACAGCCTCAGTGTATGGGCTGCCGGTATTGCGAGCTTGCCGCGCGGTGACGGCGGTCTCTAGGGAAGGCCCGTGCTAGTCTCCCGGCACAAATTCGCACCCTCGAGAGGAACACGATGGCACGGAAGAAGGTCACGATCGTTGGCGCCGGCATGACGGGCGGCGCCATGGCGCAGCGGCTCATCGAGCGCGACATCTGCGACGTCGTCCTGCAGGACGATCCGCAGTTCGCCGGCACCATGCACTTCGGCAAGGCGCTGGACGAGTCGCAGGCGGCCGCCTGGAGCGGTTTCAGCGCCTCTATCAGCGCCACCGACGGCTGGGACGAGACGGCCGGTTCGGACGTAGTGATCGTGACCGCGGGCGCCCCGCGCAAGCCGGGCATGAGCCGCGAGGAGCTGCTGAACAGCAACGCCGCGATCGTGCGGGCCAAGGTCGCGGACGCGGCAAAGGCCTCGCCGGACGCGGTGCTCGTCATCTTCTCGAACCCGATGGACGCCATGTGCCACGTCGCCCTGGAGGCGAGCGGCTTCCCACGCGAACGGGTGATCGGCCAGGGCGGCGCGCTCGACAGCGCCCGCTACCGGCACTTCGTCGCCGACGCCTGTGGCGTCTCGCCGCAGGACGTGCACGGCTACGTCATCGGCGGCCACACCGACACGACGATGGTCCCGGTCGTCTCACAGACCCGCGTCGGGGGCGTTCCGCTCACACAGCTGCTTCCGGCGGACAAGGTCGACGAGGTAGTAGCTCGCACGATGCGAGGTGGGGCCGAGATCGCGGAGCTGATGCGGGTCGGCAGCGCCTTCTACGCCCCCTCGGCGGGGACGATCGCGATGGTCACGGCGATCCTGCTCGACCAGAGGCGCCTGCTGCCCTGCTCGACCCTGCACCAGGGGGAGTACGGCATCGAGGGCGTGTTCTCGGGCACGGTGGTCCAGCTCGGCGAGGGCGGCATCCAGCGCACCTTCGAGCTGGAGCTGTCAGACGAGGAGCGGGAGCGCGTGGTAGCGGCCGCGGAGGCGACGAAGGGGCTGGTCGCGCAGCTCGACTAGGAGCCGACCTCGCTTCGCAGCGCCTCGGCGGCCTCGCGGACGCGGGCGGGGGCGGTTCCGCCGATAGCGTCGCGGGCGGCGAGGGCGGAGTCGACGTCGATCTCGAGGACATCGGGCTCGAAGAGGTCGCTCGCCTCGGCGTAGCGCTCGAAGGGGAGCTCGTGAAGCTCGCAGCCGCGCTCCTCGGCCTCGCGCACGAGTCCGCCGGTGACGGCGTGGGCCTCACGGAAGGGCATGGCCTTGCGGACGAGGTAGTCGGCCACGTCGGTGGCGAGGGAGAAGCCGCCGGAGGCGGCGGCCCGCATGCGCTCCAAATCGAATTCGAGTTGAGGCGCCATGGCCGCAAAGATGCGCAGCGACGGGATAACGACGGCGGCCGCGTTGAGGATGGCAGCCTTGTCCTCCTGCAGGTCGCGGTTGTAGGCGAGGGGCTGGCCCTTCAGGTTGGTCAGCAGGTTCACCAGCTCGCCAAGGACGCGTCCGGAGCGGCCTCGCGCCAGCTCGGCGACATCGGCGTTCTTCTTCTGGGGCATCATGCTCGAGCCGGTGGCGAAGGCATCGGGGAGCCGCACGAAGGCAAACTCGGCGGACGACCAGAGCACGATCTCCTCGGCGAGCCGCGAGAGATGCACCTGGGTGATCGCGCAGGCGGCAAGGAACTCGATGGCGTAGTCACGGTCGGCGACGGCATCGAGGCTGTTGCGCGAGACGCTGTCGAAGCCGAGCTCGCGGGCGACCATTTCGCGGTCGAGGGGGTAGGGGGAGCCAGCGAGGGCGCCCGAACCTAGCGGGAGCACGTTCGTCCGACCGCGGCAATCGCGGAAGCGGTCGCGGTCGCGGAGCAGCATCTCGCCGTAGGCCAGCAGGTGGTGGCCGAGGGTGACCGGCTGGGCGCGCTGGAGGTGGGTGTAGCCGGGCATGGGGTCGGCGGCATGAGTCAGCGCGAGGTCACAGAGCGCCGCGATGAGCGCCTCGGCGCCGGCGGCGGCGAGGTCGCACTGCTCGCGCACGAGCATGCGATTGAGGAGCGACACCTGGTCATTGCGTGAGCGAGCCGTGTGCAGCCGGCCCGCGGCGGTTCCGATCTGGTCGCGCAAGAGGACCTCGACATGGGTATGGATGTCCTCGAGGTCGGGGCGCCACTCGACCTCGCCGGCGCGGAAGCGTTCGAGGACGCGTCCCAACCCGGCGACAATCGCCGCCGCCTCGCCCTCGGGAATGATGCCGGTGACCCCGAGCATGCGCGCGTGGGCGACCGAACCGGCGATGTCGTGCTCGTAGAGGTCACGATCGACGCCGGCGGTGTAGTCGCGCGTGAGGTCGTCCATCGACCGCTCGAAGCGACCGCCCCAGGTGCGCTGTTCCTCGCTCATGCATCCAATTGTCCAACGCGAAACGCGCTGTGTCCTACCGCAGCTCCCGCAGACGGGGAAACGGCGCCGCGTAGACTGCGCTCATGGCGACCAATCCGGAGCCGTCCCCCATCCCCGACGACCTGCGCAAGTTCGAGGCGCTGGAAGCGATCATTCGCCGCCTGCACGGCCCCGAGGGGTGCCCCTGGGACCGGGAACAGACGCACGAGTCGCTGCGCCCCCACCTGCTGGAGGAGGCCTACGAGCTGCTCGAGGCGATCGACGCCGGCGAGGCCGAAGCCATTGCTGAGGAGCTGGGCGACGTGCTCCTGCAAGTGCTCATGCACGCGGCCGTGGCCGAGCGGCTGGAGGAGTTCGAGTTCGGCGACGTCTACTCGCGCATCGCGGCGAAGCTGGTGGCGCGGCATCCGCACGTCTTCGCGGACGCCACGGCGGAGACGGCAGACGACGTGCGGGATAGCTGGGAAGCCCTGAAACAGAAGGAGCGGCCGGACAAGCCCCGCCTCGAAGGCGTGCCGGCGACGCTGCCCGCGCTGGCGGAGTCGCAGACGATCCAGGGACGGGCGCGCCGGGCCGGATTCGACTGGCCGGATATCCGCGGGCCGCTGGAGAAGCTCTCCGAAGAGATCGCCGAGCTGGCCCTCGCCGAGACGGAGAAGGACCGCGAGGAAGAGTTCGGGGACGTGCTCTTCGTGATCGCCCACATCGCGGCGACGATGGGCGTCGACGGGGAGCAGGCGCTGCGGCGGGCGAACGGGAAGTTCCGCCGCCGCTTCGGACTAGTGGAGCGGCTGGCGGCACGGGAGTCGCTGGACCTGAACGAGATGGACATGGACGCGCGCGATGAGCTATGGGAGCGAGCGAAGGCGTCCGAGCGGGGCGAGTTGTAGCGTCAGCGCGCCGCCGATAGGCTGACTGCAAGCGATACACGACCGGGGAGGCCGCAGTGGCTCAGGCAACGGAATCCGTCATCACGCGCGAGCGCTTTGCGACGGGCAAGACCTACCAGGAATACATCGAGTCGGGCATCCGCAACCGCGAGCAGTTCGACGACAACTACGGGAGCCTGGCGATCAGCGGGGAGCAGCAGGACGCCTTGAGCGATCTGGCCTCGCAGCCGAACGGGCCCGATCACATGGTCATCATCGGCGAGGACTGGTGCCCGGATGTCTACCGGGGAATGCCCGTCGGGGTTCGCATCGCGGAGGCGCTGGAGATCGAAGTCCGCATCTTCGAGCGCGACGAGAACAAGGACATGATCGCCGAATATCTGAAGGACGGCGAGTTCGAGTCCATCCCGGTTTACATCTTCTACAACGCCGAGCATGTCGAGCTGGGGCACTTCATCGAGCGCCCCGTCCTCGCGAACGAGCAGATGGATCAGCTCTACGAAGTGCTGGGGGATATGCGTCCGGAGGCTATCGGGGAGCGTCTGGGGCATGAACCGAGTGAGGAAGAGATCCAGCAGGCGCGGGCGGAAGGCCGCGAGCGCTACCTCGAGTGGCAGCGAACGAGCGAGACGTGGGCGAATTGGCGGGTGGCGGCCGTGGACGAGGTGATCGAGCTGCTGCGCGGGGCGGTCTGAGCGACTACCTCGCGTTTCCGAAACGTTTCGGAGTTGTTGTCGCGCGTGAAGGCGCTTGGGTATACTCCGCGCGACCTCGGGGCCGCTAGCTCAATTGGCAGAGCAAGTGACTCTTAATCACTAGGTTGAAGGTTCGAGTCCTTCGCGGCTCACCACTTTCGGAAAGGTCTCACCGGATGGTTCGCCAGCCGGATTGGGCCGGGGAAGTGTCGGAATTGGCAGACGAGCATGATTTAGGATCATGTGCCGCAAGGCGTAGGAGTTCGAATCTCCTCTTCCCCATGGCCACATGGGGAGCCCGTTTCTCGTCAATGGGTGACGCAGCCAAATGCGAGCGAGGCGAAAGGGGGCATCATGGCGCTTCTTGAGGTAAATGACCTTCGGACGTACTTCTACACGCAGGAAGGCGTCGTCAAGGCAGTTGACGGCACGTCCTACTCAGTGGAGGAGGGCGAGACGCTGGGGCTTGTGGGTGAGTCGGGTTGCGGGAAGAGCGTCTCAGCGCTTTCGATCCTCCGCCTGATCCCTTCGCCCCCCGGCAAGATCGTCTCCGGCGAGATCATGTTCCAGGGACGGGACCTGCTGAAGCTCGACGAGAACGAGATGCGGCGGATTCGCGGCAACGACATCGCCATGGTGTTCCAGGAGCCGATGACGTCGCTCAATCCCGTGCTCACGATCGGGCGGCAGATCACGGAGTCGCTGGAGTTGCACCAGGATCTTCGCGGCCGGGCCGCCCGGGAGCGGGCCGTCGAGTTGCTGGAGTTGGTGGGTATTCCCGCCGCCCGCAGCCGCATCGACGACTACCCGCACCAGTTCTCGGGGGGCATGCGCCAGCGCGTGATGATCGCGATGGCGATGAGCTGCAACCCGAAGATCCTGCTGGCGGACGAGCCCACCACCGCGCTCGACGTGACGATCCAGGCCCAGATCCTCGAGGTTATGGCCCGGCTCAGTCGCGAGTTCGGAACCGCGGTCATCATCATCACGCACAACCTTGGCGTGGTCGCTCGCTACGCCGACCGGGTGAACGTGATGTACGCGGGCAAGGTGATCGAGCGCGCGGATGCGGCCGAGCTGTACGCGAATCCGAAGCACCCCTACACCGTGGGGCTGCTGAACTCGGTGCCGCGGCTCGACGAGCACCGGCAGGAGAAGCTGATCCCCATTGAGGGCCTGCCGCCCGACCTGGCGCACCTGCCGGAGGGCTGCAGCTTCTATCCGCGGTGCGACTGGCGCACCGACCAGTGCCTCACGCAGTATCCTGACACGGCCCAGATCGAAGGCGAGCATCAGGCCGCCTGCTGGGAGTGGCAGAACGTCGGAAGGGAGAGGCCAATTGTCGCAACAAGCTAGCACCGCCGAGGCCGCACCCGGTATGAGCAATGGGGTGGGAGACGCCCTCCTTGAGGTCGAAGACCTGGAGGTCTACTTCCCCGTAACAGCGGGTCTGATCTTCCAGCGGCGCGTAGCCGATGTGAAGGCGGTCGATGGCGTCACCTTCAACGTGAAGCGCGGCGAGACCCTGGGTCTCGTGGGCGAGTCGGGGTGCGGCAAGAGCACGACCGGCAAGGCCATCCTCCAGCTGAACCGGCCTACCGCCGGCAGCGTCAACTTCGCGGGTACCGACCTGACGCAAGTGCGGGGCCGTTCCTTGCGGAACTACCGGCGCCGTATGCAGATGATCTTCCAGGACCCGTACGCGAGCCTGAACCCGCGTATGTCGGTCGGGTCAATCGTCTCGGAGCCGATCACCATCCACAACCTGGCGCGCGGCCAGGAGAAGCGCGACCGCGTTCACAGCCTGCTGCAGACGGTGGGCCTGAACCCGTACTTCGCCAGTCGCTACCCGCACGAGTTCTCGGGCGGGCAGCGGCAGCGCATCGGCATCGCCCGCGCGCTCGCGGTGGAGCCGGAGTTCATCGTCTGCGACGAGCCCGTCTCGGCGCTCGACGTGTCGATCCAGGCGCAGATCATCAACCTCCTGCAGGACCTGCAGGAGGAGTTCAACCTCACGTACCTGTTCATCGCGCACGACCTTTCGGTGGTGCGTCACATCAGCGATCGCGTGGCCGTGATGTACCTCGGGCACATCATGGAGCTGACCGACCGCGACACGATTTTCGACGACCCGCTGCATCCCTACACGAAGGCGCTGCTCTCGGCGGTTCCGATTCCGGACCCCGATGTGGAGCGCGAGAGGGAACGCATCATTCTCCTTGGCGACGTGCCCAGCCCGCTGTCGCCGCCGCCCGGCTGCGTGTTCAACACGCGCTGCCCGATCGCCGTCGACCAGTGCCGCGAGGAAATCCCCGAGTGGCGCAACGTTGGCACCGGCGGCAAGGAACACTGGGTCTGGTGCCACCGCGTCTAGCGCGCGGCTCACGGAACCAAAACGGAAGGGGTGGCCTGAGGCCACCCCTTCTTGTTGCGTAAAGACCGGACGTTAGCGGACCGGCAGGAGCCGGTGGGGGCTAGTTGCCCTCGTTCAGCCAGGACATCATGCCGCGCATCTCCGCGCCCACCTGCTCCACCTGGTGGTTGGCGTCGCGACGGCGCATGGCGAGGAAGCTCGAGCGGCCGGCCATGTTCTCCAGGATGAACTCCTTGGCGAACTTGCCGCTCTGAATCTCCTCAAGGATGCGGCGCATTTCGGCGCGGGTCTCGTCGGTGATGATGCGAGGGCCGCGGCTGTAGTCGCCGTACTCGGCGGTATCGCTGACGGAGTAGCGCATCCCTGCGAGCCCGCCTTCATAGATCAGGTCCACGATGAGCTTGAGCTCGTGCATGGTCTCGAAGAAGGCGCTTTCGGGCTGGTAGCCGGCCTCGACCAGCGTCTCGAAGGAAGCCTTGATAAGCGCGGAGAGGCCGCCGCAGAGGATGACCTGCTCGCCGAAGAGGTCGGTCTCGGTCTCCTCGAGGAAGGTGGTCTCAAGGACGCCGCCGCGCGTGCCACCGATGCCCTTGGCGTAGGCGAGCGCGAGCTGCTGGGCGACCTCGCTGGCGTCCTGGTGCACGGCCAGCAGGCAGGGAACGCCGCCGCCCTCCGTAAAGACGCGGCGCACCAGGTGGCCGGGGCCCTTGGGGGCGACCATGGTCACGTCAACGAAGTCAGGCGGGTCGATCTGCTGGAAGTGGATGTTGAAGCCGTGGGCGAACATCAGCATCTTGCCCTCGGCCAGGCCGGGCTCGATGGCTTTCTCGTAGACGTCGCGCTGCAGGTGGTCGGGGATGAGCACCATGATCACGTCGGCCTCACGGGAGACGTCCTCGACCGTGCCGACGCGCAGGCCCGACTCCTCGACCGAGCTCCACGAGCGTGACCCCGGATAGAGGCCGACGCGCACGTCGAGCCCGGAGTCGTGCAGGTTGAGGGCGTGGGCGTGGCCCTGGGAACCGTAGCCGATGACCGCGATCTTGCGGTCTTTCAGCAGCCCCAGATCGGCGTCGTCGTCGTAGTACATCGTGGCCATGCGGGCACTCCTTGTGATGGTGGCCGCGGCGGAGAGCGCGGCGGTCGGGTGGTCTACTTCGGCAGGATCACCTGGCGGTGGTGCCGGTCGCGCGCGTATTCGACGAAGGGGTTGATGCCGATCTCGCGCAGCATCCAGTGCCGCTCGATGACCAGCACCTTACCCTCGACAACCCGCACCCAGTCCGCGATGCGCGGGCGGGCAGGGTCGATCGCGATCTCGACGGCGGCATCCTTCTCGCCGGCGACAACGGCCGTCAGGCGGGGGTAGCCGAAGGCCGGGCGGGGGGTTGCCTCGAGCAGGTCGAGCACCGCATCGACTCCGGAAACGATGCCGTAGACGGAATCGATGAGGGTGACCTTCTCGTCGAGGGATTCGGCAGCCTCGTCGCGCTCGGAGGCGATGAGCTTCTCGTAGAGGCCGCGCACGAGCCTGCGCGTGGAGCGGGGGGACCCGCCGCGGAAGGCGTTGGCGGTGTCCATCGCCGCGAGCGCGGGCTTGTCGAGCTCGATGTCGCGCATCATGCCGTAGAGACGGCGGTCGACGATGAGGTCGTCCTCAACGCGGCTGATGTCGAGCACGCGTTGCTGGAAGGCCCGCCAGTCGTAGCCCTTCGCTTCGATGGTGGCGCGGACGGCGACGGCGCCGCCGTCCTCAACGGCCTCGACTTCCGTGTAGGTGCAGTCGGCGTAGCGCTGGAGCAGCTCGTGGTGGAAGTCGCGGACGGCCACGCTGTCCCGCAGCATCGGGCTGCGGAACGAGTGGAACACGACGCCCGGGGCGTGCAGCGCCTGGATGTCTTCGAAGCGGTCGTAGTTGATGGCGGTGACGAGCGCCTCGACAACGTCACTGTTGGGCATGGAAGCGGGACACCTCGGGCTGAGCTTGGCCGATTGTACCCCGCGTCACGAACGCGGGACAGGAGCGCCAGCCTGACGCTGAGGGCGAGGGGCGGTAGCCTTTGCGAGCCACCCACCGTCGAAGAGAAGCGAGGAACCCCGTGACCGAGCCCGTCCTCACCCAGGAACGCGACATCCTCACCGAGACCGACGCCTCGGCCAGGGCGGAGCGCGTCTCCAATTGCCGCTACGAGCTCGCGCTCGACCTGACAAAGGGCGCACCCACCTATGGCGGCGCCGTCACGATCACGTTCGACCAGAACGGCGGCGACGACCTGATGCTGAACTTCCGGGGGAAGCGCATCGACCTGCTGGAGCTGAACGGCGAGGCGGTCGACTTCCAGTGGCGAGGGCGCGAGCTGACGCTGCCGGGGGCTGCGCTCGCAGACTCGAACACGCTGCGCATCGAGTACGAGAACGACTACGACCACGGCGGCGACGGACTCCACCAGTTCGTCGACCCGGAGGACGGCGAGGAGTACCTGTACACGAACTTCGAGCCGTTCGACGCGCACCGGCTGTTTCCCTGTTTCGACCAGCCGGACATCAAGGCGCGCTATCAGCTCACGGTGACGGCGCCGGCGGAGTGGACGCTGACGGCGAACTCGCAGGAGGTCTCGGCGGAGACGCTAGCGGACGGGCGCATCCGGCGGGTGTACGCAGAGACGCCGCCGTTCAGCACCTACCTGTTCGCGCTGATCGCGGGGCCGTACCACGTGGCCACGGACGAGCACGCCGGCATCCCCCTCGGGCTGCTGTGCCGGAAGTCGATGGCGCAGTACCTCGACACCGACGAGCTGTTCACGATCACGCGGCAGGGGCTCGATTTCTTCGGGGAGTTCTTCGATTACGCCTACGCGTTCGGGAAGTACGACCAGATCTTTGTACCGGAGTTCAACCACGGGGCGATGGAGAACGTGGGCGCCGTCACCTTCAACGAGTCGATGGTGTACCGCGACCCGCCGACGGAGAACCAGCGCCGGCGCCGGGCGGAGGTGATCCTCCACGAGATGGCGCACATGTGGTTCGGGAACCTCGTAACGATGCGCTGGTGGAACGACCTCTGGCTGAACGAGAGCTTCGCGACGTACATGTCGTACCTCGCGATGGAGGGAGCGACGCGCTTCCAGTCGGGCTGGCAGGACTTCAACAACGGCATCAAAAACTGGGCGTACCGGCAGGACCAGCTCATCACGACGCACCCGATCGCGGGGACCGTGCGCGATACCGACGAGACGTTCCTGAACTTCGACGGCATCACGTACGGCAAGGGCGCCTCGGTGCTGAAGCAGCTCGTCGCGACGATCGGGATCGACGGGTTCCGCGAGGGCATGCGCCACTATTTCCGGACCTACGACTACGGCAACGCCTCGCTGCACGACTTCCTCGGGGCGCTGGAGGAGGGGAGTAGCCGGGACCTAGGCGAGTGGTCACGGCTCTGGCTGGAGACGTCGTCCCTGAACACGATCCGGGCGGACTGGGAGAGCGACGGCGAGCGCGTGACGCGGCTGGAGCTGAGCCAGACCGCGCCCGCGGACTACCCGACCATCCGCCCGCACACGCTCGAGACGGGGCTGCTGACGGACGACGGCGCTTCGACCGCCGTCGAGGCCGTGCCAGCGGTGCTGGAGGGCGAGAGCACCGAGATTGAGGCGGCGCGGGGCCGCCCGCGTCCAGCGCTCGTGTACCCGAATTTCAACGACCACGCCTACGCCAAGATTGCCCTCGACGACGAGTCGGTAGCCTGGGCACGGGAGAACATCGAGCGCGTCGATGACGACCTGCTGCGGCAGCAGCTCTGGTCGACCCTCTGGAGCATGGTTCGCGACCAGCAGCTCAAGTCGACGGACTTCCTCGCGATCGTGCGGGAGAAGATCGGGTTCGAGCAGAACATCGAGCTGGTCGACTCGGTGCTCGGGCACGCGGCCAGCTCACAGAACCGGTACGTGCCCGCCGAGCAACGGGACGCAGAGGCGCACCTGCTCTTCGAGACAGCGAGAGAGGGGCTGCTGGCCGCCGCGGATACCGACACACGAATCATCTGGGGGCGGGCGCTCGTGGGCCTTGCCGTGAGCCCGGACGACCTCGCCTACGTCGGCCAGCTGGCGGACGGGGAGGAGGTCGTCGAGGGGTTCGAGCTCGACCAGGACATGCGCTGGGGCGTGGCCGCCCGGCACGTCGCCTTCGGGCTGCCGGGGGCGGCCGAGCGGGTGGCGGCCGAAGCGGAGCGCGACCCCTCGGACCGAGGGCAGCGCGCGCAGCTCCGTTGCGAGACCGCCGTCCCCGACGCAAGCGTGAAGGCGGAGGCGTGGGAGCGCTTCGCCGACGAAGGGTACGGCTCGCGCTACCTGAACCAGGCGGCAATGAGCGGCTTCAACTGGACTCACCAGGCGGACCTGCTGTCGCCGTTCGTCGACTCGTTCTTCGAGCAGGTCGGAAGCATCTTTTTGGAACGCGACCGCGAGTTCGCGACGGTGTTCTACGGCGGGCTGTTCCCAAGCTACCGCGTCGAGCAGGACACCCTCGACCGGGCGCAGGCGCTCCTGGACGAGACGCCGGAGGACCAGGCCGTCCTGCAGCGCATGCTGCGAGAGTCGATCGACGACCTCGGCCGCGCGATCGCCTGCCGGGCGTTCGCGGCCAGCTAGCGGACTCCCGGGAGGCGCTCGGCGAGGGCGTCGACGAGACCGGCGATGGGGACGCGCACCTGTTCCTGCGTGTCGCGCTCGCGGATCGTGACCGCTTCGTCTTCGAGCGTGTCGAAGTCGACGGTGACGCAGAGGGGCGTACCGATCTCGTCCTGGCGGCGGTAGCGGCGGCCAATCGACTGCGTCTCGTCGTACTGGGTCATCCAGTGCGAGCGAATGAGCGTGTGGATCCGCTTGGCGGTAGGCGTGAGGGTGTTCTTCTTCGAGAGGGGCAGAACCGCGACCTTGATGGGCGCGATGGCGGCGGGCAGCTTGAGCACGACGCGCTCGTCGCCCTTCTCGTCGGGCTCGACCGTGTAGGCCTCGAGCAGGGCCACCGCGAGAGTGCGCGTGAGGCCGGCGGCGGGCTCGATGACGTAGGGCGTGAAGCGCTCCCGCGTCTCCTCGTCGAAATACGAGAGGTCCTGGCCGCTGTGGCCGCTGTGCGCCTTCAGGTCGAAGTCGGTGCGGTTGGCGATCCCCTCGAGCTCGCCCCAGCCCCAGGGGAACTCGTACTCGATGTCGCTCGTGCCGGCGCTGTAGTGGGAGAGCTCCTCGGGCTCGTGGTCGCGGATGCGCAGGCGGGAGGGGTCGATACCGATGGTCTCGGCGTACCAGCGCTGACGCTCATCGATCCAGTAGCGGTGCCACTCGGCGGCGTCAGCGGGACGGCAGAAGAACTCCATCTCCATCTGCTCGAACTCGAGCGTGCGGAAGATGAATCGACCGGGCGTGATCTCGTTCCGGAAGCTGACGCGGGTCTGGGCGATGCCGAACGGCAGCTTGCGGCGCATGGAGCTGCGCACACTCTCGAAGTTCACGAACATGCCCTGGGCGGTCTCGGGGGGCAGGTAGGCGATGGAGCCCTCGTCGACGACCGTCCCCACCTGCGTGCTGAACATGAGGTTGAAGAGGCGCGGCTCGGTCAGCTCGCCGCCGCAGGTGGGGCAGAGGAAGTTGCCGTCGGGGTCGCGCTCGGCCTTGCCGTACTGACCTTCCTCGATGTGATCGGGGCGGAAGCGCTGACGGCATTCCTTGCAGTCGACGAGGGGGTCGTTGAAGGTCTCGGTGTGGCCGCTGGCGACCCACACCTGGGGGTTCGTCATCATGGCCGCGTCGATGCCGACGACGTCATCGCGCTCGCGCACCATGGCGCGCCACCAGGCGTCGCGGATGTTGCGTTTCAGCTCAACGCCCAGCGGACCGTAGTCGTAGGTGTTGGCGAAACCGCCGTAAATCTCGGAAGAGGGGAAGACGAAACCCCGGCGCTTGGCCAAGGAGACAATGGTGTCGAGGTCGGGTGCGGGCACGGGTGGCTCCAATCTCGCGCTGGCTGCGCGGCGTGGGAGACCTCACCTTCGCCCAAGGGCGAGTTAGGCGCCAGAGTCGAGCGCGGCGACCAGCATCTCGAGGGCGTGCTCGGCGATCTGCTCCATGATGGAGACGCGCGAGCCCTCCAGGTGGAGCTCCTCGCTGACCGTGCCGTCGGGCCCGGCGACGGCGAAGGAGACGCCGCCGATGGGCCTGGAGGTGCGGCCCTTCGTCGGTCCGGCCATGCCGCTTTCGGCGACGACGTAGTCCGCTCCCGTGCGCTCGCGCACGGACTCGGCGACGGCGGTCACGCCCGCGGGGCTGACGGTCCCGTGCTCGCGCAGGAACTCGATGCTGACGCCGAGGGTGTCCGGCTTCGAGGGCATGGTGTAGGCGACGAGGCCGCGGTCGAACCACTTCGAGGCGCCGGACACGCTGATGAGGCGGGCCGAGATGAGGCCGCCGGCGGTGCTTTCGGCAACGGCGACGCGCGCCTCGCGGGCCAGGAGCAGCTCGCCGACGCGCGTGGCGAGGGCATCGTTCTCTTGAATGGACATGGCCCGATGCTACGCTCCCGCGATGGCCGAGTACGAGATCACGATCGTCGACTCCTTCACCACCGAGCGTTACGCAGGGAATCCCTGCGGCGTCGTCACCCGCGCGGAGGGGCTCTCCCCCGAGCAGATGCAGGCGATCGCGCGCGAGCTGAACCTGAGCGAAACCGCCTTCGCCATGCCTTCAGAGGTGGCGGACTTCCGTGTGCGCTTCTTCACGCCGCGGAAAGAGATTCCGCTCGCCGGACACCCCACCATCGCGACAATGCACGCGCTCGTGGAGGACGGGCTGATCGAACTCAGCGAGGGGTCGCGCCGCGTGACGCAGGAGCTAAACGTGGGCGTGTTGCCCGTGGACCTGTCGCGACGGGACGACGGACGGGTGCGGATCGCGATGACGCAGGCGACACCGGAGTTCCGAGACGAACTCGACCGGGACACGTACGCGCAGGTGCTGGGCATCGCAGCTTCGGACCTGCTGGCGAGGTTCCCCGTGCAGGTGGTCAGCACAGGTACGCCGCAGGCGATGATCCCGGTGGCGTCGCTGGCGGTGCTTGAACGGGTTCGACCCGACCTGCAGCGCCTGGCCGAGCTCGAGGGCGAAGACGGCTATTTCAGCACGCACGTGTTCACGCCCGAGGCGTACGACCGGGCGAACCGGGCGCACGCGCGGCACTTCGGGCCCTCCTCCGGGGTGCAGGAAGATCCGGTGACGGGGAGCGCAACGGGCGGGATGGCGGCCTACCTGTGGCGCCACGGACTCGTGCGGGAGGCTGCGTACACCGTGGAGCAGGGGCACATCATGGGGCGGCCGGGGCTGGTCGAGGTGGAGGTAGAGGGTGAGGGGGACACGCCCACGACCGTGCGCATCGCGGGAACGGCGGTCACGGTCCTGCGGGGGACCATCACGGTCTGACTCGCCGCCCCCCTCCGGACGCTCTGCTACGCTGCCCGCCATGACCCGCACCATCGACATGGCCGGGGCCGAGGCGCTGCTGCTGGAGGCGGAGTTCGAGGATCTGAAGCTGCTCTGGTCCTCCAGCAACTACGTCTACCTGGCGCGGCTCTGCGCGGGCGACGGCCAGGAGATCGCGGCGGTCTACAAGCCGGAATCGGGCGAGACGCCGCTGTGGGACTTCCCCACCGGGACCCTCTACGCGCGGGAGGTGGCGGCCTACCAGCTCGCGCAGCTGCTTGGCTGGTCGTTCGTCCCGCCGACCGTGGTGCGGGACGGGCCCCAGGGCGTGGGGTCGCTCCAGCTGTACGTGCCGCACGACCAGTCGTCGCACTTCTTCGAGCAGCGCGACGACCCGGAGCTCGTGCCGCAGCTGCAGCGGATGGCGGTGTTCGACTTCGTGGCCAACAACGCCGACCGCAAGGGCGGCCACTGCCTGCTGGACGAGCAGGGGCGCGTGTGGGGGATCGACCATGGGCTCTGCTTCCACCGCGAGTACAAGCTGCGCACGGTGATCTGGGACTGGGCGGAGCAGCCCATCTCGGACGAGTGGCTGACGGACGTGGAGCGAGCCGCGACGGCGGTCGCGGGGGACGATGAGGAAACCGAAGCGTTTAATGCGCTGCTCTCACCGGACGAAATCGGGGCGTTCCTGGGTCGGGCCGACCGGCTCCTGCAGACGCGAGCGATGCCCACTCCGGGTCCCCACCGGAGCTATCCCTGGCCCTTGGTCTAGGAGGTCTCGTCAGGGAGCTGCAGCAGCTGGAGCGTGTTCCCGTCCGGATCGGCGAAGGTCGCGACCCAGCCGCCCCAGCGCTCCTGCTCGGGCGGGCGCGAGAACTCGACGCCCTGCTCGACCAGCCGCTGGTGCGTCGCGGCGATATCGGGGACGGCGAAGTGGACCATGATGCGCAGCGGGTCGCGGGCGGGGCCGTGGACCTCGGGGTGGGCCGCGACGCTGAGGCGGAAGCCATCCCACTCAAAGTTCGCGAAGGTGGGCCGCTCGCTGCGGGGCGTCAGGCCGAGCACGTCGCGGTAAAAGGCGAGCATCTCGGGGTACCGGTCGGTCCAGATGATGACGCCGGCGACGCCTTCGATGTCTCCACTCACACTCGCCACAGTCATCAGTCCAGGGGGCGGTAGGTGCGACCGCCGTCGCCGGCGGGAACATCGGCGTAGAACATGGACGGAGGCATCGCCGTCCAGCTGTCCTGGAGCGCGACGATTTCGGCGTTACTCACCTGCTGGCGGTGGAACTGCCCCATCTCGAACCTCCTGCGACTTCGTGGCGGGCGCGGGCAGTATGTGACGGACCGGCGGCTCGCGTCTATCTACACCCGCCCAATCGCTAGAATGGCCCCGTGGACGACTTGGCGAGGGCAGCGATCGCGGCCAGGCGGGACTTCACGCTGGGCGAGGTGGCGGTGGCGTTTCGGGGCGAAAGGGTGGAGCTATCCGGCCCGCGTTCGGGGGCAGACGCGCACGAGCTCACGGGTACGGTCGAGGCGCTGCGGGAACATGCGCGCTTCGACGACCACGGTCGCTACCGGCCACTCAGTGGTGCGCGGACGCTGCCTGGCAACTGGCGCGTCTCGCTACCCAAAAAGCTAGCCGAAGCAGCAATCGAAGCCATCTACCCGCAGGCGCTCCTGCACCAGCAACAGGCGGCGCAGGGAACGCTGCATGTCGTCCCGCTGGACGAAGTGGTGGCGCGGCAGCGGGGGCGCTATCGCACCGCAGGCGAGCTCGATGCAGAGGGGCAGGAGCGGGCGCGTGACGCGCTCTGCGGTCGGTGTGTGCGGACGCCCGTGTGGGTGGGGGAGGCAGCGTCGGATGAGGAGATTCCCTGCCCGGAGCCGTGCAGCGTCATGGTCGCGCTCTGTCGCGAGGCGGCGCTGTGGCAGCGGGAACCGCCACAGCCGTCGAGCCCCGACCGTGAGGTCGCGTTCGCCGACTTCCCGACACCGGGGAACGACGTCCGCGAGGCGTACCTCGCACGAACGCCCGCCGGGATCAGCCGTGGATAACGCCGACCTGCGGGAACAGGCCGGGGCGCTCTTCCCGGGGGGCGTCTCCAGCCCGGTGCGCTCGTTCCGCTCAATCGGGGGCGAACCCATCCCGATCGCACGCGCGTCCGGAGCGCGACTGTTCGACGCCGAAGGGACGGAGTACATCGACTACGTCGCGGCATACGGGCCGCTCATCCTCGGGCACGCGCACCCGGCGGTGGTGGCGGCGCTGGGTGAGGCAGCGGCCGGAGGGACAGCCTTCGGGGCGCTCTCGCCGGGGGAGGTGGAGCTGGGGAGGCGCATCAGCGAGGCCACGGGACTCGAACGGCTCCGCTTCGTGAACTCGGGGACGGAAGCAACGATGACGGCGATCCGGTTGGCGCGTGCGGCGACCGGGCGCGACCTAATCGTGAAGTTCGAGGGGTGCTACCACGGCCACAGCGACGGGCTACTGGTGAAGGCCGGGAGCGGGGTCGCGACGCTTGGGCTGAGCGACTCGGCCGGCGTACCCGAGTCCATCGCCGCCGGGACTGCCGTGCTTCCCTACAACGATGCGGACGCACTCTCGCAGTGGTTCGAGGCGCACGGCGACGAGACCGCGGCGGTCATCGTCGAGCCGGTCGCCGGAAACATGGGGGTCGTGCCACCCGAAGACGCCTTCCTCGACGCCCTGCAGGCCGTGCCACGCCAGCACGGGGCGCTGCTGATCGACGACGAGATCATCACGGGCTTCAGACTGCGATACGGCCTCAGCGGCCTGCTGCCGGAAGCGGACATCGTCTGCCTCGGCAAGGTCGTCGGGGGCGGGCTGCCCGTGGGAGCGCTGGGGGGACGGGCTGAGCTGATGTCGCTGCTGGCGCCGGAAGGGCCGGTCTACCAGGCGGGCACGCTCAGCGGGAACCCGCTCGTCATGGCGGCCGGTGTCGCAACACTGGACGTGCTCTGCGACGGGCGCCCCTACACGCGGGCCGACGAGCTGGCGCGGTACCTCGAGAACGGCCTCGGGACGGCGGTGCGCCGCTCCGAGGCGAAAGCCTGCGTCGTGCGGCGGGGCTCGTTGCTGTCGCTGTTCTTCCGCCCCACGCCGCCGCGCGACTACACGGAGGCGTCCGAGAGCGACACCGCTACCTTCGCCACGTTCCACAAGGGGATGCTGAAGCGAGGGGTGATGCTGGCGCCGTCGCAGTTCGAGGCGTGGTTCGTCTCGGCAGCGCACACGGAAGCGGACATCGACCACACGGTGCGGGCCGCCGCGGAGGCGCTGCGCGAGGCGAGCCCGGGGCCGGTTGCAAGCCGCGGCGGGTCGTGACGACGCTCCGGCTCGGGACGCGCGCGAGCCGGCTCGCGCTTCAGCAGACAGAACTCGTGGCCGTCCGCCTGAGGGCCGCGTGGCCTGACGTCGCACTCGAGGTCGTCGAGATTACGACGGCGGGCGACCGCGATCGCACGAGTCCGCTCACGTCGGGGGAGGGGGCGGGATGGTTCACGTCCGCGATCCAGGACGCGTTGCTGGCGAGCGAGGTCGACGTGGCCGTACACAGCTACAAGGACCTGCCGACGGCGCGCCCCGACGGTCTCGTGATCGCGGCGGTGCCAGAGCGTGCGGACCCGCGCGACGCGCTGGTGTCGCGCGACGGCTCGACGCTGGCGGGGCTACCCGCGGGGGCGATCGTGGGGACGAGCAGTCCGCGTCGGTCGGCACAGACGCTCGCGGTGCGGCCCGACCTCGAACTGCGACCGATTCGCGGGAACGTGGACACCCGACTCGAGAAGGTCGAGTCGGGCGAGTACGACGCGGCGCTCTTTGCGATCGCCGGGCTGGAGCGGCTCGGGCTGGCGGAACGCGCGAGCCACGTGTTCGGGTTCGAGGAGATGCTGCCCGCGCCCGCACAGGGAGCGCTCGCGGTCGAGTGCCGCCGCGACGACGCGAAAACGCAGCGCCTGCTCGCCGGCATCGACGACCGGGAGTTACGACAGCTCGTGGGGGCGGAACGGTCGTTCCTGGCCGCACTCGAAGCCGGGTGCAGCTATCCCGCTGCTGCCTACGCCGAGAGCTTCGGCACGACGCTGAAGCTCCACGGCCTGGTCGCCCCTGAGGGCGTCATCGTGCGGTCGAAGGTAGGGGGGCCGGTCGGGGCGGGACCGGGGCTGGGGAGGGCGCTCGCGCTGGAGTTGCTTGAGATCGCCGAGCAGCGCGGAGCGTGACCGTCTAGCCGACGCGCACGATGACGGCGTCGCCCTGACCGCCGCCGCCACAGAGCGAGGCGGCTCCGAGCCCGCCGCCACGGCGCCGCAGTTCGTTCAGGAGCGTGACCATGAGCCGGGCGCCGGTCGCCCCGAGGGGGTGGCCGAGGGCGACGGCCCCGCCATTCGGGTTCACGCTTGCCGGATCGAGATCGAGCATGCGCGCGGACCAGAGGGCGACCGAGGCGAAGGCCTCGTTGATCTCGACGACGTCGAGATCGGAGGGGGACAGGCCGGCACGGTCGAGGGCAGCCTGGATGGCTTCGGCGGGGCGCTCGTGCAGGGTCGCATCAGGGCCAGCCACCTGGCCGTAGGAGACGACCTCGGCGATCGATTCCGCGCCCAGATCGGCGGCGGCGCGTTCGCTGGCGACGACCACGGCGGCGCCGCCGTCGCTGATCTGCGAGGCGTTCCCAACGGTCGTGGTGCCCTCGGGCGTGAAGACGGGCCGCAGCCCGGCGAGCGACTGTACGGTCGTGTCGTCGCGGATGCCCTCGTCGTGCTCGACCTGCACGGTCTGGCTGCGGCGGGCGGGCACATCGACCGAGACGATCTCGCGGGCGAAGTGACCGCTGTCGCGGGCGGCGGCCGCGCGCTGGTGGCTGGCCGCCGACCACTCGTCTTGCTCCTCGCGGAAGATGCCGAGGGCTTCATTCTTGAGGTCGGCGGACTCGCCCATCGAGCACTCGTCGAAGGCGCAGAAGAGGCCGTCGTGCTGCATCGCGTCGATGAGTGGCCCGTGTCCGAGGCGGCCGCCCCAGCGGGCGTCGGGGAGGAGGTAGGGGGCGTTGCTCATCGACTCCATGCCGCCCGCCACGATGACGTCGGATTCGTCGAGGCGGATGGCGCGATCGGCCATGGCGATGGCCGTGAGTCCGGAAAGGCAGACCTTGTTGATGGTCGTGGCAGGGACGGTCATGGGGATGCCAGCGCCGCTGGCGGCCTGACGGGCGGTGATCTGCCCCGCGCCGGCCTGTACGACATGACCGAAGATCACCTCATCGACGGCGTCGGGGGGCACGGCGGCGCTCTCGAGGGCGCCGCCGATGGCGGCCGAGCCAAGCCCGGTCGCGGGCAAGGGCTTCAGGCCCCCGCCGAAGCGTCCAATGGGGGTTCGCGCCAGACCAACGATCACCGACTTCATGGCATATCTCCTCTTCGCTGCCAAGACTGTACGCCAGAGCGGGCTGCGAGCGATGGCGGAGCGGGTGGCCGGGCGGTAGGGTTCGCGCGATGAGTCCAGTTGCGATCGTGACAGGGGCGGGTTCGGGGATCGGCAGGGCCGTGTCGCTCGCGTTCCTGCGCGAGGGGTACTCGGTCGCGCTGGCGGGACGGCGCGCGCAGACACTGCGGGCGACCATCGCCGAGGCCGGCGCCGACGGCGACCGCGCCATCGCCATCACCACGGACGTGCGCGAACCCGCTTCGATACGCGAGCTGTTCGACTGGACGGTCGAGCGCTTCGGGCGACTCGATGTGCTCTTCAACAACGCCGGCATCGGGGCGCCTCCGCGGCCGCTGGAGGAGCTCACCTTCGAGCAGTGGCAGGCAGTGGTCGAGACGAACCTGACGGGGACGTTCCTCTGCACGCAGGAGGCGTTCCGCGTGATGAAGGCGCAGGACCCGCAGGGCGGGCGCATCATCAACAACGGCTCCATCTCTGCGACGACGCCACGGCCGAACTCCGCGCCGTACACATCGACGAAGCACGCCATCACGGGGCTCACGAAGTCGACGGCGCTGGACGGGCGCCAGTACGACATCGCCTGCGGGCAGATCGACATCGGGAACGCGACCTCGCCGATGACGGCGAAGATGGAGCGGGGCATGCCGCAGGCCAGCGGCGACGTGCGCCCGGAGCCGACCATGGATGTCGAGAACGTGGCGAAGGCAGTGCTCTACATGGCGAGCCTGCCCCTCGACGCCAACGTACTCACGCTGACGGTGATGGCGACGAAGATGCCGTTCGTGGGCCGCGGCTAGGGGCATGACGACCCGCATCGTTGTGGTGGCGCTGTTGGGCGTTGCTGTGGTCACGCTTGCCGCCTGCGACGAGTGGGGAGAGGGCAGGAAGGCGTGTCCGGAGGGCACGGACCGGTGGACCGAATACCAGCTCTTCTTCGGCCTGAGCCAGAGCGATGGCGGGACGATCTCCGAAGAAGAGTGGCGCGAGTTTCTCGCCGACACGGTCACGCCGCGCTTCCCGGCTGGTCTGACGGTGCTCTCGGGGAACGGGCAGTGGCGGGACTCGAGCGGCGAGGTCCTGCGGGAGGGGAGCAAGCTGCTGATCATTTACGCCCCGCCCGGGGACGAGGGCAGGCGCGCCATCGACGAGATATCGGAGGAGTACGAGCGGCGCTTCGACCAGGAAAGCGTGCTGCGCGTGATCGGCAGCGCCTGCGTTTCGTTCTCCTAGGAGCGCGCTGAGCCGCTACGCTACCGGGGCCGTGTCGAGCGAGCCGCGCACCGCCGCATCCGAACCGTTCCCGTTGGTCGAGCGCGCCTTCGTTGAGGTGGCGGTGAACAGCGGTCAGCCGGCGCGTCATCCCTTCACCTACACGCGGCCAGAGGGGATGGAGGTGCGGCTGGGACAGGCGGTGTTCGTCCCGTTCGGGAGCCGCCTGCTGCAGGGCATCGTGCTGGGGGAAACGGACACGCCTCCCGAGCAGGAGGCGCGACCGGTCGAGGCGTTGGCGGACCCGGAGCCGGTGCTCGACGCGCCCCACCGCGAACTCGCCCGCTGGCTCAGCGACCACTACCTGGCGCCGCTGTGGGAATGCGTCACGACGTGCCTGCCGTCGGGGTACGGGCAGCGGTCGGTGACGGTCGTGTCGCCGGTCGACGTGCCCCTGCTCCTGCCCAGCGACCCCGCCGACCGGCGCGTGCTGCAGTACCTCGCCGAGAACGGCCAGACCGCGCTCGACACGCTGCGGGAAGCGCTGGGGCAGGTCCCGATGGACCTGCTCCGGCGGCTCCAGGACAGCGGCCACCTGACGGTCGCGCAGGGACTCGCGCGTCCCGCGGGGCGACCACGCATGGAGCGTCGCGTGGCTCTCGCGGCGGAGCCGGAGTTCGCGCGGCGGCATGCGCGCGAGCTTGTCGAGCGCGCGCCGCGCTCGGTGGCCGCGCGCATCCTCGAGCGGCTCGCGGAGGCGCGGGACACGACCCTCACGGAAATCCGGGAGCTGGGGGCGCAGCGCCGCCACCTCGACGAGCTGGCGGAGGAGGGGTGGCTGCGGGAGTACGAAGCGCGCGTCGAGCGGGACCCGATCGCGGAGCGGCGGCCGGAGCCGCTGCCTCCCGCGACGCTCACGGAAGCGCAAGCATCCGTGGTCGAAGCCATCTCTGAAGCGCCGGGCGAGTACCTGCTGCACGGCGTGACGGGGTCGGGGAAGACCGAGGTGTACCTCGAACTGGCGCGGCGGGCGCTGGAGGCGGGGAAGGGCGCGATCGTGCTCGTCCCGGAGATCTCGCTGACGCCCCAGGCGATCCAGCGCTACGGCGAGCAGTTCCCGGCGGAGATCGCGGTGCTGCACTCCAGCCTCAGCACGGGCGAGCTGTACGACCAGTGGCACCGCATCCAGCGGGGGGAGGCGCGGCTGGTGGTGGGGTCCCGAAGCGCCGTGTTCGCGCCGGTGCGGGACCTCGGGCTGGTGGTGCTGGACGAGGAGCACGAGTGGACCTACAAGCAGGTCGACCCCCAGCCTCGCTACCACGCTCGCGATGCCGCCGCCGAGCTGTGCCGCCTGACGGGCGCGACGCTCGTGCTCGGCAGCGCGACGCCGGACGTGACCACGTACCACCGGGCGGAGGTCGGGACGCTGACGCGACTCGACCTGCCGTCGCGGGTGATGGCGCTCAACGAGGGCGACACGCAGGTGGTCCCACTGCCCGAGATCAGGGTGGTCGACATGCGGGAAGAGCTGAAGGCGGGGAACCGGGGCGTCTTCAGCGTGCCGCTCCGGAACGCGCTGCGGCGAGCGCTGGAGGAAGAGGAACAGGCGATCCTGTTCGTGAACCGGCGGGGCGCGGCGCGGTTCCTGTTATGTCGTGCCTGTGGGTACCTGCCGACGTGCCCGACCTGCTCGCTCGCGATGGGGCTCGACACGCGCGACGTGCTTCACCCGCGCATCTTCTGCCACCACTGCGGGCGCAGCCGCACGCAGGAGACGACCTGCCCCACGTGCGGCAGCGCGCGCTACCGACCCTTCGGTGTCGGAACGCAGCGGATCGAGGAGGAGGCGAAGCGCGCCTACCCCGGGGCGCGCGTCGCGCGCTGGGATAGCGACGCCGCCAGCCGCAAGGGGAGCCACGAACAGATCCTGCAATCGCTTGAGGCGCGCGAGGTCGACATCCTCGTGGGGACCCAGATGCTGGCGAAGGGGCTCGACCTGCCCGCCATGACGGTCGTGGGGGTGGTGGACGCGGACGTGGGGCTGAGCCTTCCCGACTACGTCGCGCACGAGCGCACATTCCAGCTCCTGAGCCAGGTGGCGGGGCGAGCGGGGCGGCGGGAGCGGCAAGGGGAGGTCTACATCCAGACGTACGAGCCGGACGTGCCGCCCATCCGCGCCGCCGCCGAGCACGACTACCGCGGCTTCTTCGCGCACGAGACGCAGCACCGGCGTCGAGCCAGCTACCCGCCCTTCGCCCGGCTGGCGCGACTCACCTACCGGCACGCGAACCAGGAGCGGGGTCTGGAACACGCCTCACAGGTTGCGGGGGAGCTGCGGACGCGTCGCGACGCAGCGGGCTGGCCCGACCCGGACGTCCTCGGCCCGACTCCCGCCTACGTGCGGCGCCTACGGGGCGAGTACCGCTGGCACATCCTGCTGCGGGGCCGCGATCCGCGCGCCCTCCTCGAGCAGGTCGCGCTGGGGCGGCGGTGGAGCGTCGACATCGATCCGGTGAGCCTTCTCTAAGCCTTTCCTTCAGGAGTTACTTACGTGACTCCACTAGGGACGAACTCAAGAGTCCTCCAGCCGGTCAAGCCGGTTGATGATCTCGCCCAGTAGCGCCTCTAGGTTCTCCACACGTCGCTCAAGGCCATAGAGCGCATCGACTCGTTCGATGTCCATCCTGAGGGCCAACCTCAGAGTCTCCTCACTCGCGGAATCGAGAGCCAACCCATACGCGGACCTGAGATCCGCATGCTCCGTAGTGAGCATGTACTGCCACAGCCTCGACAGGATGACCGCCCTTTGGTCGGCAGTTGAGCGCTGGCTCAGAAAGCGAGCGAGATTCTTGGCGGCTTCTTCCGTAGTGCCACGCTCAGCCATGCGGCCTACTCCTCTTCCCGAACAGATGTCCGCATCCAGCGTACTGTGAGGCGGCGTGGCGTCAAGGGGTAGGGACTTATAGGGCTAACTAGGCAGGGAACTGAGTCGCCGCGAATCAGGGCCTCTGTTCCCACTCCATGAACGTCTGGCCCTTGTGCTGCACGATCGTCAGTGAGGGCAGAAGGTCGCAGCCCTCACATGAAAACCGGATTCGTAGCCCATCCCGCCTAGATGAAGGGTTGGTGTCAGGGGGAATGGTGCGCAGGCCTTGGCGGCTGACCTCAAAACCCACGTACCGTTCAGCATCCTCCTTCGGTCTGGGGAACACCTCCACCTGTTCATGGTGGAGGTAGTTGAAGCCGCAGCTAGGGCAGGTCATGGGGTCTGAATTGATCACAGCAGTTACCTCAGCGGGGATGACCTCTAGTTTGCCTAGGTTGGCCAAGAAGGTCGAAGCCGAGTCTGCGAGGCTAGAGCACGAGCAGCACGACGATGGCGATCAAGATGAGCCCGCCCACGAACACCATCAGACCACACCCGAGGCCAGACACGACGCTACAGCCAAAGGCAGCCGCTTCGGCATCTGTCATTGGGCGATTGGGATCGCGATCCTGCACCCGTTAGTTACCGGGTGCCAGTGAGCGGAGATTGTCTGAGCGCCACAGTCGGTACAGGACCTGCCCGTTGACGCTGGAGATGTGGAAGGGGATGTAGAGGGAGTAGATGCCCTGCGAGAGTCTGGCGACACCCGTGGCGATGAACCCTGCGCGATACGTGTGCGACCACGCCCCGTACCCCGAGCAGGTCACTTGCTCCGCATCCCAGTCATCGGCCCATATTTCGTCGGCGAACCACTCCAGCGCCTCATAGCAGGCCAGTGCTTCGTCCGACTCTGGAATGACCTTGCCTTCGTCGGTGAAGGCGAGGAGTGGTCTCCCTGTTTCGTCGTAGGTGAGCGCAGGGTCCGCGACCGGCACGCCTACGGTGATGTCACCGTAGCGGAAGGTCTCGCGACTGTTGAGGCCGCTCATGTCGAGCGGGATGGTGCCCAGCGTCCGCCACGAGCCACCTTCAGGACGAGCGCTGATGTAGAGCTGCTCGGAATCCTGTGTGCTCTGCCAGACGCGCACCTCGACATTGGCCGTGTTGCCATCCTGGGCGGCGACGACGCCGATGGCGACGGCGCCAATCACGGCAATGACCGCTAACGAGATGACACGTATGTGCTTCAATGTGGAGCCCCCTTGCGGTGGGATGGCGGTGGACTCCGCACGAGCCATCGCTGTCCAACGTGATCCGCAAGGGGGCACAAAACCGCCCTCCCGTAATTCCCACGCCAGGAGCAGAAGACTCGTGCGGAGTCGCGGACGATGATGGGGCACGCTCAGGGGCCGGTCAACGGCCCTTGAGCGTCGATTTCGATCCGGCAAGCCTTCTCTAAACCTTTCCGTTCCCTATTGTGTTGACGTGGGCTCTGCTATCCTCGGGCCTGCCCGTGCGGCGCAATCGCGCGCGGGCGAGGCTTCATGCAGCGATCAGTGGATCCCTGGCGCCGAATCGCCCTCATCTTCCCGGGTCAAGGCTCACATAGCGTCGGCATGGGCGAGCGCCTGTACCACGCGTCGCGGGCGGCCCGCGAGGTCTTCCGGCGCGCGGACGAAGTGCTCGAGACGAAGCTCTCCAGCCTCTGCTTCGAGGGGCCCGAGGAAGAGCTCGAACGGACCATCAACCAGCAGCCGGCGACGTTCGTCATCTCGATGGCCTGGCTCGCGGCACTCAAGGAACGCTGGGCGGCAATCGACCGGAGGCTGCAGCCACACGTGCTGGCCGGGCACTCGATGGGCGAGTTCACAGCCGCGGTGGCGGCGGGCTCGCTCGAATTCGAGGAAGGGCTGCTGCTCGTACGCGAGCGCGGCCGCGCCATGGACGAGGCCGGCCAGGAGAACCCGGGCGGCATGGCCTCCATCCTCGGCCTTTCCGAGGAGTCGGTGCTCGCCATCTGCGACCAAGCCACGGGCAGCGACGGGTACGTCGGCATTGCGACGCTCAACTGCGAGGGGCAAAACGTTATTTCGGGCGCCGTCGGGCCGCTGAAGCGGGCCATGGACGCCGCCCAGGCAGCGGGCGCGCGCAAGGTTGTGCGGCTGCCCATCACCATCGCTTCCCACTCGCCGCTGATGCAGCGCGCGAGCGACACCATGAGCGGCTGGCTCGAGCGGTTCCCGCCACGGGAGCCGGACGCCCCCGTGGTCGGCAACATCAACGCCGATGTGCTCCGCTCCCGGGGCGAGGTTCACGCAGAGCTGCGTGACCAGCTGACCTCGGTGGTGCACTGGCAGCGCGGCGTCGAGCGCATGCAGGAGCTGGGCGCCGACCTATTCGTCGAGGTGGGGCCCGGCAACGTGCTCACCAAGCTGGTGCGTCGCATTGACCCGAAGACGAACGTGGTCAGCCTGAGCGACGACCGCACGGGCCTGCTCAGCGAGCGTTTTGCCGCCGTCGAGAGTGCTACGCAGTGAACCGCCCCCGCGTCGTCGTCACCGGCGTCGGCGCAGTCACCCCAGCCGGGAACACGGCCGAGGAGACGTGGGCGTCGGTCCTGGACGGCCGCAGCGGCATCGGCCCGATCACCCTCTTCGACGCCGAGCCCTTCCCCGTGCGCATCCAGGCCGAGGTGAAGGACTTCGAGATCGACGAGCGCATCGGCGCGAAGCAGCGGCGTCACATGAACCGGGGCGTGCGCTTCGCCATGAACTCCGTGCTGGAAGCGCTCGACGACAGCGGCCTCGAGATCACCGAAGAGAACTGCGAGGACGTCGGGATCATCTTCGGGAACGGGGGCGGCGGCTACGAGGAAATCTGGGAAGGCGACCAGGCGCTGCAGATGCGCGGACCTCGGCGCGTTTCGCCCTTCCTTATCGCCAACTTCATCGTCGATGCGGCCAGCGGTCACATCTCGATTCACACCGGCGCACGCGGCCCGAACGTGGCCGTCGTGAGCGCCTGCGCGACGGGCGCCGCCGCCATCGGGGCGGGGGCGCACGCGATCCAGCGCGGGGACGCGGCGGCCGTCATCGCGGGGAGCTGCGAGTCGGTGCTCGTGCCCGTGTTCCACGCGACCTGGTGCTCAATGCGCGCGCTCGCGAGCGACAACGAGCACCCCGAGCAAGCGGTCAAGCCATTCGACCTGAACCGTGATGGCTTCGCGGCTGGGGAGGGAGCCGGTGCGGTCATCCTCGAGGAGTACGAGCACGCACGGGCGCGCGGGGCGCGCATCTACTGCGAGCTACTCGGTTCGGGCACCTCGAACGACGCCTACGACATGATCGCGCTCGACGAGGCGGGCCGGGGGCTGCGCCGCTCGATCACGGGCGCCCTGCGCGAAGCCGAAATCGACGCCGCCGAAATCGACTACATCAATCCCCACGGCAGCGGCACGAAGCTGAACGACCGCATCGAGACCGTCGTTGTGAAGGAGCTCATGGGGGAGGCGGCCTACGAAGTCTCGATGAGCTCGATCAAGCCGGTGACCGGACACGGGATGGCGGCGGCGGGTTCGATCGAGGCGATCGCCTGCATCCTCGCCATCCGCGACCAGAAGGTCCCCCCGACCATCAACTACACGACGCCGGACCCCGAGTGTGACCTCGACTACGTGCCGAACGTGGCGAAATCCCGCCCCGTTCACACGGCGCTGAGCACCTCGGTGGGACTTGGCGGACACAACGCCGCGGTGATCTTCCGCGCCGTGAACGGAGCGGTTTGATGACCAGCGCGCTTGTTACGGGAATCGGGGCGGTAACGCCCGTAGGCCTCACGGCGCCCGAATCGTGGCGCAACCTGCTCGCCGGGACGTCGGGCATCGCGCCGATCGAGGCGTTCGACGCCAGCGACCTCCCCGTCCGCATTGCCGGGGAGGTGAAGGGGTTCACCCCCAAGGGGGTCGATTCGAAGGCGGCGCGGCGGATGTCGCGCTTCGCCCAGTTCTGCGTGGCGGCGGCCCACGAAGCGGCCGAGGACGCGGGGCTGGAGTTGACCGACGAGGAGCGGCCGCGCGCGGCCGTGGCGCTGGCCACGGGCGCCGGGGGCGTGCTCAACACCTTCCTCGAGACGGAGAACTACATCGCCAAGGGACCGGCGCGCGTGTCCCCCTTCTTCGTGCCCCTGATGGCGCCGAACATGGGCGCCTGCCAGGTGGGCATGCAGCTCGGGCTGCGCGGGCCGACGCTGGCTTCGACCGCCGCCTGCGCGAGCGGGCTCTATAGCTACGTCGAGGCGAAGGCGCTCATCGAGAGCGGCCTCGCCGACGTGGTGCTAGCCGGCGGCGCGGAAGCCGCGATACACCCGGTGTCCGTGGCGGGGCTGGCGAACATGAAGGCGCTCAGCCGGAACAACGAGGACCCCGAGGGCGCCTCCCGCCCCTTCGACCGCGACCGTGACGGCTTCGTCTTCGGCGAGGGCGCATCGGTGTTCGTGGTGGAGTCGGAGGAGCGGGCGCGCAAGCGCGGCGCTCGCGTGTACGCCGAGATCGCGGGCGGCGCGCTGAGCAGCGACGCGTACCACATCACCGCTCCCCGCGACGATGGCAGCGGAGCGGCGCAGGCGATGTCCTCCGCCCTCGACGCGGCCGGCATGGGGCCGGAAGCGATCGATTGCATCTCCGCGCACGGCACAGGCACGCCCCTGAACGACGCCTCCGAGACGCTGGCGATCAAGATCGCCTTCGGGGAGCACGCCAACTCCGTCGCCATCAGCGCGACAAAGTCGATGGTCGGGCACCTGCTGGGCGGGGCCGGCGCGGTGGGGGCGCTGGCATCGGTGCTAGCGATCGCGGACGGCTGCGTGCCTCCGACGATCAACCTGGAGAATCCCGACCCCGAGTGCGACCTCGACTACGTGCCCCTTGAGGCCCGCGAGATGACCGTCAACGCGGCGATGGTCAACGGGTTCGGCTTCGGCGGCCAGAACGGCAGCGTGATCTTCAAGCGCTACGAGGGCTAACCCGGGGCGAGCGCCCGTAGACGCTCGACGATCGGCGGGAGCTGCTCCAGCACGTGGTCGATCTGCTCGTCCGTGTTTCCCTTGCCGACGGTCAGCCGGAGCGAGGCGTGGGCGAGGTCGTCTTCGATTCCCATGGCCGTGAGGACGTGCGAGGGCTCAAGCGAGCCGGTCGTGCAGGCGCTGCCCGAGCTGGCGGCGATCTCCACCATGTCGAGCCCGAGCAGGACGCTCTCGCCCTCGACGTTGCGGAAGCAGCAGCTGAAGCTGTTGGGGAGGCGGCGATCGGGGTCGGTGGGGCCGGTGATGACCGTGTCGGGGACGCGCTCGGGGAGCTCGAAGAGGAGACGGTCGCGGAGGCGGCGGTAGTGAGCGACGCGCTCCTCGCGCTCCTGCCAGGCAAGCTCCATGGCGACGGCAAGGCCGAAAGCGCCGGCGACGTTCTCGGTGCCGGCGCGTCGCTCGCGCTCCTGCGTACCCCCCAGGATCTGCGGGTGCCAGGGCGTACCCCGGCGCACGTACAGCAGTCCCGTGCCCTTCGTGCCGTACAGCTTGTGCGAGGCCATGCTGAGCAGGTCCACGCCAAGCGCCTCCGGAGTTATGTCGATTGAGCCGGCAGCCTGCACGGCATCCGTGTGGACGACGACGTTGGGGTTGCGCGCCTTCGCCAGGGCCGCCGCCTCCGCGACCGGCTGGAGCGTCCCGACTTCGTTATTCGCCGCCATCAGGGTCAGCACGGCCGTCTCGGGGCCGACGGCCTCCTCGAGCGCGGCGAGGTCGACGCGACCGTCGGAGTCGACAGGGAGGTAGGTGGCGCGGAAGCCGTCGCGTTCGAGCTGCTCGACGGTGTGGAGGACGGCGTGGTGCTCGACCTGGCTCGTGACGATGTGGTCGCCACGCCCGCGTTCACGCTGGGCGAGGGCGGCTCCGCGGATAGCGGCATTGTCGGACTCGGTGCCGCCGCTCGTAAAGATGATCTCGCTCGGTTCGACGCCGAGCAGGCGAGCACAGCGGACGCGGGCTTCGTCGAGCCAGCGGTTGGCGGTCTGGCCCTCGAGGTAGATGGAAGAGGGGTTGCCCCAGTCGCGGGAGAAGACGGGCCACATGGCCTCAAGCACGCGCGGGTCGGGGGGCGTGGTGGCGGCGTGGTCGAGGTAGACGCGCTCCATGGTTCCCTCCCGATGACGCGCCGCCGGGCGTTAAGGGCGCGACTCTTGCTATACTTTAGCCGCGCCTGGCGTTTGCGCGCCGGATTTGTACGCAAGCAACCTCCAAGGAGTGCACATGACGACCGAAGCCACCACCGAGACTCAACTCGTCAACATCACCGATGCCGCTGTTGAGAAGGCGAAGGCGCTCCTTGAGGCGCGCGACCTTCCCGAGGGCGCCCTGCGAGTCTTCGTGGCCGGCGGCGGCTGCTCGGGCTACCAGTACGGCATGGCCCTGGCCCGCTCGACCGAAGCGGACGATATCGTCATGGAGCGGAGCGGCGTCCGCATCGTCGTCGACCCCGAGAGCGCCCAGTACCTCGACGGCGCCGAGATCGACTACGTCGACGAGGTGATGAAGAGCGGCTTCAGCATCTACAACCCGAACGCGACGAAGAGTTGCGCCTGCGGCTCCAGCTTCCAGACCGAGGGTGGAGGCGGGGAGGCGCGCCCCTGCGGCCACTAGGCCTCACCCGGTCCGAATCACGAAAGGGGCGCATCTGCGCCCCTTTCTCATGTCCGAGGCCCGGAGCGGAGGGCTAGAGGACGTTCCGCATCAGCTCCACGTGGGTGGTGAGGAAGGCCATCGCCTCGCGGGTGGCGCGGCGGAAGCGCGCGAATTCGGCATCCTGAAGGGCAAGGTCGTCAAAGCGTTCCAGCTCGGCCATCGAGTCGAACTCGCCGGCAATGGCGATGGCATTCGTGCCGCCGGAGAGGGCGCTCCAGACGCTCGTGGTGGCGTCGACTCCGCGCTCGTTCTGGTACCGCAGCGCCTCCGACAGGGAGAGCACGAACTCGCGGCCCTTGCCCGGCAGCACCTCGCCCGTCATCAGGCGCAGGAATCGGCGGGGGGCCGTCGCCTCCTCGGCGGAGATGAGGCCCTCGGAGTGGTACGAGAGGCGGTGGATGGAGGCGTCGGTGCGGCCGGGGAGGAGGTGGCGCTCTACATCGGCCCAGATTCCGGCGAACTGCGAATCCTGGGTGGCGAGGTCGTTGAGGCGCTCCAGCTCCTCGAGCGTGTTGAAGTCCATCACGATTGAGATGGCGTTCGTGGGGCCGGTCATGGCCGCCCAAAGGGCCGTACGCGCGCGGATGCCGCGGTTGTCCTGGTGCTCGAAGGCGAAGCGGGCGGCGGCAAGCAGTTCGGCCGTCTGGCCACGCTCCACAGTGCCGCGAATCAGGCGCCGGTACATACTCGCTCCTGGCCCTTCGAGGCCGTGCCAGTGTAGCAGGCGCCCTCAGCGGCCCTTGACTCAGCGCCCTTTGAACTCGGGATCGCGGCGTTCGAGGAAGGCGGTCATGCCCTCGCGGAAGTCCTCGCTGGTGAACATGGGGCGGAGCTGCAGGTAGGTGTGGTCGACGGCCGTCTCGAAGGTCTCGTCCATGCCGAGCCGCATCATGCGCTTCGTGGCCTGCACGGAGTAGGGCGCGTTGCTGGCAATGCGGCCAGCCACGTTGCGGACCTCGTCCATAAGGTCGTCGTGGGGGACGACGCGGTTCACGAGGCCGAGCTCGTGCGAACGCTCGGCATCAAGCACATCGCCCATGAAGGCGATCTCGGCGGCCTTCGCCCAGCCGACGAGGCGGGGCAGGTACCAGGTGCCGCCGGACTCCGGCAGGACGCCGCGCCGTACGAAGACGGCGCCGAGCTTGGCCCGGTCGCTGGCGATGCGGATGTCGCAACCGAGGGCGAGGTCCATGCCATATCCGGCGGCGGGTCCGTTGAGGGCGCAGATGACCGGCTTGTCCATGCGATGGAGGACCAGCGGGGGCGTGTTGTGCAGGTCGAAGAGGCGCAGGTCAGTGGCGCCGCTCATGTCGTCGCCGTCGGCGCGGGCCTTCAGGTCGAGGCCGGCGCAGAAGCCACGGCCGGCGCCGGTCAACACGACGACGCGGATCTCGGGGTCGACGTTGGCGCGGTCGAGCTGTTCCGAGAGGGCGGCGAGCATGGGGCCGCTGATGGCGTTGAGCCGCTCGGGCCGGTTGAAGGTGAGGGTGAGCACGCCGTCGCACTGGTCGACGATCAGTTCATCAGTAGCATCGGTAGACATTGGGGGTGGCCTCCTGTCGGGGGCGAGTCTTACATCCGACAGGGTGGCGGGCAATCAGCGCAGGAGGAACTGGCCGAGGGTCAGGCCGCTGGCGCGCACCTCGGCCGCAAGCTCACGGCCGACCCAGCGGAAGTGCCAGGGTTCGTAGGCGTAACCCGTGACCACCTCCTTGCCCTCGGGGTAGCTGAGGATGAAGCCGTATTCGTGGGCGTGCTCGGCCAGCCAGCGGCCCTCGGGCGTGCTCCCGAAGGCTTCGACAAGCTCGTAGCCGACGGTGGTGCTGGAGAAGTCGACGGTGGTGCCGAGCTGGTGCTCGCTGTGCCCGGGGCGAGCGCTCACGCGCAGGGCCTGGTCGAGGCCGTACTCGTTGACGTGGTACTCGAACGTGTTGCGCTGGGTCTCGTAGCTGCGGTAGCTGCTGACGACCGCAAGCAGGTGCCCCGCTTCCGACGCTGCCTCCAGCAGGGCGAGAAGGTCGGGGAGGACACCCTCGACGACCTCCTGGGGGCCGTAGGCGTACTCATCGGGCAGGGACACGAGCGCGTCCGGCGCGCAGTCATCGTCGAGGCGGTGGACCTTGTCGAGGGGAACGTAGAAGTCGTGGCAGGCGACGATGTAGACGCCGTCGGCATTGGGGGTAGCGGTGGGAGGCGCCGGGGTGGCGGTCGATGCAGCATTCGTGGCGTCCGCCCTCGCCGACGCTCCATCTGGCCCGGACGGGGTGGCGTCCGATGTCGCGGCCGGGGTCTCTCCTGGAGCCGGTGAGCGGCGCACCAGCTCGTCGTCGACGCCGTCCCCGTTGTCGCCGCAAGCGACGAGCGCGAGGGGAAGCAACAGGACGGCAACAACCAGGAGCGGTTTCGTTCCCGGCGTCGCCTTCCGTACCGCGCGGGCCACGATTGCCGCTAGCTGGTGGTGAAGGCGCTGATGCGCGGGTCGCGGCGGACATCGTCGACGAAGGCGCGCAGGAGCGCGTTCGTCATGGCGGGATTCTCGAGCTGGAGGAAGTGCCCGGCCCCCGTGACCGGCTCCTGGCGGAGGAAGAAGGTGATCTGGCGCAGGCGCTCCGGGTCGCCGAGGGGGGCGTTCCCCCACAGGGCCATGAACGGCTTCTGGTCGGCCGACTGCAGGAGGGCGCCCAGGTTCTGGGAGAAGTAGCCGTTGTCCATGAGCTGGCCGGCGGCAACCTGCGGGTCGCAGGCCATCATGCGCTCCTCCACGCGCTCGCGGATGTCGGGGTCCGAGGCCTCGCTGAAGAAGCGGTCGAAGAACACGCGCGCGGGCTCCATGGAGCCGTCGTCGCGGAGCTGGGCGGCAAGGCCGCCCATCGCCCCGCGGGCGGCGGAGTCGAGTGGCGGATCGACCATGACGGTGCCGATGACGCGATCCTCGTGGCGGCTGTTCGCGAGGAGCGCGACCAGCCCGCCAATGTCGTGCCCGGCGACGATGGCCGCTTCCATGCCCCGCTCCTCGATGACGGCGGCGACGTCATCGGCGGCCTGGGTGAGGTCGTAGGGCGGGTCCAGCGAGGACTCGCCACAGCCGCGCAGGTCGAGGGTGAGGCAGTGGAAGTCGCGCGAGAGGTCATCGACCTGGGGGCGCCAGAAGGAGCGATCGCCAGCCCAGCCGTGAACGAAGACGAAGGCCGGGGCGCCTTGCCCCGCCTCGTCGTACCCGAGCGAAGCTCCCTCGACGGTGAGCTGCGGCATTACGCCTCGTCGTCCCTTCGTCGCCTGCGCAGCCGAGAGAAGAGGAAGGCGCCCGCGGCGGCGACGGCGGCGACGGCGGCGACGGCCACCGCCGCCCCGGCGACCAGCGCCGGGCCGGGAATGCGGCGCTCGCGGGTGCGCCAGCCACGACGCAGCTCATCGATGTCGTCGGGGATGGGGATCGGGGTGGAGTCGGCCTCGGCTTCGGGAAAGCGGCCGGCACCGACATCCGCAAGGAATGCGGTGACAGCTTCGGTGAAGCCGTCGGGGTTGTCTCCGGGCACGCTGTGGCCGGCCTCGGGGACGACGACGAGGCGGGCGGCGGGTATCTCGCCGGCGGTCCGCTCGGCGACCTCCTGGCTGAGGATGTCGCTCTGCTGGCCACGCAGGAGCAGGACCGGGGGGGCGAGCTCGCGAAAACGGCGCCAGAGCTCGTCGCTGCTGAGCTCGCTGCCGGAGCGGACGGCGCCCTCGCCCTCGCGGAAGCGCTTGTCGAACTTCCAGGTCCACTTGCCGTTCTCCAGCGGGCGCAGGCGGTGGCGCATGCGCTCGCGGATGTTCTCCTCGGTGCGGCGGGTGTTGAAGCGCATGGCGTTCTGGACGAACTCGTCGAAATCGAGCTCGTCGGGGCCGCGGGTGAACCGCATGATGTTGTCGACCCCTTCCTTCGCCGCCTCGGGGCCGACATCGACGAGGATGAGGGCGCTTACCCGTTCGGGATGCTGGAAGGTGTACTCGACGGCGTTGAGGCCGCCCATGCTGTGGCCCATGAGGATGACCGACTCGAAACCAAGCCCCTCGCGGACGGCTTCGACATCGGCGACGAACGCCTCGCGGGTGTAGTCGCCGTCGGAGGCCCACTCGCTGTCGCCGTGACCGCGCTGGTCGAGGTTGATGAGGCGGTAGCGGTCGGAGGCTCGCTGGCCGAACTCATCGAACATGTGGCCGGAGACGCCGAAGCCGTGGAGGGCGAGGATGACGGGTCCGTCATCCGGTCCCCACTCCTGGTAGGCCAGCTTCAGGTCGCCACTGGCGGTTGTGCGCTCGCGGTAGGTCGCAGTCAGGGTTCGGCCCTCCGCGGAAGTCTGGCGGCGCACGCGATGCCGCCGCGGGTTCTCGATGATAGCACCGGCGCCGGTGCAAGCCGGGGGCGAGGGGTCAGGCGCCGAGCTCGATGTAGCGCTCGACGACCCACTTCAGGGCATCGGAGGCGGTGACGACGCGATACCCCTGGCGGGTGCCCATGGGCACGTGCCGGAAACCGCCGTCGGCCATCTTGTGGAGGGCGACGGCGACGGTTTCGTTCTCGCGGACGACGACGGGGTCGGTCGTCATGTACTCGGCCACGGGCGCATCGAGGGCGCCCGGGCGGCCGGCAACCTTCTTGAGCACGTCCCGCTCGGTGAAGATGCCGGAGAGGGAATCGCCATCGACGACGAGAACGGCGCCGCCCTTGTTCTCAACGAGCAGGTTGACGGCATCGCGCACGCTTGCGGTGGGGGCAAGGGCGGGAGGGCGGAGGAGGCGCAGCGAGGTCAGGGGCGCACTGAACGCGCTCTCGCTGAGTGCCTGGTCCGGTTCGGGAATATCCATGCTCCGCAGGGGCTGAAGGCAGTTCTCGCAGCGATCAGCGCCTGCGATGTTCTTTTCCCCGCAGAGGGGACAGGTAACCAGTTCGGTTCCGGAGGGTCTGGTCATGGCGTTGCTCCCATACGCCGGGCGGCTCGGTGGCCGCTACAGCACGTTCCAGGTCTCGGGGCCGGCGATGAGGGCCTCGATGTCGGGTTCAGGAGAGAGGCGAGACACGTCGATCTGGTCCTGCACCAGCCCGTCGTAGGTTTCGCGTTCGACCTGCCGGAAGACACCCAGGGGCACCGGGAAGTCGGGGTAGTCCATGCCGCTGAGGATCATCGGCAGGGCGATGTCTTCGCGGCTGGTGTCGTGAGCCAGCAGCTCGTCGTCGCTCATCGGATTCTCGACCACCTCGGGCTGGAAGCCGTTGAGGCGGATGCCATGCTCAAGGTGCTTGCCGTAGCGCAGCGGCTTGCCGTTCTCGAGGTAGACCATGCGGTCCTGGCGCACGTCCTTGTCGGCGAAGGAGGCGAAGGCGCCGTCGTTGTAGATGTTGCAGTTCTGGAACACCTCGACGAAGGATGCGCCCTTGTGCTTGGCGGCAGTGGCCAGGGTCGCCTCCAGGTGCTTCGTGTCGCGGTCGACGGAGCGGGCGACGAAGGTGGCGCCGGAAGCGAGGGCGAGCTTGATCGGGTCGAGCGGGTTCTCGGTCGTGCCCATTGGGGCCGACTTCGTGACCTTGCCGATGGGGGAGGTGGGGGAGTACTGGCCCTTGGTGAGGCCGTAGATGCGATTGTTGAAGAGCACGACCGTCACATCGACGTTGCGGCGGAGGAGGTGCATGAGGTGGTTGCCGCCGATGCTGAGACCATCGCCGTCGCCGGTGACGACGAAGACGGTGAGCTCGGGGCGGGCGGTCTTGAGGCCAGTCGCGATGGCGGGGGCGCGGCCATGGATGGTGTGGAAGCCGTAGGTGTTGACGTAGTAGGGGAAGCGGCTGGAGCAGCCGATCCCGCTGACGAAGACGATCTCCTCACGGGGAATACGGAGGCCGGGCAGGGTCTTCTGCATCTGCGCGAGGATGGAGTAGTCCCCGCAGCCCGGGCACCAGCGGACTTCCTGGTCGGAAACGAAGTCCTTCCGCGTAAGGAGAGGGATCTCCTCGTTCAGGGCTCCATTAGAACTAGCTGCCGTCACTGGATAGCCTCCCGCGGCGAAGGTCGCCGCTAGAACTCGAACTCGAAGGGGCCGCCCACACCGAGGACCTCATCGATCTTGCCGGAAATCTCGGAGATCTTGAACGGTTGGCCGGCGATCTTGTTGAAGGGGATCGCGTCCACGAGGAACTGCGACCGGACGAGCACCGAGAGCTGTCCGTTGTTCAGCTCCGGAACCAGAACCTTGTCGTAGCGCGAGAGCACCTCGCCGAGGTTGGTGGGGAAGGGGTTGAGGTGGCGGATGTGGGCGGATGCCACCGACTTGCCCTCCGAGCGGGCGCGCTCGCCCGCGCTGGTGATGGCGCCGTAGGTGCCGCCCCAGCCGAGGAGCAGCAGCTCGCCCTCCTGGGGGCCGGTTACCTCGATGTCGGGAATGTCATTCGCGACCTTCGCGACGCGCTCGGCGCGAGTCAGGGTCATCTTGTGATGATTCCCGGGCTCGTAGTTGATGTCACCGGTCTCGTACGACTTCTCGAGGCCGCCGACGCGGTGCTCGAAGCCGGCCTGGCCGGGCACGGCCCAGGCCCGCGCCAGCGTCTCCGGGTCACGCTCGTAGGCGTGGGAGGCGCTGGCGGGATCGGCGTGACTCCACTCAACGGGCGGGATGTCCGCCAACTGGGGGATGAGCCAGGGCTGGGAGCCGTTCGCGAGGTAGCCGTCGCTGAGGATGATTACGGGGACCATGTACTTGAGGGCGATGCGGAAGGCTTCGATCGCCATCCAGAAGCAATCGCCCGGCGTGGAGGGCGCAATGATGGCGACGGGGGAGTCGCCGTTGCGGCCGTACATCGCCTGGAGCAGGTCGGCCTGTTCGGTCTTGGTCGGCATACCGGTGCTGGGGCCGGCTCGCTGCACGTCGAGGATGACGAGGGGGAGCTCGGCCATGACGGCGAGGTTGAGGCCCTCGCTCTTGAGGGCGAGGCCGGGGCCGCTGGTGCCAGTGAGGGCCATCTGGCCCGCGTAGGAGGCGCCGATGGCGGCGCAGACCGCGCTGATCTCGTCCTCCGCCTGCATGGTCTTGACGCCGAACCGCTTGAAGCTGGCGAGCTCGTGCAGGACGTCGGACGCGGGAGTGATCGGGTAGCTCGCGTAGAAGAGGGGCAGCCCCGCGAGGTGCGAAGCCGTCACGAAGCCGAGCGCCGTCGCCTCGTTGCCGCTGATGTGGCGGTAGACGCCTGGCGCGACCTCGGCGGGAGGCACCTCGTATCGCTCGTGCACGAGCTCGCTGGTCTCGCCGAAGGCGTTGCCGGCGCGCAGCGCGCGCAGGTTCGCCTCAAGGACGACCGGGTTCCGCTTGAACTTGTCCGTCGCCCAGCGGACGACGGTGTCCATGGGGCGGCTGAAGAGCCAGAGAACGAGGCCGAGCGCGTAGAAGTTGCGCGAGCGGAAGCGCTCCTTGGCGCCAAGCTCGAGCCCGTCGAGGGCGTCGGCGTTGTTCTTCGTGATGTCGATGCGCATGAGGCGGTAGGACGAGAGCGACCCATCCTCGAGGGGGTTCTCCTCGTACCCGGCCTTGCGCAGGTTGGTGGCGTTGAACTCGCCCTCGTCGACGATGAGCAGACCGCCGGGGACGAGATCGCCAAGATTCGTCTTGAGGGCGGCGGGATTCATGGCGACAAGCGCATCCGGGTTATCGCCCGGGGTATGGATGTCGTTGCTCGAGAACGAGAGCTGGAAGCCGGACACGCCCGGGAGCGAACCGGTTGGGGCGCGGATTTCGGCGGGGTAGTCGGGCAGGGTAGCGAGATCGTTCCCGTAGACCGCGGTCGTGCGGGTGAACTGCGTGCCCGTGAGCTGCATCCCATCGCCAGAGTCACCAGCAAAGCGAATCGTGACGCGATCACGCGTCGTCGTGGCTTCGGACAGCGGTGACTCGATTTCGGTCGTCATCCTGTGACTATCCCCCCTCCCGCTTCGCCACGACCTGGTGGGGACGCGGCGGCAGGTTCAGCACTTCCTCGGGAAAAGATTCGGCAAAGTGCTGCAGAAGCTCGCCCAGACGAACGAGCCCAATGACGGCGCCATCTTCCATGACCGGCAGGGTGCGATAGTTGTAGCGCTGCATGAGCGCGATCGCATCACCCACGGTGGTCGAGGAGGCGATGGTGACCGGTTTGCGGGTAAGCAAGTCGGGGGCGAGCGGCTGATCCCAGTCGAAGTCTCCAGACATGCAGCGTGTGAGCACATCCCGTTCGGTGAAGATGCCCACGAGCTCTTCCTTCTCCACGGCAAGGACGCATGAGCGCGCACCCGTGTGCATCCGCTGGACAGCGGTGCGAACAGAGGCCGTGGGAGGGAGAAACACTGGTTCCGCGAGTGGGAGCTCGCCCACGCGCTGGTCTATGAACTTCGCGAGCCGGGACCGATCCATCCGTTCCTGACTGCTTTCGCGAGCCACGGGGTTTGCCCCCGTGGTAGCGCTTAGCTCTGCATCGGAGTGTAGCGCCTTTTGAGCTTATACACGCGAGCGCGGTCACTCGCTACGAGCTTGCTTACACCAGCGGTGAGTTGCGGCATCGGTCGCACATGCAGGAGGGCGAGAGGCGTTACAATCCCGCCGCACGAAAACTTGCCCGAGGGGGCCAAGGATGAACATCCGGATCGTGGCGATTGCCCGGCCCGTGGGAACGGCCGGGGAGGAGATTGCCCAGCTGACCGCAGACAAGCTGGGCTTCCGTTTCTACGACTACCAGGTGGTGCAGACAGCCGCCCAGGAAGCGGGCGTCTCACCCGAGACGGTAAGCGAGGCAGAGCACACGCCTTCGCTCCTGACTCGCATCCTGGAGGCGCTGGCGCGCAACCCCAGCATGCCCGTCGCCGCCTGGGCCGACCCGGTCCCGCTCGCGACCAACCCCCTCCTCACCTCCACCGAGTACCGGCGCTTCATCGAGGACGTGATCCGGGACCTGGCCGACCAGGGCGAGGCGGTGCTGATGGGGCATGGCGCGCCAATGGTGCTTCACGGCCGGTCCGACACGCTCAAGGTGCTTACGACGGGCTCGACCGAGCAACGCGCCCAGCGCATCGCCGGCGGTATGAACGTCGATGTCAACTCGGCACGGAAGACGGTCGAGAAGACGGATGCGGAGCGGCAGGATTACTTCCGGCGGTTCTACAACCGCGCGTGGCTGGCCACGGAGAACTACGACCTCTGCCTGAACACGGACCGGCTCACGCCGGACCAGGCGGCCACGATCATCGCGCAGACCGCGCAGATGCACTGAGGCGGGCGATCAGGCCCGCTCGAAGGCAACGATCGCGGCGCCGAGCAGCACCGCCTGGATCAGCGCAGCCGAGGCCAGCAGCCAGAGGCCAGCCGCCCGCTCGCGGGCGTGCAGGATAAATCCCAGGACCAGGTTCACGGCGACGATGACGCCGCCCACGGCGCCAATGCGCAGAAGCTCGGAGCGCTCCCCCACGCGTACGATGCCGGTGCTCTTCGGAAAGTCGATCTGCACGAGCGCGGGCAGATCCGGGTACTGGGTAAACAGGTACCCGCCAAGCACCCCGAGCCCTACGAGGACGAGACTGAAGACGAACCAGACGTCGCCGTCGCGCCAGAGGGGGAGCAGGGAGAACCCCTGGGGTTCGGAGCGCTGGGGCTCCCCCGGCTCGAAGCCAACGATGAGGCGGCGTGAGCAGGCCTCGGCGAAGGCAACCTGGTCGGGCACGGTGAGGCCGTAGGTGCGTCCGGGCGTGACGACGAAGACGTTGTCCTCGGGGCGGTTGTGCGTGGCAAAGAAGAGGGTGGGACCGAGGGAGGAGGCGACGCCCCGGCCGATGTGACAGCCCCACCAGTTCAGCCCGGTGACGGACTCCTCGCCGACGGTGCGGCCGGGGACGACGCGCTGGATGTCGACGACAGGGACGATGACCTCGCCACCGGCCCAGCGAATGCGGAGGGCGTCGTCGTCGATGTTGTAGGCGAGCCGGGCAACGCCGAGCGTCCACCAGCCGAAGAGGAGGGCGACGCCGGCGAAGAGGGCGACAACCACCCAGGCGAGGAAGGTGGTGGGCTCGATGGCGGCGCCACCGGCCAGGACTCCGGCCACGAGGGCGATGAAGGCCGCCCAGACGGTGAACGCCCCGCCGACGATTACGCCGAGGGCGCGAGGCGGCCGGAAGGTATCGGCGTCTACGACGCCACCCGCACGCGTGCCGGGGTGCACCACTGGCGATACTTCTCGCTCTTGCCGCGAATGGCATCGAAGAAGAGCCGGGAGAGCTCCCTCGTGATGGGGCCCGGCTCTCCTCCCTTGACCACTCGGCGGTCTATCTCGGTCACAGGTGTGAGGTGAGCGGCGGTGCCCGTCATGAACACCTCGTCGGCGATGTAGAGCTCGGAACGGTCGATGGACCGCTCGACGGTCTCGATGCCGAGCTCGTTGGCGGCGAGCTCGACGACGGTGGCGGCAGTGATGCCCTCGAGGACGTTATCGGAGGGCGGGGGCGTGATGATGGCGCCGTTGCGCACGATGAAGATGTTCTCGCCACTGCCCTCGGAGACGTGCCCGTCGGAGTTGAGGACGATGGCCTCGTCGAAGCCGTTCAGCTCGGCCTCGGACTTGGCGAGGGCGCTGTTCACGTAGATGCCCGTCACCTTGGCGCGGGGCGGGATGCCGGTATCGTCGACGCGCCGCCAGCTGCTGGTGTGGCAGCGGGCGCCCTTGTCGATATCGAGATAGGGGCCGAAGGGGGCGATGAAGATGAGGATGTCGCTCTCGAGGCCGTGCAGGCGCACGCCCAACACCTCGGAGCTGAGATAGACCATCGGGCGGATGTAGACGTCCTCTTCATAGCCGCTGCGCTCGACGATCTCGACGGTGAGGTCGCAAAGGCGGTCGATCTCCTCGTTCATCTCCAGCCCGAGGATGTGGCTGCTCTGGGCGAGGCGCTCGTAGTGCTCGCGTACGCGGAAGAGGTAGAGGCAGCCGTCGTCCGCATTCCAGTTGCCGCGGATGCCCTCGAAGACCGCCGTTCCGTAGTTGAAGGCGTGGGTCATCACACCCACCTTGGCCTCCTCCAGGGGAACGATCTGACCTTGGAAGTAGGCATAGGGCGTGGACATCGGCGGGTACTCCTCGGGGCTGCTTGGCGACTTCAGTATACGCGCGAGCCGCTACTGGTCCGCCTGCGAACCGCTGAAGAACGTGGGCTCGCGGCACTCCTCCACGGAGCGCTCCTTGTCCGCCAGCCGCTCCCGCACATCGTGGTCGGGAAGGGGAGGCGCGAGCACGAGCGGGCTGGTGGGGTCGTCGACCGCCTCCTCCAGGTAGTCGATGAACGCCTCGTGGAAGTCGCGCAGATCGGCAGGCGGCTCAACCGCCTCAAGCTCCTTGACGAAGTCCTCAATGACCTCTGCGATTTCCGCTTCCACGGTCGCCTCGATGACCGCATCGGAGAAACGGTCGAGGTTCACGCACATGACAGCGAGGTACTCCTCGTCGGCAACGGGGTCCGGGGGCGGCCCGTCATCGCAGGCGAGGGCCAGCAGGCCAAGCAGGGCCGCGAGCAGGAGGACCGGGAGGGAGCGCGCCATCGGGGAAATCGTACGCGCCGCGGTCGCTACAGGACGATGCGTCGCACGGCGCCGGCGGGGGCGCGCCGCCAGTTCTCGACGACGAAGCGCTCGACCCCGCTAATGCCGCGGCGTTCGATGCGGCAGCGGCGGGGTTCGTCCAGTTCGCGGCGCGCTGAGCGGGCCCAGCGCGTCAGCGCCTCGGGGTCAGCGATGGGAAGGACGTCACCCGCTTCGAGAAGCAGCTCGACTTTCGCGACGCCGAGCGCCAACAGCCAGCCACTCGTCAGCTCGGCGAGAGCCATGTGGAAGTCACGGTCGGCAAAGGTGACAGAGAGCCTGCCAGGGCCGCTCTCACCGCCGGTGAGCAGCAGGGTCGCGCCCGGCGAGGGCTGCGCGAGGGCCTGGGTCGCGTCGCGCACATTCGCGAGGAGTTGCGGGAGTTCGGCTTCTCGCGGCGGCTCGCCGAGGGAGAGCTGGGTCGCGTGCGCTTCGGGCATGTCGCTCACGCCGTCCGCATCGAGCAGGTCTTGCCAGGCGGCAGCACCATCTGCGAGGAGCGCCACGCAGGCGGCCTCGTGATCGGCGGCCGATGCGACGAGCGGCACGGCCGCCGCGTACGCGCCCGACTCGATGGCGTGCAGGGCCTCAAGCCGGGCGCTCCACGAGCGCGAACCGGTCGCCAGCAGGGCGGCGACGGCAACGTTGCGGTAGCGCGAGCCCCCTGCCTCGCTCGCGACGGCCGATTCGAGGCGCAGGCCATCCAGGACGAGGTCGACCGTGTCGCCAAGGACGAACGTCATCTGGCGATGGGCATCGACGGAGCCGGCAGAACCGGCGGGCGGGCGCGACGAGCGCTCCGCCTCGGGGTGGATGCTGGGCGGGGAGACGCGGAAGCCGGCCATCGGCCTAGTGCCGGTCGCGGGGTCTGCGGCGGCGGCGGGAGCGGCTGGGCGGTGCGGGCGGGGTCTCGGCGGGGGGGCGCGGTCCGAGCTGGCGGATTGCCTCCCAGCCGGCATAGCTCGCAGTGCCGCCCAGTTCCGTCTCGATCTCCAGCAGGCGGTTGTACTTGGCGGTGCGCTCGCTGCGGGCTGGCGCCCCGGTCTTGATCTGGCCCGCCCCGGTTGCCACCGCGAGGTCGGCGATGAACGTGTCCTCGGTTTCGCCCGAGCGGTGGCTGATGACGGCTGTCCAGCCCGCGCGGTGGGCGAGGGCGATCGCATCGAGCGTTTCGCTGAGGGTGCCGATCTGGTTCAGCTTGACGAGGACGCTGTTGGCCGCGCCCTCGTCGATGCCGCGCTGGATACGCTCGGGGTTCGTCACGAGCAGGTCGTCGCCCACGAGCTGGACGGTCGCGCCGAGGCGCTTGACGAGGGCGCTCCAGCCGGACCAGTCGTCCTCAGCAAGACCATCTTCGATCGAGGCGATGGGGTAGCGGCTCGCCCAGTCAGCCCAGTGATCGATGAGTCCCTCACTGGTCAGGGTGCGGCCCTCCTTTTCGAGGACGTATTCGCCGCCCTGGTAGAGCTCGGTCGTGGCCGGGTCGAGGGCGAGGACGAGGTCGGCGCCGGGGCGGTAGCCGGCGCCCTCGATCGCTTCCAGCACGACCTGCACGGCCTCCTCGTTACCGGGAAGGGAGGGGGCGAAGCCGCCCTCATCGCCGATGGTGGTGTTGAGGTTGCGGTCGGAAAGGATGCGCTTGAGCGACTGGTAAACCTCGGCGGCCATACGGAGGGCCTCGGAGTAGGTCTCGGCGCCGACGGGCATGACCATGAACTCCTGGAAGTCGGTCGAATCCTCCGCGTGGCGGCCGCCGTTGAGGATGTTGAACATCGGTACGGGGAGACGGTTTGCGGCAGCTCCGCCGAGGTAGCGGTAGAGCGGCTCCTCGGCAGAGTCGGCGGCGGCGCGGGCAATGGCGAGGGAGACACCCAGCATCGCGTTCGCGCCGAGGCGGGCCTTGTTGGCAGTACCGTCGAGCTCGATGAGCTGGTGGTCGACGGCGCGCTGGTCGGCGGCAGGCTGGCCGATGAGGGCGGCGTTGATCTCGCCGTTCACGTTCTCCACGGCCTTGAGGACGCCCTTGCCGCCGTAGCGGCGGGCGTCGCCATCGCGCAGCTCGACGGCCTCGTAGGCGCCGGTCGAGGCGCCGGAGGGGACAGCGGCCTGGCCGACGGAACCGTCGTCGAGCAGGACGGAGACCTGGACCGTGGGGTTGCCACGGGAATCGAGGATCTCGCGCGCGACCAGCTCTTCGATCAGCATCAGGACGCTCCTGCCGCCAGCCGCTCACAGGCGTCGATGGCCGCACCCGCATCGTCGCACGAGACGAGCGGCGCGGTGACGCCGTCGGGGAGCGTGAGGTCCCAGCTCCCCATGGTGACCACGGGCTTCCCCGCGATGAGGGCGAAGGCGATCTCGCTGAGGGTTCCGTAGCGGCCACCGACGGCCACGAGGGCGTCGGCGGTACGCGGGATCATGGTGTTCCGGGCGAATCCGATGCCGGTGACGATGGGGACGGTGACGAACTCGTTCATGTCGGTGCGATCGTCGCCCGGAAGGATGCCGACGGTCATTCCGTCTTCGGAGCGAGCGCCGCGACAGGCCTCGCGCATGACGCCGCCTCGCCCACCGCAGACGAGGGTATGACCGCGCGCGGCAAGCTCACGCCCCACGGCGAAGGCGGTCTCACCCTCGGCTGGACTGCACGTTTCGCCGCCGATAACGCCGATCATCACGCCCCTTCCTCCACTTCCTCCGGTGCGGCGTCGATGCGGACAAGCGCGTCGGGGCTGTCGAGGTAGTCGATGTAGAGGATGCCGTTGAGGTGGTCGATCTCGTGCTCGAGGGCCTCGGCGAGGAGGTCGTCTTCGGCGCGGATGCGGACCTCCCTCCCGGTGGTAGGGTCGATACCTTTGACCAGGACCTTCACCGAACGCGTGATCTCGCCGCGGAAGCCCGGCACGGAGAGGCAGCCTTCGTGAAGCTGGCGTTCCCCCGAGCGCTTGATGATCTGTGGGTTAAGCAAGGCGAAGGGCTCGGCCGGCGGCGTGTCGAGCACGATCACCTGGAGGGGGATGCCGATCTGGGGCGCGGCGAGGCCCACGCCGGGGGCGTCGTACATCGTTTCGAACATGTCCTCAATGAGCTGCGGGATGCTCGAATCGCGCACACGGACGCGCCTTGCTTTCTGCCGGAGGACGGGGTCGCCGGCGCGCCGGATTGGATGGATCGCCACCCTTGGCATTGTACGGCGGCGCACGATTCGGGCGACTGGCAGGGCCACTGGCGCGCGTCGCGGGGACTTCGTGTACGACGTACACTAAGTCGCGTGAGCGATCCCCCAGGAGCGGATGGGCGGTACCGGGCGATCGTGGTCGGGAGCGGCATGGCGGGCCTCTTCGCCGCGCTCGAAGCAAGCGCGCTGGGTCCCGTGCTCCTCGTCACCAAGGGGGAGCTGCACGAGGGCAGCACGCGCCACGCCCAGGGCGGCATCGCCGCCGCGATCGGCCCGGACGACTCCACCGAGCAACACCTCAAGGACACGATCGCGGCGGGCGCGGGGCTCGTCGACGAGGAGATGGCGCGCATCCTGGTGGAGAGCGCACCACGACGCATCCGCGACCTCGAACGGTACGGGGTCAGCTTTGACAACGAGGGGGCGAACCGCGCGTTCGGGCGCGAGGGAGCGCACCGGAACGCGCGCGTTCTGCACGCTCGCGGCGACCGCACCGGGGCGGCCATCACGACCGCGCTCGCGGAGCAGGTCGAGAGCGGCCGAATAACCGTCCGCGAGCACACGCTGGCGACCGAGGTTTTGCTGGAGAACGGCAAGACCGTGGGGGTTCGCGCCCTCGATCAGGGCGACGGAACGGACTGCGTCTTCGAGTCGGACGCGGTGGTGCTGGCGACGGGCGGGGCGGGGGCGGCCTTCTCGCACACGACGAATCCACCAGTAGCCACGGGCGACGGCATCGCCCTCGCCTTCGACGCCGGGGCGGAGGTGACCGACCTCGAGTTCTACCAGTTCCACCCGACGGCCTTTCGCCGGCCGGGAGCGCCGCCGTTCCTGATCTCGGAGGCGCTGCGGGGGGAGGGGGCGGTGCTGCGCAACGACGGGGGCGAGGCGTTCATGCCGCGCTACCACGAGCTTGGCGACCTCGCGCCTCGCGACGTGGTCGCGCGGGCAATGGTCGCGGAGATGCGGGGAGCGGTCTCCGACCACGTCTGGCTCGACTGCAGCGCGCTGGAGCGCGTGGACCCGATCGAGCGGTTCCCGGGGATCGCGGCCTTCTGCCGCGAGCGCGGGGTCGACCTGCGTCGCGACCCGGTACCGGTCGCCCCCGCCGCGCACTACCTCATGGGCGGCGTGCGCACGGACTCGTGGGCGCGCACGACGGTGGCAGGCCTCTACGCCTGCGGGGAGACCGCTGCGACGGGCGTCCACGGGGCGAACCGGCTGGCAAGCAACTCCCTGCTGGAAACCGTGGTGTTCGCAAAGCGCGCGATCGAGCACATCGCGGAGGGGATGGGCGGGGCGATGGAACCCTGCCCGGACTCGACACCGTTCGCAGCGGGAAGCACAGCGCCTCCCGACCACGCGGCCGTCCAGCGCCTGCTCTGGGAGCACGCCGGAATCGAGCGCTCGGGCGAGGCGCTCCAGGAGGGACTCGACGCGATCGACGGATGGCCCGAGGGCGAACCGGAGCCCTCACGGGAGGGGCACGAGCGGCGCTGGCTAGGGGTCTTCGCGGAGCTGCTGCTGACGGCGGCGCTCAGGCGCGAGGAGAGCCGGGGCGCCCATTTCCGCACGGACTTCCCCGGGCGGGACGACGAGCGCTGGAAGCGGCAGCAGGTGTTCCGCCGTGTTGGTTGAACCTCCCCAGGTAGGAGCCATCCTCGCGGCCGTGCGAACGGCGCTTTCGGAGGATCGAGCCGGCGACGACGTCACGACGCAGGCGGTGGTGGAGCCGGGGCTCGCCGCGCGGGGGCGGCTGGTGGCGCGGGAGGCGGGGGTGGTCTGCGGGCTTGTCGTGGCCCGGTACGTCTTCACGACGCTGGACGAGGGGACTGCCTTCGAGGCTCATGTGGGGGACGGGGACGAGGTCGAGGGAGGGACGGTTCTCGCAAGCGTGGAAGGTCCAGCCCGGGCGATCCTGTCGGGGGAGCGGACGGCGCTGAACTTCGTGCAGCGGCTCTCGGGGGTCGCGTCGATCACAAGTCGTTATGTAGAGTCAGCCAAAGGAACGGACTGCGTCATCCTCGACACACGGAAGACCACGCCGGGGCTCCGAGACCTGGAGAAGTACGCGGTGCGCTGCGGGGGCGGGGCGAACCACCGGCGCGACCTCGCCGTGATGGGGATGATCAAGGACAACCACCGGGAGGCGCTCGCACGCCAGGGCAAGACGCTCGCGCAGGCTGTGGCGACCATCCGGCAGCACGCACCGGAAACGCCGGTCGAGATCGAGGTGGACGCGCTCGAGGAGCTCCCGGGTGCGCTCGACGCGAAACCGGAGTGGATTCTGCTCGACAACATGACGACCGGGCAGCTGCGCGAGGCGGTCGCCATCGTCGCGGGGCGGGCGAGGCTGGAAGCGAGCGGCGGCATCACGCTGGAGCGGGTCGCGGAGATCGCGGAGACGGGCGTGGACGCCATCTCCTCAGGGGCGCTGACGCACAGCGCACCCGCACTGGACATCGCGCTCGATATCGACTTCGAGGATCAGGGCGGCTAGCCGAGACCGACCGATCGGAGGAAGGCGGGCGCGGCGCGGACGTCGTCATCTGTCTCGCGCTGGTCGATCTCGAGGGTGATGGCATCGAGCGAGGTGAGGCCGCCTGCGACCATCTCCCAGTCGAGCTGGGCCGTGCCAGGCGCGCGGTGGTCGACGACACCGCGCACGTCGTGGACGTGCGCGCCGGCGAGGCGGTCGCCGAGCTCGTCAAACCAGGCGCCGTGGGGCAGGAAGCCGAGGCGGTCGAGCACCTCGGCGTGACCGGTGTCGTGCCAGTGGCCGACCTCGTCGGGAGCGAAGCCCTCCATGAGGGCAATCGACTCGGCGGGGAGGGGGATCTGGTGGTACTCAAGGCGATTCTCGATGCCAATGACAATGCCGTGGGGACGGGCCGCCTCGACAAGCTGCTCCAACGACTCGCGGGCCGCCTCCAGGTTCGCGGGGGCAGCCTCGGCGCGGCGTTGCTCCATCTCGGCGCGGGCCTCGGCGGCGCGGTTGTCCCTGATGCTGTGCTGCCGGAAGAGGCGGTAGAGCTCGGCGGTCGTGCCGGAGAAGGAGCCCTCGACCTCGCCAAGATGCACGACGACGGCCGATGCGCCCGCCTCTGCCGCCCACTCGACGCTGCGGAGGGCGTGCTTGAGCGCGCGAGCGTGCTCGCTCCGCTTCGTCGAGGCGAGGTTCAGATCGTGGTTGCTCTTGCCGCCGTCCACTTCGACGTGCGGGGCTGGCTGGTGGATCGAGGTCACGGGCAGGATGCCGCTGTCGAGGATTTCGCGGAGCTTCTCCGGGGACGTCGAGTGGGAGACTTCGATGGCGTCGTAGCCGGCCTCGGCGGTGTACCGGGCGAAGTCCGCGCCGTTATCGAAGCGCTTCTGCTGGGCGTACATGGTCGAGAGGGCAATGGTCATGGCGTCATCCCCGGACTCCAGGCTGCCAGCGGCGGGAAGCTCGCTGCGCCATCAGCAGCAGGGTAGGGAACGCGAGCGCTACGACGAAGCTCAGGACGAGGCCGAGCCCGTCCTCGCGGAAGACGGGGACGGCGAGACCGCCGATCACCGCCGCGGCCATGCTCAGAAACAGGTAGCGGAAGCCAGCGTTCCCGCGGGTCGCAACGCTCAGCGCGAGCCAGGGCAGGAATCCAGTCGCCAGCCACCCGATGACGAAGAGCGTGATGAAGAGGGCGTCGAAGAGCACGGCAGGCGCGTCAGGTGATGAGGCGGGAGATGTCGAAGAACGTTATGACGAGGATGCCCGCCAGCAGCACCGCGAATCCAACGAAGTGGACGAAGCCCTCCTTCTCCGGGGAGATGCGGCGGCCACCGCGCAGCATCTCGACGACGACGAAGACCATGCGGCCGCCATCGAGCGCGGGGATGGGCAGGGCGTTGAACACCGCCAGGGAGAGGCTGAGGAGGGCGGCGAGTTCGATCAGCGGGCGCCAGCCGGCCTGCTCGACGATATCGCCGGTGGTGTTCGCGATGCCGACGGGGCCGGAGAGGAGGGGCTGGTCGGGAGCGGCGCCGGTGCTGCCGTTCACCCGCACCTGGATCTCGTTCTTGGTGACGACCACGGCGTCGATCATGGCCTGCCAGCCGCGTGGGACCGCCTCCCAGGGCACGTACGCAACGTTCTCCGTGTAGGGGAAGCGTTGGCGGCAGCCGATGGGGTTCCCGTCGTCGTCGATGTCGGTGCAGACGGTGGGAGCGCCCACCCTGATCCCGGTCGGACCCTGGCCTTCGGGTGGCCGCCAGCGGGCGTAGAGCTCGGCCTCGAGCGTTGAGTTCGCACGCGAGATCACCCAGGTCTGCGTCTCCCCGATGAAGCGGCGTGTGTGGAAGATGAGCTCGCTGACGTTGCGGACCTCGCGGCCGTTCACCTCCATCACGACATCGCCGGGCTGAAGGCCCTGCGCCGGCTCGGTGCCATCGCGGAGCGTGCCGGAGATGGTCGCCATTGCGGCGGGGGAGTCGGGCATGACCTCGGCGACCTGCGCGAGGTTGAGGGCGCGTTCCCGCGGAGCCATGAAACCGACGGTGAAGAGCAGCAGCGCGAGGGCGACGTTCATGACCACGCCCGCCGCCATGACCGTGAGGCGCTTCCAGGGCGCGGCAGCGGCGAGCGAGCGGGGGTCGGTGGGGTCCTCCTCGCCCATCATCCGGACGAAGCCGCCGATGGGGAGCCAGTTGATGGTGTATTCGGTCTCGCCGCGCCTGAACGACAGGCCCTTGATGCGGGGCGGGAAGCCGATGCCGAATTCGAGCACCTTGATGCGGAATGCCTTCGCCGCAAGGAAGTGCCCGAGCTCATGGATGACGACGAGGGGAATAAGGAGGGCCGCGAAGATCAGCGCCGAGCGAAGGACATCGACGATCTCGAAGGCAGCGAGGAAGGTCACGCGCCGGCCCCCGCCGGAGCCACCTCCGCCGCGGTGCGCGCCCACTGGTCGGCGGCGAAGACCGCCTCAAGATCGGGATCGGGCGTCGATTCGTGCCGCTCCATCACGCCCTCGATGATGCCGGGAATGTCGAGAAAGCCGACCTCACCGGCCATGAAGCGCTCGACGGCGACTTCGTCGGCGGCGGCCATGGCGGCGGGGTAGGTGCCGCCGAGGCGCCCGGACTGCATCGCGAGGCCAAGGCAGGGGAAGCGCGAGATGTCGGGCTCGCCGAAGGTCAGCTGGCCAGCGACGGCCAGGTCGAGGGCGGGGGCGGGAGGCTCGGGCATGCGCTCCGGGTAGGCGAGGGCGCACTGGATGGGGAGGCGCATATCGGGGACGCCGAGCTGCGCCTTCACGCTGCCGTCGCTGAACTCGACGAGGGAGTGGACGATCGACTCGCGGTGGAGGACGACCTGGACCGCCTCCATGGGCACATCGAAGAGCCACATCGCCTCGATGGTCTCCATGCCCTTGTTCATGAGGGTGGCGCAGTCGACGGTGATCTTGTCGCCCATGTTCCAGGTGGGGTGCTTGAGCGCCTGCGCGGGCGTGACGGCGGCGAGCTGACCGGGGTCGAGGTCGCGGAAGGCGCCGCCGCTGGCGGTGAGCATGATGCGGCGGATTCCGTGCTCCTCCTCGCCCCAGAGGCACTGCCAGATGGCGGAGTGCTCGCTGTCGACGGGGCGGAGGTCGCCGCCGCCGGCGACCATGGCGCGGCGGATGAGGTGCCCGGCCATTACGAGCGCTTCCTTGTTGGCGATGGCGACGGGCTTGCCCGCCTCCAACGCGGCGATCGTGGGGAGGAGGCCGGCGGCGCCGCCCGTGCCCGCGAGCACGATGTCGACATCGTCAGCGACGGCCATCTCGTCCATGGGGAGCCAGGTGGAGCCGGCTGCCTCGATGGCGTCGTCGAGGGCGGCGTCGCGCTGGGCGGCGTAGACGTAGCGGGGACGCAGGTCGGCGACCTGCTCGGCGAGGCGGGCGGTGTTCCGCCCGGCGGCCAGGGCAGTGATCTCGAAGAACTCCGGCAGCTGCCGGGTCACGTCGATGGTCTGGCGGCCGATGGATCCGGTCGAGCCGAGGACGGCGATACGTTTTGGCGCCATGCCCCCATCGTAGCCCGCCCCCGCGCCGGTGTCTGCGATCCCGCGCGACGACCCTTCCCGTAGCATGATTGCCATGCGCTGCGTGGTGACCGGAGGGTGCGGGTTCATCGGGTCGCACATCGTCGATGCGCTCGTGCGGGACGGCTGCGAGGTGGCCGTGCTCGACGACCTCTCGACGGGCAACCTCGAGTACCTGAACCCGGCGGCCGAGCTGGTGGAGGGGTCGGTGGCGGACGCGGAGGCGGTGCTGGCGGCGGTGGAGGGGGCGACGTGGGTGTTCCACCTGGCCGCACTCCCACGCGTGCAGCAATCGGTCGACGACCCCGTCGGGACGCACGCGGTGAACGTGAACGGCACGTTGAACGTGCTGCAGGCCGCGCGCGAGCACGGCGTCGAGCGGGTGGTCGTTTCGTCGTCGTCGAGCGTGTACGGGGACCAGGAAACGCACCTGATGACGGAGGACCTGGCGCCGAACCCGCTCTCGCCGTACGGCCTGCACAAGCTCATCGGGGAGCAGTACGCGGACCTGTTCGCGGCGCTGTTCGGGATGCAGATCGTATCGCTGCGCTACTTCAACGTGTACGGACCGCGGCAGTCGGCGGAGGGGGCGTACGCGCTCGTGATCCCGCACTTCCTGCGATTGCGGGACGAGGGCAAGCCGCTGACCGTCTACGGCGACGGCTACCAGACGCGCGACTACGTGCACGTGGAGGACGTGGTGGGGGCGAACCTGAACGCGGCGAACTCGGAGCTGCCGCAGGGGCGGGCGGTGGCGCTGAACGTGGGGTCGGGCGAGGAGACGTCGGTGAACGAGATCGCGGCGATGGTGGGGGGCGAGGTGGAGCACATCATCCCGAACCCGCGAGGGGCGTTCGAGGAGCTGCGCAAGTGCGCGGACACCTCGCGGGCGAAGTCGGTGATCAGCTGGGAGCCGGGCATCCTGCTGGCGGAGGGGATCAAGTCGGTCCTGTAGGAGCCGGCGGGTAGACTGGCGGTCCGGGCGATTAGCTCAGCTGGTTAGAGCGCTTCGCTTACACCGAAGAGGCCGGGGGTTCGAGTCCCTCATCGCCCACCATATCCGGCCTAACTTGACGGTAGGCAGTACCGATCCGCCGCCGAGGGCTACCTCCTCGGCCTTGCCGCCGCGCAGGGGACTGTCCAGCGGCGTCGGGGTCGTGTAGTGGATCGTGGCCTGCCCGGCCGCACCAGGATCGCCTTTTGCGAAGGAGCGCACGAACGCCCGCGTCTCTGTGATCTCGCTCGTCCGCAGGAACTCGCTCATCTCCTCGGCGAAGGCCGCCACCGTCTCGGCGCTGTCCAGCAGCACGCGCCGCTCCGCCAGCATCGCCCGCGCCTCGTCGGCGTGGATCTCTAGCCGCTGCTGGCGGTCTCGGTGCTCCTTGATGCGTTCCGAGGCGTCGGCCATCTCGAGGTCGGTGTTCTCGACCACTTGCCACACCCGGCTCAGTCGACGGCGCACATCCTCGAGCTCGGCCTCGATCGTCTCCAGGTTCTGGCGCTGCTCACGGGCCACACCGTCCATCTCCTCGTCGAGCACGCCTACAAGGTCGCGGATGTTGGACTCGGTGAGGATGTGGTCGCGGAGTTGCCCGAGGATCGTCTCCTCGAAGCGCTTCGCCTGGAGCCGCGGCGTCACGCAGGCGGCGCGCACAGTGCAGATCGCCACCGCCCAGCGGAGAGTTCGCAGTACAGTACGTGTGGGGATTGGCGTGGACGGAGGGAGTGGGCTAATCCGTCGTCGCCGCGTCCTTATCGCCAGGGCCCCAGTGCCCCCTGGATCCACGCCAGCGGCCGCGGGAGTCTCCATCCCGTTCCGGCTTGTCGCCGGACTCGATCGCTGTGCGCCACTCCTCGGCTTTCTCCTCGCTGACCTTGCCGGTCTTGACTGCCGCGTCGATCCGGTCCAGCAGGACCTGCCGCATCGCCGCCTTCAGATCCTCGACCGTCACGCCCAGCGCCTCGGCTCGCCCCTCGCCGCCAGCCGAGAGACCGAACCCGCGACCGCGAGGATGCCAGTCCCCCGCCTCCGACGACTCGACTCTCGTCCTGATCTCCGCCGCTTCTTCCTCCGTAATCTTCCCCGCCTCGACGGCTTCGTCGACGCGGTCGAGGGCAACTTGCCGAGCGGCCGCGTCAAGATCTTCGACCGTCACCCCAAGCGCCCCAGCGAAGGCCTCGCGTCCCTCGTCCCAGGACGATGCCTTCTCTCTGTCCACTCCGTATCCCGCCCCCGTTCCGTGCCCCGAGCGCTTCTTGTCGTCAACTTCGCTACCGCCCTCGGCGAGGACGGCGCCGACGCCCAGCGCGGCAAACAGCATCCCGACGATCCCGGCTACCACGAGCGACCTCATGCGAAGACTCATTGCCTGCTTCCTTCCCGCAGCACTTTCATGCAGGGTGGCGGGGCTTGCCCCGCCGTCGCGAATGCTCGCAGATGGTCGATAAGACCTGCATAAGCTGGACCTGGCGCCTTTTATCTGGGCCTTATGCCCCACACCCGCACAATGGCCGCATGCGAGTGCTCATCGTCGAGGATGACGAGCGCCTGGCCGACGTCGTCGCCCGTGGCCTGCGCCAGGCGGGCTTCGCCATCGACATCGCCCTCAACGGCGAGTCGGGCCTGGAAAAGGCCCTCGTCAACCGCTACGACGTCGTGCTCCTCGATCGCGACTTGCCTGGCCTCCATGGCGACGAGGTGTGCCGCCGCCTGGCGAACCGCCCCAACGCCCCCCGCATCCTGATGCTGACTGCCTCGGGGGCGCTCGATGACCGCGTGGAAGGGCTCTCCCTCGGCGCCGATGACTACCTGCCCAAGCCGTTCGCCCTGCGCGAGCTGGTCGCCCGCATCCGCGCCCTCGCCCGCCGCAGCGCCGTGAGCACGCCGCCGGTGCTCGAGGCCGACGACGTGCGCCTCGATCCCGGCCCCCACCACGCCAGCCGCGATGGTCGAGACTTGCGCCTCACCCGCAAGGAGTTCGCCGTGCTGGAGGTCTTGCTGGGCGCCCGCGGCAACGTTGTCAGCGCCGAGGAGTTGCTGGAGCGTGTCTGGGACGAGCATGCCGACCCGATGACCAACGTGGTTCCCGTCACCATCATGACCCTCCGCCGCAAGCTGGGCGGCCCGCCGGTTATCGAGACCGTGAAGGGCGCGGGTTACCGGATCGGGAGTGCGCCGTGAGGTTCCCCCAGCCCACCGTCCGCATCCGCCTGACCATCCTCTACGGGTCGCTCTTTCTCCTGGCCGGGCTCGTGCTCATCGCCATCACCCACTTCCTCTACCGCGACGCCCTCGACGGGGACGACATCGCCGAAAAGCGGGCCTTCTTCGCCGAAGTGGAGGTCATGGAGGCGTTCGGCGAACGCCTGCCCGACGGCAAGCGCCTGCGTGAGTTCACCGCCAGGGACGGCCGCACCATCTTCAAGTTCGTCGCCGACGTGCATGATGCCGCCATCGACGACGCCGTCGACGACGCCCTCCGCGAACAGCTCGTCCAGTCCGGGATCGCCCTCGGCGCCACTACCGTTGTGGCCCTGGGGCTGGGCTGGATCGTGGCCGGGCGCGTCCTGCGGCCCGTGCAGCGCATCACGGAAACGGCCCGCGCATCGTCCGAGACCGATCTCCACCACCGCGTCGCCCTCCAGGGCCCCGACGACGAGCTGAAGGAGCTTGCCGACACCCTCGACTCCCTCCTCGAAGCGCTGGAGAAGGCCTTCAACAGTCAGCGCTCCTTCTCTGCGAACGTCTCCCACGAGTTGCGCACGCCCCTCGCCATCCTCCGCGCCGAGGCCGAGATCAAGCTCGCCGACCCCGGGTCCACCGAAGCAGAGCGCGAGTTCGCCCAGCGCATCCTGGACTCGACCGAGCAGGGCGAGCGCACGGTCGATGGACTGCTTGCACTCGCCCGCAGCGAGAGCGGACTCCTGTCGCGCGTCCAGATCGACGTCGCCGAGCTTGCCGGCGACGTGGTCGGAGGCCTCGCCTCCTCCGCCAACCAGCTCGAGCTGACCATGGAGCTGGGGGACGCGACGGCCTGGGCCGATCGCGCCCTGCTCGAACGGCTGGTTACCAACCTCGTCGAAAACGCCATCCGCCACAACGTGGCGGATGGCTGGGTGCGGGTCGAGGTGGCGCAGGAGGGCGGGGAAGCCGTCCTGCGGGTCAGGAACTCCGGCCCGCGGCTCACCGCCGAGGAGGTCGAGAGCTTCTTCCAGCCCTTCGTCCAGCGGCAGGAGTTGGGAGCGGGCCGAAGCGGCCTCGGCCTCGGGCTCTCCATCGTGCAGGCCATCATCCGGGCGCACGGCGGAGCCCTTTCCGCCAGGGCGCGTCGCGATGGTGGTCTGGAGATTGAAGTTCGGCTCCCCGGGAACGCGACCCGCGGGAGCTAGCCCAGGGTCCGCCCCAGGAAGGCCACGATCGCCTCCAGCCCCGCCGCCGCATCCCACCTCTTCGATCTGCAGGTCCGGCCGGGATGGAGCCGCGTAGAACTCGATGATGCGGGCGGTGATGTCGTCCAACGACTACGCCTGGTTCTCGCTTACGACATCGAGCACACCCACGGCCGCCATCGTCCGCTGGGCCGCCGCCACGTCGTGGCTGGGGATGACGAGGTCGCGCTTCTCGCCGGCGGGGTCCTTGACGTGGTCCACCAAACACTGACCGTGCTCAGAACTCGGCCCGACAGAGCCACGTCCGCGGCGTCTCCGCACTCGATCGGGCTGTCCACGTCGTAGGGGTGCACCGCGGCCTTCTCAAGGGCCGAGGCGCCGTCGAAGGCGACATGGCCGGTCAAGCCGTCGCGTCGCAGCCCGCGCTCCGCTGCCTTACGGAGACCTTAAGTGGCCCTCGCTAGCCTCCTCGCGTGTCCATGTCCTGGAGCCGCGAGCTCCGCCGCACGGGAGGAACCGCCAGATGAGGCTACGAACGAAGACCGCGAATGGCCGCGCTGGCCGGTGGCGCCGCCTCCCGATCGGATGAGAGACCACCAATGAGCGAAGTCGACATCGACCTCCTGATCCGCGGCCGTAGCTCGCGCCGCCGGTGGCTGCTCCTCGCGGCCAGCGCCGTCCTCGTTGCTGTCGCGGTCGCCACCTGGTTCCTGCTCCGGCCTGGAGAGACGGATGTCGTTGCCGAACCGCAGCGCAGCGAGGCGGTGATGGGCCAGCTCAGCACGACCGTGGATCTCTCCGGCTCGGCTGAGGCCGAACGCAGCACCACGCTCAGTTTCGGCGTCGCTGGCACCGTCGCTACGGTCGAGGTCGAGAGCGGCGATGCCGTGCAAACGGGCGATGTGCTGGCGACCCTGGATGACGGCGATGCGCAGCGCCGGGTCGCAACGGCCGAGACGCAGTTGCGGCTCGCGGAGTTGCGGCTTGACGCCCTGCTTGCCGATCCGGCCGCCGCGGAGATCGCGTCCGCACGACAGTCGATCGAGTCGGCTGAGACCCAGGTGCTGAACGCCGAGCAGGCGCTCAAGCGGCTTACCGAGCCGCCCACCGCGAGCGAGCTGGCGAGCGCCGAGCAGGCGGTGGCGAGCGCCCTCGGGCAGCTATCGAGCGCAGAAGAGGCGCTGGTGCGGCTCTCGGAACCGCCGAGCGTGAGCGAGCTGGCGAGCGCCGAGCAGGCGGTGGCGAACGCCCTCGGGCAGCTATCGAGCGCAGAAGAAGCGCTGGCGGCTCTGATCGCGGGTCCCGGCGAGACGGAGATCGCCGCCGCACGCACGGACGTCACGCAGGCACGGGCACAGCTAAGCGGGGCGATCGACAGGGCCGACGACTCCTGGCACGCCCTCGAAGACGCCTTCGACGAGTTCTGCGAGCAGTACGACCACCTCAATGATGTCGCCGAGGGCCCATGCGCCGCCCCGCTGGCGCTTTCCGACGCACAAGTCCGGGAGTTGCGCGACTTGGCCGAGGATCGGAGCAGCAACTTCCAGCGTTACGCCAGTGCCGTGACCAACGCCAACGTCGCGTTCGTCGCCGACGACGCGACGAGGCAGTCGGCCGTCACGGCGCTTTCCTCGGCGGAGCAGCGGCTGGCCGATCTGCTCGCCCCGGCCTCAGAGGAGGATCGCTACCAGGCCGAGCAGAGCGTGGAGGCGGCGCGTGCGAACCACGCCTCGGCCGTGGCGCGACTCGAGGAGCTGCAGGCAGAGCCGAGCCCGGAGGACGTGCGCCAGGCGGAGCTTGCGGTGGAGGCAGCGCGTGCGAGCCACACGGCGGCCGTGGCGCGACTCGAGGAGCTGCAGGCAGAACCGAGCGCGGAGGACGTGCGCCAGGCGGAGCTTGCGGTGGAGGCCGCGAGGGCGAACCACGCTGCCGCCGCGGCGCGGTTCGAGGACCTGCGCGCCCCCGCCGACGAGGGCGAGTTCGAGCAGGCGCGCGCCTCCCTCGAGAGTGCGCGCGCGAGCCTCGCCAGCGCGCAGGCGCGCTACGACGAGCTGAACGCGGGCCCGACCGTGAACGCGATCGCGCAGCAGGAGGAGAACGTACGGCTCTCCGAGATCTCCCTCGAGGAGGCGCGGGCCGCCCTCACCGACTTCACGGTGACGGCGCCGTTCCACGGGATCGTCGAGGCCGTGAACGTGCAGCCGGGCGACCGCGTGGCGGCGAGCCTCGCCGCGTTTACGCTGAGCACCTCCGACCGGATCCTGATCGCGCTCACCGTGACCGAGGCGGACCTGCTGAGCCTGGAGGTCGGCCAGGCCGGGATTGCATCGTTCGACGCCATCGAGAACGTCGAGTACCCGGTGCGCATCGCGTCGATCAGCCGCCTGCCGAACGCCGCTCAGGGCGTCGTCACCTACGAAGTGGAGGCGCGCCTCCTCGCGGGGCCGGAGATCGCCGAGGTCGCCGCCGAGCTCGCCGCGCTCCGCGGAACCGGAGGCGACCTCGCGAGACTCCTCGCGGGGGCCGGCCTCGGAGCCGGAGCCGGCGAGGGCTCTGGCGTCGGTAGGGAAGGTGGCGCTGCTGGCGGCGACGCACGAGGCGCGGGTGGCCTTGGTGGCGGCGGGCTGCTGGCCGGCCTCGATCTGCCCGAGGGCGTCACGAACCAGGATGTGTTGCAAGCCGTGGCCAACGGCGAGCCGCTGCCCGAGGGCGTGACGCTCCCCGAGGATTTCGAGATTCCCCCGCAGATGTACGAACGCCTCGCGAACCTCACGTCGAACGCGCTCGAGCAAGGAGCCGAAACGCAGCAGGGCGCCCTCGCAGCGCGCCCGCTGCCCGCGCCGGGGATGAGCGCGAGCGTCACGATCCTGAAGGAACTGCGGGAGCAGGCCGTGCTGGTCCCGGTCTCGGCCGTGCGCCAGCTCGATGGCGCGTGGTTCGTGACGGTCCTCGGCCCGGCAGCCGACGATGCCGGGGAGGGAGCGATCGCCTTCGAGCGCGTCACCGTCGAGGTCGGCGAGTCCGACGGGACCAACGTCGAGATCCTGAGCGGGATCGAGGCCGGCGCGGTGCTCCTGATCGGCGCCGACAACTCCGGGATCGCTTTCAGCGCCCAGCAGCAGCGACGGCAGCCCGGCGGTGGCTTCGGCGGCGGCGGTCCTGGCGGTGGAGGTCGACAGTGATCCGTCTGCAAGACGTGACCCGCGTCTACTCCACCGGCGAGACGGCGGTTCACGCCCTCGCGGGCGTGAACCTCGATATCGGCGGCGGGGAGTTTGTCGCGATCATGGGCCAGTCCGGCTCTGGCAAGAGCACGCTGATGAACATCATCGGCCTGCTCGACCGCCCGAGCAGCGGCGGCTACGCCTTCGGGGGGCGAGACGTCTCGCAGCTCTCCGAGGATGCACGCGCGCGCCTGCGGGGCAGCGCCTTCGGCTTCGTCTTCCAGTCCTACAACCTGCTGCCGCGCATGACCGCCCTCGAGCAGGTCGAGCTGCCGCTGATCTACCAAGGCGCCGCCGACCGCAAGCGCCGTGCCGCCCAGGCGCTCGTGCGGGTCGGCCTGAAGGACCGCATTACGCACCTCCCAACCGAGCTCTCGGGCGGCGAGCAGCAGCGCGTCGCGATCGCCCGATCGCTCGTCGTGAACCCACTCGTGTTGCTCGCCGACGAGCCAACCGGCGCCCTCGACACGGCGACGGAGCACGAGTTGATGACGCTGCTAAGCGAGTTGGTGGACCAGCAGGGCCTGACGGTGGTGCTGGTCACGCATGAGGCGGAGGTGGCTGCCTACGCACGCCGCACGGTGCGCATGCGCGACGGGCGGATCGTCGAGGACAGCGGCGCTCCGCTGGTGGCCGCCGCGCCGGACGGGCCCGCGCGGTGAGCCCGCTCGACGCCTTTCGCATCGCCCTGCGCGCGATCTTCGCGAACCGCCTGCGCAGCGCGCTGACTTCGCTCGGCCTGATCATCGGCGTCAGCTCGGTGATCGTGCTGATTGCCGTCGGCCAAGGCACGCAGCGAGGCGTCACGGACCAGATCCGCGGGCTCGGCACCGACCTGATCTTCATCGAGTCGAGCGCGGAGGCGACCACCTCGCAGACCGGAGCGCTCGCCGGCCTCGAGCAGTCCACGCTCGTGCAGGGCGACGCGGCGGCGATCGCCGCAGATGGCATCCCCGGCGTCGTCGCCGTCGCCGCGCGCGTGGCGGTGGACGCGCAGGCGGTCGCGGGTGCGAACAACGTTGGCGCGCAGATCGTCAGCACCTCGAGCGGATACGCCGAGGTGCGCGACCTGGCGATCCGCTCGGGCTCCTTCATCACGCCGCTGCACGACGAGGACGGCGCCCTCGTGGCCGTCCTCGGTGCGCGCGTCGCCGATACGCTCTACGAGGGCCTCGACCCGATTGGGCAAGAGGTGCGGCTCTCCTTCGTCGGCGGCCGCATTACGCTCGGCTTCGTCGTGATCGGCGTGCTTGAGGAGCAGGGAGGCGCGAGCGAGGCGAACGACCAGGTCTTCGTCCCGCTGAGCGGCACGGCGGGCCGCCTGCGCTTCCTCTACACGCCCGCCGGCGACCTGCGCGTCACGCAGATCGACGTACAGACGGCGAGCGGCGCCGACGAGCAGCGCGTCAAGGAGGATGTGACCGAGCTGCTGCTCCTTCTCCACGAGACGCCTGAACCCGACTTCGTGATCCAGAGCCAGGACGACCTGATCAGCGCCGCCACCGAGGTCAGCAACACGCTCTCGATCCTGCTCGGCAGCATCGCCGGCATCTCGCTGCTCGTCGGCGGGATCGGGGTGATGAACATCATGCTCGTCTCCGTCACCGAGCGGACGCGCGAGATCGGCATCCGCCGCGCCGTGGGCGCGACGGCGGGCGACATCGTGAAGCAGTTCGTCACCGAGGCGCTGACGCTCAGCCTCTTCGGCGGCATCGTCGGCATCGCGATCGGCGTCGGCACCTCGTTCGCCCTCGACGGGCGAGAGTTGGGCGGCCAGGAGATGACGACGCTGATCCAGCCGTGGAGCATCGCGATGGCGTTCCTCGTGGCGGCGGGCGTGGGCTTCGCGAGCGGCAGTTACCCCGCCTACCGCGCCACGACCGTCGACCCGATAGCTGCGCTCCGCAACGAGTAGCGCGAGGCGCTGGGCAACTCCGGCGCAACATCCCCGGAACGTCAACAGAGGGCCTACGGAGACCTTGAGCGGCCCTCGCTAGCCTCCTCGCATGTCCATGTCCTGGGCCGCGATCTCGTCGCGGCCGACCGCGAGGAGCTGAACGAGAGCGACTGCGAGACACTGAAGAGCGCACGCGGCGCCGCTCGCTGGCATGCAGCTGCTCGACGGCCACAGCCCGTACGTCGAAGTCGAGGATGGTGGGCGCGTCGTCATCGAGCCCACGGCTAGAGGCTGAACAGCACCTCGAAGGTGGTACTGTCTACCGTCAAGTTAGGCCCACCACTTCCGGCCGCGGCGAACGTACCGCGAACTACGGCAGTGAGGAGGGTCTTGAGTTCAGCGCGTTTCATCCCGGCGAACACGGACGCCGTTGTAGCCAGCTACCAGCAGCGTCCCAACGATTCCAACCATGGCTATAACCAGGATGGCGATACGCCCATTGAACACCGTTTGCTCGTACCGATCTTCCGCGGCCGCCGAACTCTGCCTGGCCTCTGCAACGAGGTCATCCACTTCCCCTTGCAGTCCGGCCAGGAGTTGCCCGTTGGCGCCAATCAGCTTGCGCTCCTTGGCCACCAGGGACGTCCGCAACTTCATGACGTCGAGGGCGCTGTTCTCCCCAACGCCCGCGTCTAACGACTGATTGGCAAGGGGAATCACCTCAGGACTCAGTTCCGCCCCCCCGTTCTCCGCGAGATACTCAATGCTGCGTTCCATCCGCTGGGCCGCCGTATCGAAGGTTTCTTCCACCCGTGCCGCTAGCGCCGGAATCGTCAGCCTGTTGGCAAAGTCGAGCGTCCAGTACGCCCTGGACACCGACTCCATCAACGTGGCCATGTGCCAGAAGCGAATGAACTCTTCTTCGGACAGATGGTCGGAACGCGAAGCATTCCCGGTTCTGAATTCACTCCTGCCAGTCATCATGTAATAGAACTGGTTATCCAGGCTCGAAGCGATGGCGGGAAGTAGCTCATAGTTCGTGGAGAGACTGAGTTCCTGCCAGTTCCGTTCCCCTTCCAGAAGGGCCTCCAGCAAGGCTGGACGCTCATCCTCGATCCGCGACACGTTGGCCGTCAGCAAGTCGATCCGCTGACCCATGCGCTCCGTGATGTCGTCATAGCCCCAGCCCTCCAGGACGGTCAGCTGGTCGGCCAGCTCCTCGTCATTGCTGGCGATGACTGACCTGGCTTCGGCTATGCCTTCGGACGTCATGCGGGTGTTGCTGGGAACGGACGTCGTTGACACCAGGACGCCCGAGCGTCGGGTTATGTCCGCCGCCGCCGCCAGAACCTCGACGTCGCCTCCGCCTCTGCTCTCATCCTCCAGATTGTCGATGACCAGCCAGACCGCAACCGCCGAGGCGATAACTATCGCCAACACGCCCAGGGAGTTGACGGCCAGATACGCTGATATTCGCCGCTGCGAACTGAAGCCGAAGTAACCGGCAACGAGCAGCGTCCCAACGATCCCAACGATGGCTATCACCAGGATGGCAATGCGCCCGCTGGAGGCGGCCTGCCCGTGCCTATCCTCCGCCGCTGCCGAATTCTGCTTGACCTCTGCAACGAGGCTGTCCAGTTCCCCTTGTAGCCCGGCCAGAATCTCACCGTTGGCCGCAATCAGCTGGCGCTCCCGAGCCACCATCGACGCCCTCAGCCTCATGGCGTCCAGGGCGCTGTTCTCTCCGGCGCCAGCGGCTAGCAACCGATTGGAGAGGGGAATCACCTCGGGATTCAGCTCTGGCCCACCGTGCTCGGCAAGGAACGCGATGCTGTGCTCCAGACGCTGGGCGGCCGTGTCGAAACTCTCTTCATTGCTGGCGAGTCGCGTTGGGTCATCCTGGCTGCTGAGATTCGCTGCCAGCAGGCTCCGGTGGGCGCTGAACGTCCAATCCAGCAAGGTGGCGAGATGCCAGTAGCGAAGGAACTCTTCCTCGGACAGATGGTCGAAACCCGAAGGGACTTCATCCCTGAATTCGCTGCTGCCCGTCATCACGTAATAGAACTGGTTGTCCAGGCTGGAACTAATGGCGGGGAGCAGCTTCTGGTTGGTGGAAAAGAGCAGCTGCTGCCAGCTGCGTTCCCCGGTGAGGATGGCCTCCAACAGTGCGGGGCGTTCACCCTCTATCCGCGACACGTTGGCAGTGAGCAGATCGACCTGTCGACTTACCTGCTCCACGCGGCCGTCATAACCCCGACCTTCCAGGTCCGATAGACGGTCGGCCAACCGGTCCTGGTTGTTGGTGATGGCGGTTCCCGCCTCGGCGATGCCTTCGGGGGTCATCCGGACGTTGGTTGGCACGGATGAGGCTGCAGCCACCATGCCCGATAGCTTGCCTACCGCGGCGATGTCAGCAAGAGTCTCGGCGTCTGCGCTGCCGCGATTCTTGGCCTCCAGGTCTTCAATGACCAGCCAGCCGGCCACTGCCGAGGCGATGACTATTCCCAGCGCGCCGAGCGCGCCGATCAACACGGGAGCGGCTCTGCGGGGCTGTGCCGTCACCGCGCCTCTGCCAGATCGTCGACCAGGTGGTAATTGCCGTCATCTCCGATGACGGTCATAAACACCACGTCCGAGCCCTGATTGTCGCCGGGGCCGTACTCGAGGGTCAGCCCATTAAGGTCGATTGTCCCGGAGTGTTGCAGGACGTCGAGGAAGCAGTCGCGGCTGATGTCCCTGCCACACTTCTCGAGACCCACAATTGCCAGTCGCCCGGCCAGATAGCCCTCCAATGAGACAAACCCCGGCACGGCATCGGCGTCAAACGCCTTCAGCGCGGCGCGATAGGCGGCCACTGCGGGAACGCTGGTGTCGTCGGGCAGCGGCACGACCTGGGTGACGTACACGCCGGCGCCATCTGGCCCCAGCTCTTGCGCCAATGCGTTGCTGCCCACAAAGGACACCGCCATGAATATGGGGTCTATGTCCTCACGGGCCACGGAAATCGCCTTGGCAACCGGGGCATAGGCCCCGATCATGATGACCGCTTCGGGATCGGCTGCCACGATGTTAAAAACGGCGGCCTTTACCGCGTCGCTGTTGCGCTGGTAGTACCAGAAGGCCACTGGCTCCAGGCCGCGCTTCCCCAGCGCCTCAACCACTCCATCCAGCCCCGACTGGCCGTAGGAATCGTTCTGATACATCACGGCGACGCGGGTGATCCCCAAGTCTTCAGTCAGGCGCGCCACCATCTCCTCTGCTTCCTGATGGTACGAGGCACGCAAGTTCACCACGTTCCCCAACGCGGAGTCCCGGAGGAAACCGGCGCCGGTAAAGGGCGCGATGAATGGCACGTCTTCCGCGTTGGCCAATGGCGACGCCGAGCGGGAGGTGGGTGTTCCCACCTCTCCAATGAGCGCGAAAACGCGCTCCCTGTTAATCAGATTCAGCGTGTTGGCGTAAGCCAGGTGCGGCTCATACTGGTCGTCCAGAGTGGTCAACTCCAGCATGCGGCCATGCACCCCGCCCTTCTGGTTCTGCTCGTGGAACGCCGCCTGTATCCCCAGCCGCATCCCCTGGCCCAGCGCCTGCGCGGGGCCGCTAAATGCCGCCGACTGCCCGAACACGATCCGGGTGTCGTACACACCGGGGACTCCCTCGTCCACCGTGGTCAGGACACTAGCCCCGCGATCGTCGGTGGGCGGCGGGACCTCTTCTTCGGTGTCCTGACAGGCAGTCCCCAAGACCACCACCAACAGAGCAAAAGCAAGCATCGTGGCCATCGTCACGATGCGGAGGGACGAGGCTCTGATTCCTGTCATTCGATAATCTCCTGCAAGGGCGGTCGCGCTCGCATCCCTAAAACCGCCGGTCAGCATCAATAGTGCGGCGACTTGAAAGACTCATACAACGCGGTCCATCCTACCGGGCGGCCTGACCACACGTCGGGCATGGCACCTCTCAGATGGTGACAGTGCACGCGAAAGTTCGCAGTACAGTACGTGTAGGCCCACCACCCCCGGCCAAACCTGACGGTAGACAGTACCGGGGCCGCCAAAGCCCACCTCTCGCGACGGCCTCAGAACAAGGATCCGACGAGAAGTTGGCTCAGTTCACCTGGCGCGGGCGCCTCGTCACTCCGACAATCCGGCGGTAGAGAGAACGCCTTACGACTTGCGGCAGACGCCGGCGGCGGGAGCGAAGTGCCTAGTCGGGGGCGATTCAGTGGGCCGCCTCGGTCTGGGCGGCGATCAACGAGCGGTAGACGCGACCGTGAGCCAGGAGGTCGTCATGGGTGCCCTGTTCCACGACTCGCCCTTCTTCGAGGACGACGATCCGGTCGGCGCTGCGAATCGTCGAAAGCCGGTGAGCGATGACGAGCGTCGCCCGCCCCTCACGAACAGCCTGGAGCGCCAGGTTGAGTTCTTGCTCGTTGCGAGTGTCGAGACTCGACACCGCCTCGTCGAGGACGAGTACCGGTGAGTCCTTCAGCAGGGCACGGGCGATCGCGATGCGCTGGCGCTGGCCACCGGACATCTGGACGCCCCGCTCCCCGGCAACGGTGTCGTAACCGTGGGGCATCTCAGTGATGAATTCGTGCGCCAGGGCCGTCCGCGCCGCGCTCTCGACCTCGGCGTCGGTGGCGCCGGGGCGCGCCATGCGAATGTTCTCCCGCAGGCTGGTATTGAAGAGGTAGATGTCCTGGGGGACCCACCCGATGAGCTCCCGGAGGGAGTGCTGGGGCAGCTGGCGCACGTCGTGTCCCCCGATGGCGACGGTCCCGGCGTGCACATCCCAGAAGCGCATGAGCAGGCTCGCGCAGGTGGTCTTCCCCGCGCCGGAGTGGCCCACGAGGGCCACGGTCTCTCCGGGCGCAATCTCGAGTGAGACATCCTGGAGCGCGGGAGCACCGCCGCCGGGGTAGCCGAAGGTCACTCCCGTGAAGGTGACTCGGGGCTCCACGTCGGAATCCGGCGGAGTGGCCCCAGGCGCGTCCGCAACGGGCGCCGGCTCGCGCATCAGGCGGAAGGCGCGTTCGGCTGAGGCGAAGACGATCCCGAGATTCTGGACCAGCGAGGCTATGGTGAAAATCGGGATAAAGACAAAAATCGCGAGCGTAATCGCCACGGGGTAGTAGGCAGGATCGAGGTCGCCACGGAAGACGTGGATTGCCGCAACGGCAATGACGCTCAGCATGCCGCAGCTCATCAACGCCACGATGGCGCCCTGCTCGATCCCGGCGCGCATTCCATAGACCAGCTGCGAGCGGACGAGCCGGTTGCTGTGGGACTCGAGGTTGGCGAGGAACCTCCGCTGGAAGCCGAAGGCCACCAGTTCGCGCAGGCCCTGCACGCCGTCCACAACCTCCGCATTCAGATTACCGAGGTCGGCCCTCATGGCGTCGCCCTGCCTGGCGGCGAGACGCCGCAGCACGAGTGGCGCAGTCGCGACCAGAAGCGCGAAGGGGAGGAGCGCGAGCGGCAGGGTCCAGTGCATCACTCCGAGGGTCGCCAACGCGAGGAGCGGCACCACGACGGCCACAACGAACGCTCCGACTGTGTGGGCATAGAACCACTCGACCGTCTCGATGTCGGCCATGGCGGCAGACGCCACGTCGCCGGACCGTCGCTGGATCAGGTACCCGGGAGCGAGCCTTTCGAGAGCGGAGTAGAGGTGAACGCGAAGGTCCGCGAGGATGCGGTAGGCCAGATCATGCGCTACCCACATCTCGGCCCAGGCCATAACGGCGCGCAGGATGACGGCGGCCCCCAGCGCGATTGCCGGCGTCCGAAGGTCGGTGGCGCTCGCGCCGACGGCGACCTGGCCGACCATGTAGGCGCCGAGCGCCGCGGCGGCAATCGTGGCGCCCTGGTTCAACACGCCCGCCACGGTCGCGAGGGCCATCAGGCCGAAGTAACCCCGGATTATCCAGAGGAGTTGCCAGAAGCCGGACGAGAATCGGGGCGCCTTCTGTCCGCTCGGCGCAGGCGCTGCTATCGGGTTTGCCATCGTGGTCATGAGACGCCTTCTCGCTGTGCGGAAACGAGCTGCGCGTAGTGACCATCACGCGACACGAGATCCCCATGCCGGCCCGACTCCGCAACCCGGCCGTTGTCGAGCACGACGATGCGGTCCGCGTGGACGACCGACGAGAGGCGATGGGCGATAACGATGGTCGTCCTCCCTCGCGTGAGGAGGCTGAGCGCCTGCCGGATCGCCGCCTCGTTGGCGCCGTCGAGGTTCGAGGTGGCTTCATCGAGGATGAGCACGGGCGCGTCCTTCAGGAGCGCGCGGGCGATGGCGATGCGCTGGCGTTCGCCGCCCGAGAGCTTCGCGCCACGTTCACCGACGATGGTGTCGTAGCCATCTGGAAGGGACTGGATGAAGGTGTGGATGTTCGCCTTCGCGGCGGCATCGCGGATTGCCTCCGGTGTGGCGTCGGGCCGCCCGATTCGGAGGTTGTCCTCGATGGTCCCGTTAAAGAGATACGTGTCCTGGGAGACGTAGCCGATGGACCGCCGCAGATCGTCCAGGGGGATGTCGCGGAAGTCAGTTTCGCCGAACGTCAGCCGGCCCTCTTGCGGATCAAAGAACCGGAGCAGGAGCGATGCGACCGTGGTCTTGCCGGCGCCGGAGCCGCCGACGATCGCGACGGTCTCATCTTCGCGAATCTGCAGGGAGACGCCTTCAAGGGCCGCGCGCGCGTCACTCGAGTAGCGAAACGTCACGTCGTGAAGGGTGATCGTTCCGGTGGGAGACGTGGCGGCGCCGGTCTGTTCGCCCGCCGCGTTACGGATCCCCGGTTCGGTATCGAGCAGATCGAAGATGCCCGTCGAAGCCGAAATGCCCATGTAGCCGGTGTGCCAGTACATATCCAGCTCGACGAGGGGCCGAAAGCACTCGGCCGAGAGGAAGAGGATGATCAGCAGCGCGGCGATGCCCAGATCGCCGGCAGCCACCTGGAAGCTGCCGATGCCGACGGCGAGCGCTACGCCGCCGCTCATCGCGAACCCCACCATGCCATTGCGGATCATCGAGATCGAGAGCTGGGCCATGGTGGCTCGGTAGAGCGCCTGGCTCGCGGCGCGGAGCTGTTCCCCTCGCCGCTCGCTCGCGTTGAGGGCCTTCAGCGTGACCATGCCCTGCATGGAGTCGACAAACTGGGCATCCAGCGACGAATAGGCGGCCCAGTGCCGCTGGCCGTACTCCCCCAGGAGGCGGTCCCAGCCTCGGGGGATGAGCGGCACGGCCAGCGCGAAGGCCAGGACGATGGCGCCGATGAGGGGATTGAGATACCCGATGAAGCCGACGATGCAGATGGGAACAACGATCGACACCACGGCGTGGGGCAGGTAGTAGCCAACATAGGACTCGAGCGCCTCGACCCCATCGACCAGGGTCGCCTGCACCTTGCCTGTTTCGGTGTGCTCCAGGTAGCCGGGGCCAAGCAGGAGCAGCTGGGCGAAGAGCCGGCGGCGCAGCCTGGTTTTGACCTGGGCCGCGACGTGCTTCGCCAGGACCTCGCGGGCGAAGATCAGCGCTGCTCGTAGCAGGGTCAGGCCGGCGACGGCGAAGACGAGGCCGGCGATCGCGGTCCAGCCACCGCCATCGAAGATTCGCCGCACGATGAGCGCGATGAGCACCCCCTGCGCGACCCACGTCCCGGAGATGCCAAGGCCAAGCGCGATGGAGAGGAACAGGAGCCGGCGCACGCCGACGGTCAGCCCCACGATTCGCCGGTGGATCATCATGGGCGGTTGCCGCACTTTCGCCGCCCGCGTCGGCACAAGACCGGGCCCGCGTTGACGGCTCGCGAGAAGCTCTGCACGGGATAATGATATACAGTATCACTGATACTACGTCTCAACTGGAGAGAACATGAAGATCCTTCGACGCACGGCACTGACGCTCCTGGCGGCCCTGGCACTGCCAGTGGCCGTGGCTTGCGGCGGGGACAGCGACGACAGCCCCACACCGGCTGCCACACCTGCCCCCGCGACTTCCACGGCCACCTCGCCGCCGGCGGCTGCCACTGCAACAGCCGCGGCTGCGACCCCCACCGCGACCGCCACTGAAGCTGCCACGGCTGCCCCAACGACGGCCGCAACCGCTACGCCGGCTGCGACCGAGGCTGCGACGCCAATGGCGACGCCTGACCAGTCCCGCACCATCGAAGACGCTTCAGGCGAGATGGTCACGCTGGAGGCGCCTGCGGTGCGCGTCGTCTGCCTCACGGGGCTCTGCGTCGACACGATGTTCGTGCTCGGGATCAAGCCGGTCGCTGCGTACGACCTGCTCCACCTTGACCCGGCCTACTGGGGACCGGAGGAGAACGAGATCGGCGCCATCAGCGGCTCGTTCTTCGAGCCAAGCCTGGAAGACATCGCGAGGGCGGAACCCGACCTCGTCATCGGGCTCGGTGGTGTTCACGAAGGCCTGCGCGCTGGCCTCGCCAGCATCGCACCGCTCTTCATCGTTGACCCCATCGGTGTCGAGGGCATGCTCGCGCACGTTATCGAGGTCGGGATCCTTCTCGGAGTGGAAGAGGAGGCGCGGGCGGCGGCGGCGGCATTCGAAGCGCGGCTCGGGGAGTACGTTTCGGCAGTCACCACGAAGCGGTCGGTCATGGTCGTGTACGGGTCCGACGTCAATATCGGGGCGGAGACGGTGTGCACGCCGGCCATCGATGCGCTGGCTCGTGCAGCGGACTACTACGAGGAATTCACCGACTGCGGTGTTCACGGGGCGTTCCCCAGCTTCTCCGTGGAGCAGCTGCTGAGCATCGATCCCGAGGTCATCTTCGTCCAGACGTTCGGATTCGGGCCCGAGCCCCCGCAGCCGGTAACCGAGCAGCTCGTGGACAATGTGATCTGGAGCGAGCTCCAGGCAGTCCAGAACGGCGAGGTGTACGAGGTGGACTTCTTCATCTGGGGCACATCCCGAGGCATTCGCGGTACGAACTTCGTGCTCGATGAGGCGATGCCGAAGATTTACCCAGAGCTGTTCCCAACCCCTCTGCCTTGAGCGCAGCCCCGGGCGCGGGCGCGGTTCCGGGCTGGGCCCGTCTGGTCGCCGCTGGAGTGATCCTGGTGGCGCTCGCCGCGCTCGCCGTCGCCCACCTGAGCGTGGGTGAGCCGATAGTGGCGCCAGCAGAACTTCCCGGAATCCTGATGGGGGATTCCGGGGACCGGATCGAACAGCTGGTGGTCCGCGAGTTGCGGGTACCGCGCCTGCTGCTCGCGCTGCTTGCGGGCGCGGGGTTCGGGCTCTCCGGGGCCATCCTCCAGGTCGTGCTGCGGAATCCGCTGGCCTCGCCCGAGCTGCTTGGCGTATCGGCGGGAGCATCGCTGGCGATGGCGGCCATCCTGCTGCTGAACGCGCCGGTCCTGTTCGCGCTTCATCCCCTGGTGGCGCTTGCCGGGGGCCTCGGCGGCGGCCTGATCGTTTTGGCGACGTCTCGGGGAGCGCGAACGCCGCTGGAAGCCGCGCTGATCGGCGTGGCGGTTGCGGCGCTCCTCAACGGCGCCATCCTCGCCATCATCAGCCTCGCGGCCTCATCCGGCGCCGTGCGGATCTTCTTCCTGTTCACCGTCGGCAACCTCGCGAACAGGACCTGGGATCACGTCGAGCTTGTGTGGCCCTGGGTGATTGCGGGGATTCCCGCAGCCTTCCTGCTCGCCCGGGGTGCGAACGTGCTCCAGCTGCACGAGGATGTCGCCTCGTCGCTGGGAATGCCGGCAAGGCGCATGCGGCTCGTGTTCGTCGCGCTGGCCGCGGTGCTCATCGGCAGCCTCGTGGCCGTGGCCGGCCCCATCGCGTGGGTTGGGCTGCTGACGCCCCACGTCGCTCGCCTGATCGTCCCCCGGCCTGACGCGAGGCTGCTCTTCCCGGTGGCCACGGTGGTCGGAGCGTTCCTGGTACTGGCGTCCGACGTGCTCTCCAAGGTTCTTCTCTATCCGCGCGAGATTCCCGTGGGGCTCTGCGCGACGCTCCTGGCCGCCCCGATGATCCTCCTGCTCCTCCGCCGCACAAACCTCGGGCTGAACCGCCAAACGTGAGATCGGCGCGTTCCTTCGCGGCCCTCACGTTGCTCGCGGCCGTTGCCGCTGTCGTGCTCTTCGTCCTCCACCTGGGACTGGGCACCGTCTGGATACCGCCGGATCGCGTCGTCCTTGCGCTGCTGGATCGGCCGACGGACCCCACGGACCTGACGATCGTGAGGGAGCTGCGGCTGCCTCGCGCGATTCTTGGGCTGTTGGTGGGCTGCATGCTGGGCCTCTCGGGGGCGTTGCTGCAGGTGGTCATGCGCAATCGCCTCGCCGAGCCGGGGCTCACCGGCGTCTCCACCGGGGGAATTTTCGCCGCGGTCCTCTTCCTCGCGGGCACGTGGGGACTGCCTTCACCCGGCCAGCTGCTTCCGTTCGTCGTGCTCGTGGGCGCCCTGGCGGGGGGAGCCCTAGTGCTCTTCGCCAGTTCGTTTCGGGGGCGCATCGATCCGCTGCGCCTGATCCTCACGGCCGTCATTGTCAACGCCGTGCTTGGGTCGCTGACTTCGATTGTCATGCTGAACTCCCAGCAGGCGCTCGGAGGCATCCTCTCCTGGCTCATCGGGTCGCTGAACGGCCGCGTCTGGGACGACGTCTGGCTTGCACTGCCGTGGGCCGCCGCCGGCATCCCCGCGGGCTTGCTGGCCGCGCGCGCTGCGAACCTCCTTCAGCTTGACGACGAGTCTGGCCGCGCCCTCGGCCTCCCGCTGCAGCCTGCTCGAGTCGCGCTGTTCGGGCTCGCCGCAGTCCTGGCTGCCGGGGCCGTGAGTGTGTCCGGAGCCATCGCGTTCGTAGGCCTGATGGCCCCGAACGCCGCACGGGTGATCGCCGGCGCCGACGCCCGTCGGGTCCTGCCCCTGGCCGCGCTCATCGGCTGCGTGCTCCTGCTGGCGGCCGACCTCGTTGCCCAGTCGCTCTCCATCAGGCCCCCGATCCCCTCTTCATCGGCCCGTGTGGGCCTCCCCGTCGGGGCCGTGCTGGCCGTCTTCGGCGCACCCCTGCTCATCACCCTTATTCGGAGGAGCATCCGATGAACCATGTCGAACCCATACGGCTGGCACAGGTCAGCGCCGGCTACGGGCAGCGGGTGGTGCTCGATGGCCTCGACCTGGGACTGCAACAGGGCACGATCACGGCGATTGTCGGGCCGAACGGGTCGGGGAAGTCCACGGTAATCCGGGCGATGGCCCGGCTACTCCCGACGCGAAGCGGCGTCGTACTCCTCGATGGGCAGGACATCCGGAGCTTCGGACCTCGCGGTATCGCCCGCCTCGTCTCCGTCCTGCCCCAATCTCCATCAAGCCCGCCAGGGCTGACAGTTCGCGAACTCGTCGAGTTGGGCCGCTTCCCCCACACCGGGCTGTTCGGACGGCTCGGCGTCGAGGGCGTACTCGCCGTCGAGTCCGCGCTCACACTCACGGGTCTGGCCGACTTCGCGCAGCGCCCCCTGGACGAACTCTCCGGAGGCGAACGCCAGCGCGCATGGGTCGCCCTTGCGCTCGCGCAGGGCGCCAGCACGCTCCTGCTGGACGAGCCGACCACCTTCCTCGACGTCCGGCATCAGTTCGAGGTGCTCGACCTGGTCGCGTCCCTCTGCACGAGCCGCGACATGACGGTCGTGATGGTGCTCCACGACCTCGTGCATGCGGCGAACTATGCCGACCGCGTCGTCGTGGTAGACGATGGCCGGATCGTGGCGGACGGTGCGCCTGCCGAAGTGCTCACCGTCGAGCTGATGCAGACGGTGTTCGGCGTGGCGGCCAGGATCTTCACCGATGCTGAATCTGGCCGCATGTTCTGCCTGCCGATCGGCACCGGCAGTTGACCGTCGCGCCAGCGGGGCAAGGCCCCTGACGGGCGGCCGCCGGCGACTCCCGAGGTACTCGACCGCGGGTGCTTGCGATGGTAGTCCGCGTGTAGTCGCCTGCTCCTTACCTGGACGCCACCAGGGAAGCGCTCGCGGGTTGCCGGGGCGTCCATCACGTCGCGGCCCTCGTCTTAACAATCGACGGGAACGACGCCCACCGCGCGGTGGAGGGCCTGCTGCGCTACTGATCTACGCGGCAGCTGACGATGTCGATCCCGTAGTACTTGCGGTGGTGCACCGATGAGGCGTAGTGGCGCAGGATTCGGACGGACAGCTCCTGCTCGTCCTCCAACGCCTGATCCTGACCCAGATACGCCATGCGATTCTCGATGTTCCCCTGGATGGCGTCATCAGAGGCGACAACGATCTCAAGCTCGGCCGAGCCTCGGTCGGGGCGGATCGTGGCCACCAACCTGCGCTTCTGCTCGGTGGGCCCCTCCTGCTCTTCCTCGAGCAGGCTCAAGATCGCCTCTTCTCCTACCAGGCGCAGCCGGTTCCCCCCCTCCTCGGTCCAGGAGTGCGTCTCGGCGAACTGGGAGAGAAACTCGTCGATCGCAGCCAGGGAGGACTGGGACAGTTCGGCCTGTAATTTCTTGGCGCGAAAACCGGACACTTCCGTAACGAGGGTCATGAGTATGGCGGCGATGCCGCCGATAACAATCGTATTGCCGATGAGATGACTCGTTGTTCCTTCGAACAGGGCGCTGAGCGATCCTGCGGATAACCCCAGAACCATGGCAACGCCCGTGATGGTCGCCTTTTTCTGGTCAACCTGCCCCGTAAAGACGGTCTTCGCACCCTCGATGAAGAGCATGCTGAAAATGATGATGTAGGCCGCACTGACTACGGGACTGGGAATAGCGACGAGGATCGCGAGGAACTTCGAGAAGAAGGCGACCACTATCGTCAAAATGCCCAGGTAGATGCCGACGCTCCGGGCGGCCACGCCCGTGAAGGCAATGTAGACCGCCGTGGCCGACCAGGGTGCGGCCACAGGCAGGGTTCCCAGCAGTCCCGAGAGGAGGGTGCCCGCCCCATAGACATTCAAGCCTCCCTGCACCGTGCGGAAGTCGACGGCGGATTGAGCCCGGTACGAGGCCCGGTAGATGACCGATAGATCTCCCACCGCTTTCATGAAGGCAGTGAGATTCACGAATACGAAGACCGGGAGCAAAGCCCAGAAGTCCGCGTTGAAGACCAGGTCCCGCCCCGGCCACTCGAACGGGGGCAGGCTCACCCACCGAGCGTCCGCGACGATGTCAGCGTCATAGAAGCCCAGGGGCGCGGCCACAATGAGGCCGACCACCACGGTGACCGTCAGAATCCACATGCGCCAGACCGGCTTGTCTTGCAGGGATATCAGGACCCCGGCGGCCAGGGCAACCATTCCCGGCACCAGGAAGAGCACCGTCGACTCGCCTTCGGGCGGAGTGACCGCCCGGCTGATGATGAACGGCATGGCCGAAACGGCGACCAGCATCACCACGATTCCGCTCACTGTCTGCGTGAAGATGCGGCGGAGGGAGGCGAGACGCAGGGTCAGCACGGACTGAACCAGGGTGGAGACCACCACCAGGCTGGCCAGCAAGCCAGGTCCGCCGACGGAGAGTGCCAGAGCGCAAACCGCCAGGAACGGGACGTTGAAGTTGGCGACAATGAGGCGGCCGGAACCCAACTGACGCAGCTTGAGGGTCTGCAGGATCATGCCGGCTCCGGTGACTGCCAGCACGGTAAATGTCACCCACGACAGGTAGGCGTTCGACTCGTCGGATGCCCGGACAACCAGCGACGCGAGCATGACGAGACTGATGGTGTTGGGTATGAATATTTGCAGTGCCGAAATTATGGCCCGGAATGGTGGGCACTTCTCATCCGGTTCGTAGTGAATTTCCGTTCGTCTTTGGGAGTTTTGAACCATCTAAGGTTGTACCTGGCTTCAAAGGCCCGCCCAAAAGTCGCCAATAGACACGGGTAGCACGGCCATGATACACATGTGCCAGCAGTACATTTGCTAAAGGACTACACGGTGCAAACTGAGCGCAGGGGCCAACCGAAGGCAAGTCGGACAGGACTGAGATCACGGCGAGCACGAGCGGGGATGACCCCCCTGTTCTTGCTGCTGCTGGTGGCCTCCATTGCAGCCCTTGCGGTTGCCTGTGGCGGCGATGACCCTGCCCCGGCGCCGGAGCCCACCGCCACCGAGGCCCCGGAGCCCACCGCTACTCCAACGCCAGAGCCGACACCTGTCGCCACCGAAGCCCCGGAGCCCACGGCTACCCCAACGCCGGAGCCGACGCCCGCGGCCACCGAGGCCCCGGAGCCCACGGCTACCCCAACGCCGGAGCCGACGCCGGAACCCGCTCCCCTGACCGATGACGACCTGACCCGAGCCTTTGTCGCAGGCGCCATTGCGTACTACCAGGAGAACGGCCGGGACGCGACCGTTGAGTTCTACCGATCCGAGGCGGGACTCGCGGACGGGCGAGCGCTCACCATCGTGGACACAGCCGATCACATCTTGCTGGTCCACCACGCTCTCCCCGCACTACAGGGCCAATACGTTGGCCCGGACTCAGCATTTCCCGCCTTCGCAGGGTTGATAGAACTTGCGAGCGAGGAGGGTTCCTGGACGACGGCTCGGGGCGTAAACCCGGACACCAAGCAGGAAGAGCCACGCCGAATTCTCGCCGTCCTTCACGACGGCCTCGTGTTCGCGGCCACCCATTCAGCCCTGGTGCAAGACGTCGCCGAATCCGTCAAGGAGTACGTGAGCCGGGCCGTAGCGAAATACGACGCGGACGGCCTCGACGCCACAATCACTCACTACAACAGCCGGGACAGCCTGGAGGGGCAGTTCTACCTGTTCCTCATCGGAGAGGACGACATCTACCTGGCTCATCCCATCTTCCCGCACCTCATCGGCACGGACATCAAGGACGTGGTTGGCTCCGACGGGCAGGAGCTGGGCAAGGAGATTGCCCAGGCCACCGGGGAGGGCGTTTGGGTGGAGTACCTGTGGCCCCATCCTGACTCCCGCAAGGAGCAGCAAAAGGTCACCTGGGCCATCCGCCACGATGGGCTGATCTTCGCCTCCGGCTACTACGCCGGCGAGCCCGAGACCGGACCCCCGGCCTGGCGGGGCGCCGATCCAAGGGAATACACCATTCAATACGTGCACGCGGCCATCGAGCGATACGAGCGTGACGGCCTGCAGTCCATGCTCAACTACTACAACAGCGTCGCCAGCTTCGAGGGCGAGTGGTATCTCTTCGCCACCGACGCG
>JAPPBY010000005.1 GCA_026702615.1 Chloroflexota bacterium | reverse complement strand
TGTAGTCGTCGGAGTCGAAGATGTCGTGTTCGCGGTTGTCCTGGTTCTTGACCGCAATCGCAACCGTCGAGAGCGTGTCGCGGAAGGCCGCCCGCGCGTCGGCGCCGAACTCGGCTCGCGTGTAGGCGTACCCGCCCCAGTTCACGTACGTCTCGGCGAGGTCGGCATCGTCGCGCCAGTTGCGCTCGTCCATGAGCTGCAGGATGCCGGCCCCGTAGGTTCCGGGCGGGCTCCCGAAGATGCGATACCCGGCGTCACGCCAGGCGTCCGATTCGCTTGCCCCCTGCGTGCGGAGCCGTTCCGCGTGAGCGAGCCGGTTCGCGCGCACGAAGTTGTCCTCTGGTGACTCGTCCAGGCCCGACACACGCTCGATCGCGTCGTCGATCAGCGCGATGGCGTGCGGGAAGGCGTCGCGGAAGAACCCCGAGATGCGGCACACCACGTCAATACGCGGCCGACCAAGCTCGGCGAGCGGGATCACGTCGATGCCCGTGACCCGGCGGCTCTCGGGCTGCCAGACGGGACGTACCCCCAGCAACGCCAGCACCTGCGCGATGTCGTCGCCGGAAGTGCGCATCGCCGACGTACCCCAGATCGAAATGCCGACGGAGCGCGGCGGTTGCCCCTGTTCCCGGACATAGCGGTCGATCACCCCCTGCGCCAGGTCTTGCCCAACCTGCCAGGCCGTTGAGCTGGGGATCGAGCGCGGGTCGACGGCGTAGAAGTTGCGTCCCGTGGGCAGCACGTGCGCCATCCCGCGGGTGGGCGCGCCGCTCGGTCCGGACGGGACGTATCGCCCCTCCAGGGCGGACAGGATGTGCAGCATCTCCTCGTCGGTACGACGTAGCGCGGGTACCAGCCGGTCGCAGACGAACGCCAGCGTCTCGCGGACGCTCGCGAGGCCGGCGGCGTCCGTCGCGCCCGCCAGCAACCCCGCAACGTGAGGTCCGATGTCCGCGCCGTCGAACCCGGTGTGGTTGAGGGCCCGCAGCACCACCCGCGTGAGCTCCTGGACCGCCTCCAGCGCGGATGCGTTCGACTCCACCGGTATTCCGGAAGCCGCCGCGAGCGCACCGAGCGGGATGTCCGGGCGTTGCCCGGGCGCGCGTAGCGCCGCCGCTACGTCAAGGCCGTAGGCGGCCCCGATGCCTGCCCTCAGGCTCGGCACGGGTCCGTTCGCGAGCCGCACCAGCATGATGAGCGTGTCGATCAGGCGCTCGCCGTCCGGGGGTTGGCCCAGTACGTGCAGGCCGCTGCGGATCGGTGCGGTGCCCAGCTCGTGCAGGTACGCATGGATCGCCTCCACGAGGTGTGCGAACTGGTTGCCCGACAGGTCCGAAATCGAGTAGGGGACGCCGTCTTCGTGCGTTGTCGGGTCCCACTCGTGCGTGTGGTCCTCGGCGTTGTCGGCGTTCAACAGCGCGCCGAGGTCCTTGTCGAGGTCCGCTTCGCGGAGCAGCGTCCAGATCTGTTGCTGCAGCAGCGGCAGCTTCTCCGGGTCGGTGCGCTCCAGCAGGTAGTAACTCGTCGACCAGCCGCCCGAGCCCGTCCAGCTCGCCGTAGGTATCGGCGGTGGTCATCGGCGGTGGCAGGTGGTCCACGATGGTGGCGTGGGCCCGCCGCTTCGCGGCGGCGCCCTCTCCCGGATCGTCGACGATGAACGGGTAGATCAGCGGCAGGTCGCCGAGGAACACGTCCGGGTAGCATTCCTCGGAGAGTCCCACGCCCTTGCCGGGCAACCACTCGAGTGAGCCGTGTTTGCCCATGTGGACGATCGCGTCGGCGCCGAATCCACCGGCGTGCTCCGGCTCGGCCAGCCACCGATACATCGCGTGGTACGGGTACGGTGGCGCGAGGTCTGGCTTGTGCATGATCGCCGTCTTGTCCATGCCATACCCGCGCGGCGGCTGGACCGCGACGAAGACGTTGCCGAAGCGCAGCCCGGCGAGCGCCACCGTCCCGGAGTCATCAATGTAGTGGTCGCCCGGCGGCGCGCCCCACTGTTCTTCCATCTCCATGGCGCGCCGGGCAGGGAGCGCCTCGAACCACATCGCGTAGCGGTCCGGCGCCACACGCGCGAGGGCAGAGCGCAGCTGCTGCTCGGTCAGCAGGTCGCGGTCGTAGTGCCCGCGCTCCACGAGCAGCGCCATCATCGCGTCAGGGTCCGGCGGCAACTCCCCGACCGTGTAGCCCGCGTCACGCAGCCGCCTCAGGAGCTCAAGCAGCGACGCGGGCGAGTCGAGGCCGACTGCGTTCGCCAACCGCGCGGCTTTGGCGTTGTGGTTGGTCAGCACGACCGCAACCCGCTTCTCGGCGGGAGGAATGTGACGCAACGCGGCAAGCCGCGCGGCCATGCCTATCACACGCTCCGCCCGGTCGGCGAGGGCACCGCGGCGCGTAAGGCCCTCTCCGTGGGGCCCGGTCGTCTCCTCCTTGAACGCAACGGGCACCCCGATGATGCGACCGTCTAGCTCTGGGATCGCGACGTTCATCGCCACGTCGAGGGGCGGCAGGCCGTTTTCGGACTCGCGCCAGCGCTCGGCGGAGATGCCGGCGTTGACGGCTTGCAGCTGCGGCACGTCCATGCGCCGCAGGACTTCCGTGGCCCACTCGCCCTCGGCGCGATCTTCCGGCGAGGAAGCGCCCATCGCGAACGACATCGTGTGGACTACGACATCCACGATCGGCCGCCCCGCATCATCGAGAAAGTACGAGCAGGCGGCGGGTACACCGTCGTCGCCGGCCGCCGCTGCCTCGTCCTTTAAGGAGTAGGCGAACACGGGCAACACGTTGAGACCGGCCGCCTCGCCGGCCTCGACAAGTACATCGACAAAGGCGGTGTCGCCGGCGAGCCAGTAGGAGCGGTAGAAGGTGAGCCCGACCGTGGGCCTCGACGGGTCGGCGATGCCAAGCCAGTCGTCGAAGTCACCAGTCGAGACGCGCGGATGGTAGACGCCGCTGCGCGGCTGCTCGGCCGGTGGGTCGTAGCCGATTCCGGTGGCGAGCAGGTGATCGCTGAGGAAGTAAAGGCACTGGCGGAAGTTCTCGATTCCGCCGAGTTGGAGGTAAGCCTTGGCCTCGTGCGCGATCGCCACGCCGGTGTTTGAGTAGGCAGTCAGCTCCGGGTCCAGATCGTCCGTCGCGGGCATCGCCACGAACCACTGGGAGTCGCGGTCGATCATCGCGGCAAGGCGCTGGAACCCGGGCAGGCCCGCCGCGCCGCCGTAGATTTTCGCCAGTACGACTTCGGCAAACGGCACCACCGACTCGAAGAACGCGACGGCCTCCGCCTCGTCCTGCAGGTGCGAGACATTGATCACCTGTAGCCGGGGTAACTGCTCATCAAGGTCCCCGGAGACGGCGGACGCCATCAGCACGTCGGTATCGGCATGGGTGAGGACGAGGATGCCCTCGCGACGCGTCGCAGCCTCGGTGTGCTGCTCCGGAGGCAAGGTCAGGTCCGCCGACTTGCCGTCCCTGCGGACGGCCGAGAAGGCAAGGTCTCGCAGCGCAGCGGGCGGCGGCAGCCAGCGCTCTGCCGCGATCAGCGTGTCGATGTAGTCGTACAGCTCGACGATCCGCTGCTCCGTGTTCATCGAGTGGAAGAACGTCGTCGTTCCCTCGAACAGCAGCATGCAGACGTTCGCGAGCGGACAGGGCCCGAGGCAACCTGCCATGTTGAGGTGGACCTGGTTGCGGATGCGGCGGCGTTCCCACTCTTCGTGGTAGAGGTCGAAGTGGCCCTCGGGCTTCCCGTCCTCCTCGCGTCCGCAGCAGCACCCGAACCGGCAGACGAAGAGCTGCCCCATCTGCCGGTTGACGTTGACCATCTTGCCGTCGGCGCGCGTGACGACATTGCGCGCCCTGCGAGCGGGTCGCGGTCCCCCGCCCGGCTCGGCCTTGGTCACTGTGCTACCACGCCGGCGGAAGGCCTTGCCTCGGTGCGCTGGCCGCGCGCCTGCGAGGGCGAGAACGCTCCCGACCAGGGGAGCCACGCCAACGCAGCGGCCGTGGACGTTCGCAGCACGCTTCCTGTCAGCGCGGTGCCCATCCCTGTGCTCCTTCTGCTGCGGCGTTCCGTGCGGAAGCCACAAGAAAACCCCCACGCGGGGGGCTGAAGAGAGTGGGGTTGAATCCGGCCGACTCGACCTCACCCGTGCCACGCGGGCTGGACGTCTCGCTGCGTTTCGGCGACCTGGCTGACCGCCCCAAAGGGCGGAACACAGTTGCGGGACAGCGCCGGACTCACACCGGCTTCGCTACTTTGCAGCGGTCGCGAGGCTACTACCGCTGCGAGCTCGGTGTCAAACAATGTTGCAGCTGTCGAGAGCGGGCAGGCGGCTTCGTCCCAGCGCTCGAGTGAGCTCCGCCCCTTAGCCCACCTGGGGACGGGTGGGAAAGACGAGGATCGTGAGGTCACTCCACTCGGTGTCGTCCAAAGCGAGAGAGGCGAGGCCGCGCTCAGCGATGCGTTCGCCGGGCAACGAGAGCCGCTCCATCACGTACACCGGGGTGTCTGCCGGGGCGCCGGCATCGAGCAGTTCCTGGGCGATCCTGCGCGGCATGAGGTCGAACGGGCGCGGCAGCACGATGAGGTGCCGACCTCCGCCCCGCAGCAGCTCCTTCAGATCACTCAAGCCTGCCTCGTGTCCGTCACGGACGTGCAGGGTGATGAACACCGAGGCTTCCATGGCCAGCCCCAGGCGAGCGCACGCCACCTGTACGGAACTGACGCCGGGAATCAACTCCACTTCGGCCCTGCGGCGGACGCGCTCGATGAGTTCCCCTGCAGAGAAGTTGAGGTCGCCCCAGGCGCACACCACGCACCGCTTGCCCCTCCCGGCGTGGGCGGCCAGCTCGTCCAGCACCTGCTCCTGGTCAAGGTAGCTCATTGGCATGGAGGTGCCGCGTATCCACCCGCTCACCGGTTCGAGCACGGTCTCGAATGCCGCGACGTAGTCTGCTTCCTCGATCGCGGTGCGCCCCTTGAGCGTGAGGAACTCCGGATCACCCGGTCCGACACCTACCACCGCGATGGTCGCCACCAGTCCCCCTCCGCAGCCCCCGCCGTCGAGGGGCAACCAACGATACCGGGGGCGGCGGCACGGGCACACTCCCCGTCCCGAAGGTCGGAGCCGCCGGTTCGTCCACCCTGCCGCTAGGCGATCGGCGAAGCCGTAGCTATCTAGAGCCGAGTTCAAGCGCCAGGGTGAAAGTTCTCGATGTTGTCCAGCCTGGTGGGCGATACTGGATTCGAACCAGTGACCTCTGCGATGTCAACGCAGCGCTCTAACCATCTGAGCTAACCGCCCGCGGACTGCTCAGCCTAGCGCGTTTCGCGCTGGCACGCTCCCGCCGGTGCGGGGCACGGCGGGGCTTGGCATACTGGCGAACCTTATGCGTAAACGCCGTAGGTACTACGAGCCGGAAGACCTCGGTTACGAGCAGGATCTTCGAGACGCCGCCGACCCCAACCGGCGGTTCTTCGTGTACGTCCTCGACACCGACTACGGCCACTACGTCGGCCACACGGCTCACATTGGTCGGCGGCTGAGGGAACACCAGGGTGGCGAAACAGAGTCCACCGCTGGCGGGAATCCGACGCTGGCGTGGCGGTCCGGTCCCATGGACACGCGTGCTGACGCCGCGAGCTTCGAAGCTGCGCTGAAGTCGCTTCGGGACCAGCGGTCGCCCCGCTTCCGCGAGTACACAGGGCTGGGGCCAGTGCCATATGCGAACCCCTCCATGTCCACGCTACGTCCGTCTAGCCGGCAAGGTTCCTACCGACGCCGTCGTGACGGCCGCCCGCGCGATGACTGGTTCGCGCGCTTCCTTCGTCGCGAGATCCGGGGCCTCTTCCGCAGCCGCCGGAAGCGGCGGATGTGGGGAGCGATCGCGGTGGGCATCGCGCTTGTAGTCATCTACGCGAGCAACGGCGGCTTCTGACCACCCCTCGACCCCTCCGCCCCGCTCGCTATACTCGAAGTACAACCGCACAAAGAGAGGCGACGACCGGGACGAGTACCCGCCACCCACAGAGAGCCGCGCCACTGGCTGAAAGCGCGGCGCCCGGCGGCGAACACCACCCGCGAGCCTGCGCCCGAAGCCCTCGCGGATAGGCGCGCACGGATGGCCCCGTTACCGGCCGTAATGAGCTCGCGCAGCCAACTGGCGAACGCGCGGGGAATCAGGGTGGGACCACGGGCTGCGCGCCGTCCCTGAACAGGCGCCAGAACGTCCGGGAGAGTCCCAGTCATGCCAGAACCCATCGAAGACCACGTCGACCTCGCCGCCCTCGAGAAGGAAGAGCGGCTCTCACGCATGCGCCACTCGGCGGCGCACGTTCTGGCCGAGGCCATGGTCGAGCTCATGCCCGAGGCCGAGGTCGGCATCGGGCCGCCGACTGACACGGGCTTCTACTACGACTTCCTCCTGCCCCGCACCCTTACGCAGGAAGACCTGACCTGGCTGCGGCGCCGCATGCGCAAGTCGATCGGACGGCGGCTCCCCTTCCAGATGTCCTCCATCACCCGCGAAGAGGCCGAAGCGCAGTGGGCCGACCAGCCCTTCAAGCTCGAACTGGTCGCCGACATCAAGGACGACGACATCACGCAGTGCACGCACGGCCAGTTCACCGACCTCTGCCGGGGCGGCCACGTGAACCACACGGGCGAGATCCCCGCCTTCAAGCTTATGAGCATCGCTGGCGCCTACTGGCGCGGCGACGAGAACAACCCCCAGCTCCAGCGCGTCTACGGCGCCCTCTTCGAGACCCAGGAGGAACTCGACGAATACGAGCGCCAGCTCGAGGAAGCCCGCAAGCGCGACCATCGCCGCGTCGGCCGCGAGCTCGGGCTGTTCACCTTCTCCGACGTCGTGGGGCAGGGCATCCCCCTCTTCCTGCCGAAGGGCGAGACCGTCCGCCACCTGATGGAGAGCTATGTGCGGGAGTTGCAGGAACGCGCGGGCCACAAGCACGTCTGGACGGGGAATGTGGTGAAGGGCCAGCTCTATGAGCGCTCCGGGCACCGCGAGCACTATGCCGACGCCATGTTCCCGCCGATGGTCGACGGCGAGACCGAATTCCTCATGAAACCGATGAACTGCCCCTCGCACATGATGCTCTTCAATGCGGAACCCCACAGCTACCGGGACCTGCCCCTGCGCTACGCCGAGTTCGCCACGCTCTACCGCTACGAGAAGTCGGGCGAGTTGAACGGCCTGACGCGCGTGCGCTCCCTCACCCAGGACGACATCCATGTGTTCTGCACACCGGACCAGATCCAGGAGGAGTTCGCCCTCGGCCTCTCGCTCATCCGGGAAGCGTTCGAGACGTACGGCCTTACCGACTATCGCGTCGCCCTCTCCCTGCCCGACACGGGAGACGACGGCAAGTTCGTCGACGCGCCCGAGCAGTGGGAGCAGGCCGTCGCGGCCCTGCGGAACGCGATGGAGGCGTCGGGGCTGGAGTTCGCCGAGGAGGAGGGCGAGGCCGCCTTCTATGGCCCCAAGGCTGACTTCATCGCCAAGGATGTGCTCGGCCGCGAGTGGCAGCTCTCGACCATCCAGGTCGACTTCATCCAGCCGGGGCGTCTGGGCTGCGTCTACACGGGCGAGGACGGGAAGGAACACACCCCCGTCATGCTCCACCAGGCCGTCACCGGCGCGACCGAGCGCTTCCTGGGCGTGCTCATCGAGCACTTCGGCGGCGCCTTCCCCCTCTGGCTCGCGCCCGTGCAGGCGACCGTCATCCCCATCGCCGACCGCCACCAGCCCTACGCCGACGAGGTGGCCGCCACGCTGCGCGAGGCCGGCTTCCGCGTGGAGGTGGACGCCCGCAGCGAGCGCATGAACGCGAAGATCCGCCACGCAACGTTGCAGAAGGTCCCTTACATGCTCGTCGCCGGCGATCGCGAGGCCGAGGCGGGCACAGTCGCGGTGCGGGTGCGCACGGGCGAGGACCTCGGCGCGATTCCGATCGCCGACTTCCTCGGGCGCATCGAGGAGGAGCGCGAGACGAAGGCGCTCGCGCCGTAGTCGCTAGGCCAGCGCCGCCTTCAGCTTCTCCGCCGATTCGTCGGCTGCGTTCGTGGCGTCGTCAAGGACCCCGTGCATGCCGTAGAAGGCGTGGATCTGGCCGGCGTAGCGCGTCTGCGTAACGTCCACGCCTGCTTCCTGGAGGCGCTTGGCGTAGGCCTCGCCCTCGTCCCGGAGCGGGTCGTACTCGGCCGTGATGACGTGCGCCGGAGGAAGCCCCGACAGGTCCTCGGCACGCAACGGCGAGGCATGGGGGTGCGAGCCGTCGCCGTCCGGTCCCAGGTAGTGGTTCCAGAACCACTCCATGCCGTCGCGCGTCAGCAGGTAGCCGTCGGCGTTGTCCGAGTACGAGTCGGTTCCGTAGTCGTGGTTGGTCACGGGGTAGACGAGCAGCTGGAAGCGAATCGCGGGACCGTCTTCGTCCCGCGCCCGCAGGGACACGACCGCCGCGAGGTTGCCACCCGCGGAGTCGCCGCCAACCGCGAGCTTGCTCGCGTCGGCCCCAAGGTCGGCCGCGTTCTCCGCCGCCCAGACCGTCGCCGCGTAGCAGTCCTCGTGCGCCGCCGGGTAGCGGTGCTCGGGTGCGAGCCGGTAGTCGACCGATACGACGACCGAGCCGCTCTTCGCCGCCAGTTCGCGGCAGGTCACGTCCGCGCCGTCGAGGTCGCCGATGACCCAGCCACCGCCGTGGTACCAGACCAGCAGGGAGTGGTCGCCGGCGTCGGTCGGGCGGTAGATGCGCACGGGGATGTCGCCCGCGGGCCCAGGGATGTTGCGGTCCTCGACGTTGGCCATCGTGGCGCCGGGGACCGCCGGTGGCAGGCGGTTCGCCTCACGCACGGCCTCCGGTTCCTGCTCGTGGATGGGCGGCATGCCCATCGCCGCCATCTGATCAAGTAGGAATTTCGCCTGCGGGTTCAGTGTCATCGGTCCGCCTCCTCGGGTCCGCGAACCGTAGGAGCGCCCGCGGGAGGCGTCAACCGGCGCGGGCAGTAAGCGCCCGCAGGAACTCCCCGGCCGTTACGAACTCAACGGCGCCGTAGCCACGGGCCAGGAGTACCTCGCGGTCGGCGGTCACGAGGTGCGAGGCGCCGCTCGCGTGCGCTGCCTCCACCAGGCGACGGTCGCCCGCGTCCTTGAGCGTGAGCTCATCGAGCACGGGCGCATCGACGAGCACCGAGTGCTCGCGGAGCTCCGCGAGCAAGGCGTCGCGTGCGCGGCTATCGGCGATGCGCGCCACCCAGCGCGCGCCCACCACCAGCTCGGCCTCCCGCAGCGTCGCCTGCGAGGCGACATGCTCGAAGTCGCCCGCCCGCCAGTGCTCGAGGATGCGCGCCGCCGACCCATCGGGCCGCGCCAGCGCCCCGACGAGCAGGTTCGTGTCGACGATCGCCCGCAGCGGTTTGCGTTCGCCCGTCAATGCGCGACCGCGTTGCCCCCGCAGACGTTGATCGACTGGCCGGTGATCCACGACCCCTGGTCGCTGCAGAGGTACACGGTCGCCCAGCCGATGTCCTCGCCGAGGCCCGCGCGCCCGATCGGGATCATCGAGGCCCGTGCGGCGAAGTCGGGGTCGTCGAACACGTCCGCCATGCGGGAGGTGTCGACGAGCCCGGGGCAGATGGCGTTCACACGGACGCCGTGCTTCCCGATCTCCCGCGCCATCCCGCCGGTCATGCCCTGGAGGCCGGCCTTGCTGGCGACATACGCGGCCATGTTCGGACCGAGCACCTTCCCCGCGATCGACGAGATGTTGATGATCACGCCACCGTTGCCGGCGTCGATGAGCTGCTGCCCGAATATCTTCGACATCAGGAAGGGACCGCGCAGGTTGACCCGGATGACCGTGTCCCAGGCATCGATGGGCATGTCGACGACGGGCACGCGGTCGGGACCGCGCGCCGCCCCGGCGTTGTTCACGACGAAGTCGACGCGTCCGAACTCGGTAAGCGTGGCGTCGAGGAGCTCCTGCACGGAGTTCTCGTCCCCCGAGTCGCTCACGAGGGGCAGGGCGCGCCGGCCCTCCGCCTCGATCTCCTCCGCCACGGAGGCGATGTCGCGCCAACCAGCGGCCTTCTCGTCGTCGGGATAGCGCTCGGGGGGACGCCCCGTGCCGGTGATCACCACATCGGCCCCGGCCTTCGCCATCTCGACGGCGATGCTGCGGCCGATGCTTTTCATGCGGCCCGCGCCCGTGACCACCGCCACCTTGCCCTCGATACCCGTGAGATTCAGTCCAGCCATCGCTCTCCCCTTGCGGGCCAACCGCCCGGCGGCGCGACTATGCCGCCTCTGGAGGGTTCTCACAAGACAGGGCGATCTTGGCCCTGCCGGTGATGCGGCTACAGTGGACGGATGCGCCCGAGCCGGTGGGTCTTAACGGTCATCCTGGCGATCGTCGCGGGACTTGCCGTCGTGCTGTTCTTCGTGCTCGAGGACGGCTCGTCCACGCCGACCTCGGAGCCTGCCGAACCCCCTGAGCCCCCCACCTCGACCCCGGCTCCGCCTTCCCCCGACACCGCCACCCCCTCCCCTTCTCCCAACCCACCGCCTGACCCCACGCCCGCCGCTACGCCGACCTCTCCTCCCACTGCCACCGCATCCCCGACCCCAAGCCCCTCGCCGACGACGGCGCCCACGGCTACTGCTACCGAAACGGCTATGCCAACGGCCACCACTGTCTCCACAGCCACCGCAAGCGCAGCCGCGGCCACCGAAACGACGAACGGCCGCCCTTCCCGCTGCGCGACCGTAGCCGAACGTGCCGCGCTGCTCATCGACGAGGTCGAAGCGGCCATGCTCGACTACGAGGGCATCTGGGGGCTGGCCCTCATCGACCTCGACTGCGGCTCCTCCATCGTCGTGCGTCCGCAGCACTCCCAGTACCCAGCCTCTGCCGGCAAGGTCGTCATCCTCACCGCGGGACTTCGCGCGGTGCAGGATGGACTCCTTGAATTCGAGCTCATCGAGGAGCAGGTCGAGCTCGTGCTGCACCACTCCCTCGACAAGCAGACCGACGAGATCGCGGAGCTGATCACGCCCGAGCAGGTCGGCGAGGTGATGGCTCGCGCGGGCGTCTCTGCAAGGTGGTACCCGGAGTGGCGGTGGCGCTGGGCCCGGTTCACCCCGCACGAGCTCGCGCTCTTCTGGGCCTCGATCGTGCGGGGCGAGCAGCTCGACGAGCGCTGGACCGCTCACCTCCTGCAACTCGCCTCCGAAGTGGTGCTGCCGGAAGGCAAAGAGGCATTCCCCGCCGACTTCGGCGTGGAGGGGTACCAGTACGGGCAGAAGGCCGGCTACTGGACGCCCGAAGAAGATGAAGAAGAACCCGACATCTTCGTCTCGGCCGGCTACGTGATGCCGGATGACGGCTCGAGCATGGGATTCACGTTCGCCTTCCTGCTTGAGACTTGGGAAGAGGACATCCTCGAGCCCAAGCGCCGGGCCGTCTTCCCGCTCGTCCGCGATTTCATGGTGGGGGAGATGGATCGCTAGCCCTGGTTCAGCCGCTCTTCGAGGTCGGCGAGCGTGTACGCGCCCGGGCCCCGTCCCGACGCCGCCAACTCCGCTCCAACTTCCTGCAGGAGCGCGTTCACCGGCGTGGGTACGCCGTGGAGCCGCCCCAGCAGGGCGATCTCCCCATTCAGGTAGGCGGCCTCGATGGTCGTCGACCCGCGCGTGAGGCTCTGCCACGAGGAGTTCCCGGCGCGAGCGGCCGGGCTCCCGGAGAAGATGCGGTTCAGCACCTCGAAGCGCTCGCGGAACTCGTCGTCGCCCACGAGTTCGATACCTGCCGCGGCGAAACACGCCAGCGCCTCCTCATGCGCCCGCGCCATCAAGCCTTCGGCCCGCTCCTCGAGACCCAGGATCGCCTGCGTCGAGTTCGCCAGGTTCCGCAGCAGCTTGGCGTACTTCCACGGCATGATGTCGTCGCAGGCGACGGCGCTGAAGCCGGCCCCCGTCAGGTCGCTCGCGATTCCTTCCGCCCGCTCGTCGCTGCCGTTCGGGTAACGCCCGAGGTCGAGGACACCGTAGACGGGGCTCGCGCTGGAGATGACGGTTCCCGGATCGAGGTGCGTCCCCGGCAGGATGACGAGCTGGCCATACACGTTCGGGAAGCGCCGCAGCGCCATGCGCTCGTTCACGACCCCGTTCTGCGCCGAGACGACGGTGATCGATGGGGGCGCGCTCGCGAAGAGCGCGTCCAGAGCCGCCACGGTGTCCTGCGACTTCATCGCGAGGATGACGATGTCTTCCTCGGTCAGGTCGAGCTCCGCTGGCGACCCGGCCGCGGCGATCGGGAGCGTCTCCGTCCCCTCAGCGCTTACGAACGTGAGCCCGTTCTCGCGGAGCGCCTCCAGGTGGGCGCCCCTGGCAATGAGGGCGACGTCGTGGCCGGTCAGGTGCAGCCGCGCCCCGATGACCCCGCCGATCGCCCCGGCGCCGTAGATGACGTAGCGCAAGCTCAGGCCTCCCCGCTGGCGGCGGCGTCCCTCAGTGGTGCTCGCCGTAGTGCCGCGCGAGGAGATCTTCCCCGAAGTCGCCCTCAGGGTCGCGCCAGACCGCGTGGATGTGGTTGGCGTCGTTCTGCGTGCAGTCGTACTCGACGAGGAAGCGCGGCCCCTGGAGCCGGTAGTAGTGCGGCTCCCCCTTCTCGGCCCCGCCTGCCCAGGCGAAGTGCATGCCGGCGAGCGCGCCCCCCGCCAGGGCCTCCCGCTGGCTCTCCGCGAGCTCGTCGGGCAGCCGGTCTACGTAGAGGGCCACCAGCTCCTCCAGCATCTCGCGCTGCGAACCCCGCAGCGCCCCCGCCACGAGGCCGCTCGGCGTGACGGAGTAGCGCACCGCCTCCTCCTGCTCAGGCCCGAACCCGAGCCCGGCCCGCTCCGCGCGCCAGCGTTCGTCCCAGGCGGGGTCGTCGGGCAGGCCCATCAGGCGGCGCGTCGGGACGGGCAGCGCCCCGTCCTCCACGCGCGGCCGGTTCGACTGCACGATGTCGGGCGGAGCCGCAGTGGAGATGAGCGCAGCCTCGCGCTGCTCCCCGTCGAGCGCGTGCAGCAGCTCGCGGGCCAGGTCCTCCTCGGCGGCGAGCGGCCGCAGCGTGCCATCGCCGCCGAACGGCGCCTCCGCGGGGTTCGCCCCGAGGAACGTCGGGTTCGGGGCGATGATGCTGCCTGCCTCGATCGTGTAGTGAATGGAGACGTGGTGGCCCTCGAAGCGCCAGCCCCACGTCTCCTCGTCCGGGTCCCCGAAGATGGTCACGAAGTAGAGCTGCGGGTCACGCCAGCGCTCGGACCCCACATCCACCCCTATGCGCCCCCCGCTCCACGCCTCCACCGCGTCGAGGATGTTCTCCAGCCCCATCACGACCGCGGCTGTCACGTACCCCGACCGGCTCAGGCCCGTCGCCGCCAGCCGGTTCGCCGCCTGCTGCTGTCCCGGCGTCATCGCCAGCAGCGGCAGGCCCTCGCGCTTCATGGGGGCGTAGTTCCAGTGGCGCCGCTCCTCGTCGTCCAGGAGCGGGCGCACGGCGCGTTCCCGCTGCCCGGGATCGAGCGACGCGAGGAAGTCGCGTGCCGCGTCGGCCATGCGTCCTGCGGTCTCTGGGGCTTTCGTCGCTGGCATGGGCGGAAGGATACGCCTCCCGCGCCGCCACCGATGGCGGGGCCGGGCACGGGCTAGAATGCCGTCGCGCTGCTGCGCGCGGAGGTCAGCGATGACGGCAACCGAACCCCGAACCCAGACCGACCGCGAGGCCGCGATCGACGAGCTGCTTGCCAAGCAGGAGATCCGCGATGCCCTGATGCGCTACTCGCGCGGCATCGACCTGCTCGATCCCGACCTCGTGAAGTCCGCCTACCACCCCGACGCCTACGACGACCACGGCACCTTCAAGGGCAACGCGTTCGAGTTCGCCGAGCACGTCATGGTCGGCCTCTCGAACCTCACGTGCACCGAGCACTTCCTCGGCAACTCCCACATCGAGGTCGACGGCGACCGCGCCTACTCCGAGACCTACCACGTGGCCTACCACCGCATCCCCGCCGGGGATGACGGCGTCGCCACGGACTTCACCTGGGGCGGGCGTTATGTCGATGTGTTCGAACGCCGCGACGGCGGCCCCTGGCTCATCCTGCACCGCACCGTCGTCCACTCCTGGAGCCGCATCGACCCCGTGCTGGACGACAACGCCACGATGTCGGCCAATTTCACCCAGGTGGGGCGCGGCGATCGCAGCGACCTCATCTACCGCCTGCGCGAGGTCGTGGGTTAACCAGCGGGGCCGCGAGGCGCTATCATTCTCGAGAATGGCCCGGTGTGGGCCGCACGGAGTCCAGGAGGCGACCATGACCGCAGAGGCGACGACGGAGCGACCCTTCTACCAGGATCCCGCACCCGACCAGATCCGGCGTGATCCGCCCCACCGCTACCTGCCCGTGAGCGAGCGCTCGAACTGGCGCGAGCAGGGCATCGACATGCCCTCCATCCTCCTGCGAGACCCCGAGAAGCTGCCCGTGAAGGTACTCCTGCACTCCATGTACGGCGGCGAGATCGGCGGCTCCGAGGCCTTCGGTCGCCGCTACGTGCTCGCCACGAAGGAGGGCGTGGACCAGCTCCCCTGGGAGCTCGCCCTCGTCAACGCGCGCCTCACCTGGGACGAGTGCCGCCACACCGAGATCGTCCTCGAGCAGATGGCCAAGAACGGCTGCACGCTGGGCGACTTCGTCGACGGTTACATGGCCGGCGAGGGCCTCAGCAGCTCGAGCGGCAACTCCAACCCCGGCGCCGCCCTCGACATGATCAACAGCATGGCCTCGGTGCATCGCGGCGGCGAAGGCCTGGCCATGAATCTCTTCACCGCCCTCATCGACATGGGCCGCAACATCGGCGACCCCGACTGGGAGACGGCGTTCGACTTCAACCACGCAGATGAGGTCATGCACGTCGAGGTCGGCAACTACTGGGTGCCGCGGCTCACGGAGGGCAATGATTCCAAGCGTCGCGAGGCGATGCAGGCCCAGCAGGCGTTCGAGGAGCTGATCATGGCCCTCAACACCGGCGACGAGGTCGCCGCGCCAAAGGAGTTCGCGCTCTAGGAGCGCTTGCACCGGCGCAATCGAGCGCCGCGCAGCCAGAGCAGCCCACACAACGGGGAGGAATGCATGTCCGCCACCGAATCCACCGAGCGACCCTTTTACCGCCCCCTGAACGCCGGCGACCACCGCCGAGACCCACCGCACCGCTACCTTCCCGTGGACAAGCGGGAGAACTGGCGCGAGAACGGCATCGACCTCGCCTCCATCCTCCTGCGCGATCCCGAGAAGATGTCGCGGAGGGTCCTCCTGCACGCCATGTACAACGGCGAGATTGGGGGCGCCGAGGCATTCTCACGGCGCTACGTGATGGCCACGAAGGACGGGGATGGCGAGGATCTCCCCTGGGAGCTGGCGCTGGTCAACGCGCGCCTCACCTGGGACGAGTGCCGTCACGCCGAAATCGTGCTGGCGAAGATGCCCGAGCACGGCGTCACCCTCGGCGACTTCGCCGACGGCTACCGCGCCGACGACGGCAGCGTCTCCCAGACCGGCGAGCAGAACATGGTGAACAGCATGGCCGCCGTCCATCGCGGCGGCGAGGGCATGGCTATGAACCTCTTCACCTCGCTCATCGACATGGGCCGCAACATCGGCGACAAGCAGTGGGAAACCGCCTTTGACTTCAACCACGCCGACGAGGTCATGCACGTCGAGGTCGGGAACTACTGGGTGCCCCGCCTCACGGAGGGCGACGCCGCCAAGCGCCGCGAGGCGATGGAGGCGCAGCAGGCCTTCGAGGAGCTCGTGATGGCCCTCAACACCGGTGACGAGGTGCTCCCGCCCGAGGACTTCGCGCTCTAGGGGCTGCAGCCCGGGGAGAGACGATGGCGAAACGCTGGCGCCCGCCCTTCAACTTCAAGCGCTACTGCGGCGACACCGCCACCATGCTCGTCCACGACCTCGTCTGCGAAAAGCCCGATTGCCACGTCTCCACCTTCGAGGACGAGCAGATCACCATGTGGGACTCCGAGGAGGAGGTCGCCGCGGTTTTCGCCGGTGGCGAGTGGAGCCAGTGCCAGCTCTGCGAGTCGGGCGCCCTCTACTTCACCCCCCGCGAAGAGCTGAAGTAGGAAACGCCAGGCCCCCGGGCCGGGAAGCGAGTCATCGATGGTCGAACTGTGGTATCCCCAGCGAAAGCTGGGCGGGGCGTTCTCCGTGGACGAATGCGCGCGCCGCCTGATGCACTACCGCTATGCGGAAGTGGAGATGATGCGCGCCCTGCTGCAGTGGATCGCCACCCAGCCCCAGGTTCACCACAAGGTCGAGTTCGGCCCCATTGCCTACCAGGACGCCCAGCACGCCGACATGCTCGGCAAGCGCCTCCCCGAGCTGCGCATGACGGAAGGCGCGGAGGGTCCCTACCCGCTCATGACCTCCCCGAAGATGGACCCCCCCAACGAGGAGTTCCGCGCCTTCATGGAGGAGATCCAGGATCAGGACGACCCGATCCTGCGCGTGATGGGGATCTTCGGCGTCCTCAAGCCCCATCTCGCGACGCACTACCTCTATCACATGCGCGCCACTGACCAGGTCGTCGACTCCCCCACCGTGCGCATCCTCAAGTTCATCCTCATCGACGAGGAGGAGCACATCCAGTGGGGGCGGGCCCAGATCGAGGAACTCGCCGATACGCCGAAGAAGCGCCGCCGCGCGAACGAGTGGCGCATGCACCTCGAGGAGATGCTGACCGAAGCCGGCGGCGTCATCGGCATCCGCGGGAGCGACGACGACGAGTGACCTACGTCATCGACAAGGGGCTCTGCATCAACTGTGGCTACTGCCGCCGCGTGTGCCCCACCGAGACGATTCACTACTTCGATACCGACGACTTCATGCACACCATCTATGCCGAGGAGTGCATCGACTGCAACGCCTGCGTGCCCGTCTGCCCCGTTGACTGCATCAGCTACGACGACACCAACGTCCTCAGTGGCGAGGCTCTGGAGCAGGCGCTCGCCAAGGCTCGCGAGTGGGCGCGCAAGCGGAACCAGGACGAGTTGCTGAGAGAGCTCGCCCCGCGCGCCAAGTTCCGGCCCTCGGTGATGCCCGAGAAGGCGCGCCGCGGCTCGCGCAAGGACTAGCGGGCATGGCCCTCAAGATCATCGACGGCTGCATCAACTGCGGGAACTGCCGCCACGTCTGCCCCACGGACACCATCCGCTACTACGACACCCCGGACCTCCAGCACACGATCGAGCCCTCCGGCTGTATCGACTGCAATCTCTGCGTCGACGCCTGTCCGGTCGAGGTCATCGAGCCCGATCACGTCTACGTCCACGACCCCGAGGAGCTCGCAACCGCCAAGGCGCTGGCGGCCGATGTCTGGAAGGAGCGCGGACCGCTCATCCAGACGGTGTTGAAGGTGATGCGTCAGCGCAACGCTCGCTGGGCGCGGGAGCGCGAGGACCGTCGCGACGACCCGGACCGCTACCGCAGCGGTAACCGCCTCGCCTGAGCGCCCCTCCCGGAACCGACGAAAGCGCACCCGGCGCTATACTGCTAGTCCGGTAGGCGCGTTCGTCTAGAGGCCTAGGACACCGCCCTTTCAAGGCGGAGATCGCGGGTTCGAATCCCGCACGCGCTACCACCTCTCTCACCTGACAGGCGCTGTACGGCAAACCGGCGTCAGCGGGTCCGCACCGCTGGATGCGCCTGCGGCCTGGCGGGCGCCGCGCGTGGCCTGGCCGGCGGCATGCGCGGCCCTACAGTGGGGCCACCATGGTTTCCCGCCGGGGCTATTGCCAGACGTTGTAGGATGCGACCCACACGGTCGGAGGCGCAGCCATGCCCGAGTTCGATACCGTCATCAAGGGTGGCACCGTCATCGACGGGCTGCGCACCCCCCGCTTCAAGGCCGACATCGGCATCAAGGACGGGCGCATCGCGTCGATTGGCGCGGTCAACACGTCGGACGCAGCAAGGGTGCTCGACGCGGGCGGCCTGATCGTCGCGCCCGGCTTCGTCGACCTGCACACCCACTACGACTCGCAGGTGTTCTGGGATCCGTGGTGCTCGATCTCGGGGTGGCATGGCGTCACCTCGGTCGTGATCGGGAACTGCGGCTTCGGCTTCGCGCCGGTGAAGCCGAAGGACCAGGACCGCGCCATGCTCACGATGGCCCGCAACGAGGCTGTTCCCCTCGCAACGATGCAGGAAGGAATGCCCTGGGACTGGGAGACCTATCCGGAGTTCCTCCAGAGCCTTGAACGGACGCCGAAGGGCGTGAACCTGCTCAGCTACCTCGGCCTGAACCCACTGCTCGTCTACGTGATGGGCATCGAGGAGAAGGGGCGGGCAGCCACCGACGAGGAGATGGACCGCATGTGCCAGATCCTTGAGGAGGCGATGGAGATGGGGTGCTGTGGCTTCTCGACCCAGCTCTCCGGCGAAGGCAGCGTCCAGCGAGACTATGACGGCACCCCGATGATCACGGACGTGATGCCGCACGACGACGTCATCAAGCTGGCGCGGGTGCTGAAGAAGGTGGGCCGTGGATTCATCCAGGGGGCGGGTGTGAGCCACGAGCTGACGGAGGCCCTTTGCCAGGCGAGCGGCCGCCCGGTGATGAGCAGCCTCGGCGTAACGACGGACCAGCACGGGCAGCCGATGGACAACTACAAGGAACAGATGCAGTGGCTGGAGGACACCAACCAGCGCGGCAACCGCGTCTTCGCCCAGCTGATCACGGCCGAGGTCGGCTTCGAGTTCACGCTGGAGGACTGGAACCTCTTCGACTCGAGCCCGCACTGGCGCGACATCACCCTCGGCGACGTGCCCACGCGCATCGCGAAGATGAGCGACCCGGAGCGGCGAGCCGCCCTGCGCGAAGAGTTCGACGCGGGCAAGGGCCCGATCGCGGGCGGCGGCACCGAGGAGCGCGTGGGCGGCGTGAACGTCTGGGGCGTCGCCTCCATGATCGTGGAGTCGGTGGAGAAGGACGAGCTGCGGGACTGCGAGGGGCTCACGATCGCGGAGGTCGCGGAGCGGACGGAGAAGCACCCGATCGACGCGATGCTCGACCTCGCGGTGGCGGACGACCTGCAAACGACCTTCGTGACCCCGCCGCGGGAGCGCTCCGAGGGGGAGATGGAGGCGATCAAGGAAGTCTGCAACTCCAGCTTCGCGCTCCCGGGCGTCTCCGATGGGGGCGCACACACGAAGTTCATCACGCTGGGCGCCTACACGACCGAGTACCTGACAAAGCTGGTGCGCGACGAAGGCGTGATGGACCTCGAGCAGGCCCACTGGCGGCTCTCGGCCTACCCGGCGCTGGCGGCCGGATTCCTGGATCGCGGCTGGATCCGCGAGGGCGCTCCCGCCGACATCGTCGTCTACGACTACGAGAACCTGGCGTTGCAGCCACAGGAGAAGGCATTCGACTTCCCCGCGAACGAATGGCGTCGGGTGCGGAAGGCGACGGGCTATCGCTGGACGCTCGTGAACGGCGAGGTGACATTCGAGGAAGGCGAGTGCACGGGAGCGACACCGGGCAAGGTGTTGCGTCACGGCAGCGCCTGAGCAAGAGGAGGATCGTTCCCAGGGATGACCGCCTATATCGTCCGCCGCCTGGTCGCCGTACCGGTTGTACTCTTCATCCTGTCGATCGCGGTGTTCTTCATGGTCGACGCGATCCCGGGCGACATCGTGGCGGCCAAGCTGGAGAACTCGTACACGCCCGCGCGGGCGGAGGCCCTGCGCGCCCACCTGGGACTGGACCGTCCTGTGATTGTCCAGTACGGCGACTGGCTGGGCGGCATCTTCCAGGGCGACTTCGGCAACTCCCTTTGGAACGACCGGCCCATCCGCAACGAGCTATGGGACCGGCTGCCGGTCACGCTCGAACTGGGCCTGATGACCTTGCTTATGTCCACTATGTTCGGTGTGGGCGCGGGCATCATCGCGGGGGTGCGCCAGAACAAGATCGAGGACCACGTCCTGCGCTTCGTGACCACGTTCGGGCTGGCGATCCCGGTGTTCGTCTCGGCCACGCTGGTGGTGGGCCTGCCACCGGTGTTCACCGACTGGTCGATCAAGTTCGGGTACGTCGACTTCCTCGAGGACCCGTTCGCCAACCTCGGACAAGTAGCGATTCCGGCGGCGGTGGGGGCCCTGGCCTTCTCCTCCATCCTGTTGCGGCTGACGCGCGTACAGGTGCTCGAAGCGCTGCGACAGGACTACGTGCGCACGGCGCGCGCCAAGGGCCTGCTGGGCTTCACGGTGATCTGGCGGCACGTGCTCAAGAACGCGATGATCCCCGTCGTTACCGTGATCGGTCTCTCGCTCGGCGGGATGATCTCGGGCTCGGTCTTCCTTGAGCAGATCTTCTCGCTGCCCGGGCTGGGGCGGTACATCGTCAACTCCGTGAACCAGTCCGACTACCCGGCCGTGCAGGCCTTCGTGCTGCTCGCGGGCGTGCTGTTCACGCTCGTGAATCTCATTATCGACCTCACCTACACCGTGTTCGATCCGAGGATCCGCTACTCATGACGGCGATGACGGCTCCCGAACCCGGCGTCGAAGCCCCCAACGTCCTGCGCGAGCGTGCAATCGGTCTCGTCCGGCGCTTCGGACGGTTCGTGCGAACGCAACCCGTGGGAGCGCTCGGGCTGGTGCTCGTGATCCTCATCCTGGTGATCGCGATCTTCGGCGAGTGGATGGTGCGGACCGATCCCAACGCGCTCTCGCCTGCCTTCCAGGAGGGGCCGAGCACCGCGCACTGGTTCGGCACGGACAACAACGGGCGGGACTACTACTCGCGCATGATGAGCGGGGGGCGGCCGACGATCGCGCTGGCCGTCATCGGGGTCATCTTCGGCTTCATCGGGGGTACGTTCTTCGGCGTCGTCTCGGCCTGGGCGAAGGGCTGGGTGGATCTGCTCTTCCAGCGCATCGTGGATTCGTTCCTAGCGCTGCCCGGGATCATCCTGGCGCTCTTCCTTGTGACTGTGCTGGGACGGGACACGTTAGACCTGATCATCGTCCTCACCCTGCTCGTGATCCCGCCCACGATCCGGGTGGCGCGGAGCGTGGCCCTCTCCCTGCTGAACGAGCCCTACATCGAGGCCGCCTACGCGATGGGCGCGCGCACGCCGAGGGTGCTCGGGCGCCACCTGCTGCCCAACCTGCTACCACCGGTGGCCGTGCTCATCACGACCTCGATCGGGAGCCTGCTGCTGATCAGCGCGGGCCTGAGCTTCCTCGGCCTGGGCGTGCAGCCACCAACGCCCGAGTGGGGCAACCTGCTGAACGAGTCGCGCGGTGAGATCCTGTACGCACCTCACCTGGCCATCTTCCCCGGCATCGCCATCAGCCTTGCCGTGTTCGGCGTGAACCTGTTCGGCGACGCCATCCGAGACGTGTGGGACCCGCGCCTGCGCTCGCTCTAGCTATTGCACCCTGTCGTATAGTGCCTTTCCAACAGCGGTCGAAGGAGGACCCAGCATGGAGAGCTATTGGAGCCGTTACTGGCGCAGGCGAGTATCGAGGCGTGCGGTCCTTGGCGGAGCCGCCGCCGGGGCCGCTGGTCTCGGCGCGCTCGCGATCGCGGGCTGCGGCGACGATGACGATGATGATGACGACGCGACTCCCGTGGCGACTGCGGCGCCGGCCACCGAGGCCGCCACGGAGGCGGCGGCAACGGAGGCAGCGGCGCCGGCCGGCGGCCAGGTCCAGGGAGGCGTGTTCAACATCGAGGGAGCCTCTCGAGAGCCGGACGTGTTCGACCCGGCGATCACGATCCTCGGCGGCACGTATTCGCTCGGCCTTGGATACGTGTACTCGCGGATCATCAAGTACGACGACAAGTTCAACATCCTGCCCGACATCGCCATGCCACCGGAGCAGCCGGACGAGGTGACCTACATCTTCACCATCCGGGACAACGTTCACTGGCACGACTTGCCACCGGCCAACGGGCGGAAGTTCACGGCTGAGGACGCCGTCTTCGGCGTGACGCGCATGGCGAAGGACAACCCGGAGTTTGTCTTCGGCTCGAAGCTCGACACGGCCCAGAGCCACGAAGCGATCGACGAATCGACCTACAAGCTCGTGACGAGCGTGCCGCACGCGCCGATGATCACTGTCATCGCGGACGACGCGTACCTGATGGTGAACAAGGAGCAAAACGACGCCGTCGGCGACGAGGGCATCAAGCTCTACGAGAACATGGTCGGCACGGGCGCCTTCGTACGGGGCGAGCTGGAGGTCGGGGTCGGAAGTCATCTGGACCGCAACCCGAACTTCTACGAGCCCGGGCAGCCGTGGCTCGACCAGGTGAACTTCATCCCCATTGCGGACCGGTCGGCGCGCGGCGCCGCCTTCCGCAGCCGCCAGATCGACGCAAGCTCGTTCATTACGGGCAACGTGAAGCAGGCGGTGGAGGAGTTGCAGGCCGAGTTCGGCGACGCCATCCAGAGCCGCCCGAAGGTGCTCTCGTCCACGTACGACATCGACCTGAACCTCACGCGCGAACCGTACGGCGACAAGCGCGTGCGGCAGGCGCTGCATTTGGCCGCGGACCGCGACTCGTTCCAGAACGCCTGGGGCAAGGAGGCGGGCCTGACCATGACGGCGGTCCCGCAGGCAGGGTACTTCCCGCTCTACGGGCGCACGCAGGAGGAGATGGCGGAGCTCCCGGGCTACCGCCAGCCCAAGGACCAGGACATCGCCGATGCGAAGAAGCTGCTGGAGGCGGCCGGCTACGGCGACGGCCTGAACCTGACGACGCTGAAGCAGGGCTACATCGGCAACCACGGGATCGCCTTCAAGGAGAACCTGAAGCAGATCGGGGTGGAGCTCGAGCTGAACGAGGTTCCCACGACGGAGTGGATCGTGGCCCGGCAGCAGAAGAACTTCGACATGTGCATCGCCAGTAACAACGGCGCCATCGACCCCGGCCACTACATCGACACGCGTTTCCACTCGGGCGGCTCGTTCAACTTCGCGAGCTACAACAACCCCGACTTCGACGCGCTGGTCGAGAAGCAGCGGGGGCTCGTGGACATCGAGGAGCGGGCGGCCGTCATCCGCGAGGCGGACGACTTCCTGCTCGACGAGGCGCCGCACATCTTCAGCGCCCAGATCGTGTTCCACCCGACGTGGTGGAGCTACCTGAAGGACGTTGTGCTGGTAGCGGGCCTCACCTCGTGGTTCCAGCAGCTCTGGATCGACCCGGCGGAGAAGGAGCGCATCGGCTAACGACCTCGCAACTCCGAGCAGTTGCCCTAACGAAGCGGCCCGCCTTCCGGCGGGCCGCTTTCTTGTGGGCCGGGGGAAGCGCTAGGGCCTGAGCACGAGCGGCAAGCGGCGGAAGCCGTAGATGAAGGGGGACTCGGTCTGGCGTTGCGCTTTCCGCTCGCCGGGCTCAATGCGGTCGTAGCGGTCGAGCATGGAGCCGAGCAGCTTCTCGGTCTCGAGGCGCGAGAACGGGGCGCCGATGCAGTAGTGCGCGCCGCTGCCGAAGCCGAGGTGGTCCCGCACATCGCGCTCGAGGTCCATCACGTCGGCATGGTGGAAGACCCGCGGGTCGCGGTTTGCCGCCCCAACTCCGAGGGCCACCACGGAGCCCGCGGGGAGGCGGGTCCCGCCGATCTCGGTGGCCTCGGTCGTCGTCCGGAAGATGGTCTGCGTCGGGGACTGCCAGCGCACCATCTCCTCGATGAAGACGGGCACAAGCTCCCTCTCGTCGCGAAGGCGATGCCAGAGGTCCGGGTCGGCGGCGAGCACGTTGAGGCTGTTCGCGATGAGGTTGCTGGTGGTCTCGTTGCCGGCCACGAGCAGGGTGATGCAGAGCCCGACGATCTCCCACTCCTGCAGGCTCGGCCCGTGGCGGTCATGCGCGAGGACCTCGCTGATGAGGTCGTCGCGGGGCTCGCGCCGGCGCTCGGCGACGAGCCGCCGGAGGTAACCGACGATGGCGGTGAACTCGGCCTCGCGCTCCTGCTGGGTCTGGCCACGCTGGGGGCTGCGCATGCGCATGAAGCGGTGGCTGTCCTCATCGGGAATGCCGAGCAGGTGCGTGATCACGGAAACGGGGAGCCCCACCGCGAAGTCGCCCATCGCCTCGACGTTTCCCGGGTCGACCGCGTCGAGCAGCCCGTCGACGCGACGCTCGATCCAGGTGTCGAGGTCGTCGTTGAGGCGGCGCGTCATCGGCCGCTGCACGAGCGCGCGTCGCTCGGTGTGTCGCGGGGGGTCGTCGTTCACGAGGATGATGATGCGGCTGGGGTCGTCGACGCCCGTCTTGCCCGAGGACGAGAACACGCGGGGGTTGCGCAGGATGTCGAGGATGTCGGAGTGCCGCGTCACGACCCATGCGCCGAGGTCGGGCTCGTGGTAGGGCGAGCTGCGCCGCAGCAGGCGCCGGTGTCCGGGGTACGGGTCGACGGTCGCGTGGGGAGCGAAAGGACGGACAGGCATGGCGCTCCCCCGAGACCCGGATGGCCGGCAGTGTACCGCCCGCTCCAGGGCGGTACCGCCTTCAGCCAGGCCAGGGGAGTGCGTCTCCTGTCGCCGGCGTTCGCGGTTGAGGCGCACAGACACAAATGTGCAGGGTCCGACGTGCGGCTAGTATCCTTGTACGGGTTTCAAGTCCTGAACGGAGGCACCGTGACACTCAGCAACAGGCTTCGAGAGACGCGGACCGGTTCGGTCCGCAAGAGCGGGACGGTCGGGTTGCTGTGCGTCCTGGCGGCGCTTGCCGTGGCCGCCTTGGCCGCGTGTGGCGGAGGGGGGGAGGAAGAACCACCCCCGCCACAGGAGCCGCTGAGCGAAGCGGACGCGGAGCTTGCCGCCTACCTCAGCGAGAGGACCATGGAGCTGTGGGAGGTCTACAACACCTACGTGCTTGACGACCTCAGGCAGTTCTACGCGGCGAGCTACTGGACGACCGAGAGGCAAGACCTCGAGCGCAACATGGCGCCTTTCAAGGACCGTGGCACCGTCTTCGTAGCAGAGGAGACATCCCCACCCAGGGAGATTGAGCCGGGGAAGTGGGAGATCAAGCACACGGCGCGGTTCGGCGGGAGCTCCGTCAAGATGAAGTTCATCTATGAGCAGTTCGACGGAGAGTGGCTGCTCACCTACGCGGAAGTGGACTAGGGCAGAAGCAGCGCAGGCATAGTATGGCCGGCAGTGGCGGGGCCGGAGCGAGTTATTCGTCGCCACGACAGCTACAGGTGGAGGTGAGCCCCCCACACCGAGAACGTCCGAGTATTCCGCATTAGAGGATGATCTCCTCCGAGGGTTTCGGCATGAGGGCCTGGATCCGGGACGCGAGCCGCCTGTAGCCAGCCTCCCCAGTGAACTGACCTGCGACCCCCTGGCTCCCAGAAAGCCAAAACTCCGGGCCGCTAACGGTTGAGGCCGTTCCATCCTCGTCGAACACATCGCCAGCAAGTTCTGGCAGCTTCGACATGACAGCAGCGTACGCATCGGAGTCGCCCAGCCGCTCGCTACGCGCACGTAGGGTCTCGATGGCGAAGGGGAGTACGCGGTGGAACGCGGTCACTCCCGCCCCTTTCTGGATGACGTAGTCCTTAGGACTGGCGTCGGCCGAAAAGAGCCTGGGGAAAATCTTGGCAATGCCCTCCCAATAGGCGTCAACTACACCGGCAACGGTAGTTGCCGAGGCCTTCTGCAGCAGCGGCATGTTGAGGACCGGCCTCAACGACTTCACGAACTGTGCCTGAGTCACAGTCAAACGGTCGTTGGGCTTCCTTCGGGTGTTGGGCGACTGAATTGACTCAGCCCACACAGCACTCACAGAGAGTAGCTCGTGAACCACCTCCACGCCGCGAACGGTCCAGTCACGTCCTGTCTCCTCCAAGAGTGCGGCCAGCTGAGGGTCATCGACGGCCATGTGGCGCAGTAATTCCCACGCAAGGTCGGTCTTTACCGACTTTGCGTTCGTGTTCACCTCATAGAACTCTCGCATCTCAGCCTCGCGGGGCAGCCCAAGGGTGACCGAGAGGGGTACTGGAAGAGCCCCCAGATCGGCAGCCACCAGCTCGATGCCACCAACTCTGTGCTGACCGTCATAGATCCAAACCGGAACATCCAGGGGGAGGTCTAGCCTGACAACCCCGACCCAGTTTCCCCCAGTCGCCTTCGCATTTTCATACTCGGCCCTGTTCCCATCGCAGAAATTCAGGTCCGCCTCCGCGAGGTCACCCTCCCGAATATTCGCGAGCAGCGGGTTCGGCATGAGACCCGGCATGCGTCCCTCGGTCCCCCGGTAGTAGTCCCCCGCCTTTCTCATGCGGGCTGTCACAGCATTGCGCTGGTACCCATCAGGGTTCGCAATACTGTCGAACTCATCAATTCGGCGATGGTGAATGACCTGCTTCGGCGGCATCGCCGACAGCAAGATTGGCTGCCCGCGCTGCACGAGCAACAAGCCTTTGAGCGCGGTGGTTCGGGAACCGTTGTGTCCGGAGTGGTGATCTGCCATTGGTGCTCTTCTCCATTGATCTCTTCGTCGAGATCCTCATGTGCGAGCACTCTAGGTCGATCTCAAGGATCTTGTCAAGGGGATCCAGGGCAAAGATCCCCTTGGTGGGTTCTTCCTGACGTTGACAACGCAGCCTTGCGATTCAGGTGCCGGGTTATCAGGCGTGAGATGCCCCTATTCCCAGGACGACGCGAAGCCCAGGGCCGGCGGTTGACTGCCGCCGGCGAAGTGACTCCTAGTAAATCCCCGGGACGATGCGGTAAGGGACCTTCTCCTGGTACTCGGCCCACTTCTCGGGGCCGTATTTCTCCGCGCAGGCGCGGTCGTCCTCGACCTGGCGCCAGGTGAACATGGAGATGACGAAGATCGCGTAGGCCCACGACCAGGCGACGTCGAAGTGGCCGAAAGAGAGGCCCACGGCCAGCGCAAAGAAGCCCTCGCCCATGTAGTTGAAGTGGCGGGCGGCGCCCCAGTAGCCGCTGGTCAGGATCTTGCGTTCGCCGGCCTGGATGTAGCGGGGCTCGATGATGCCCAGGAACTTGCGGTCAGGCCAGCGCTTGAAGGTGTACTTCTGCAGGTTGGCGCCGCGCGAGATGCTCCATCCGACGAGGAAGAGCGCGGACGCGCCGATGATCCAGACGTACGTCCAGGCGGTGCCGAAGCCGGGGTCCGGGTAGGCGGCCATGCCGTACAGGGGAATGATGAACAGCCACCCGTAGACGATGTTGTCGCCCCAGAACATCTTGAAGCCCATCCGCTCGTGGATGAGGTCGAAGGTGTAGAGCTGGACGCGCTCGAAGACGAAGTAGTCGAAGACGTAAAAGGTGAAGATAGCGGCGTAGAGGAAGACGCCGAGGTTGACCTCGTTGGTCGGGCTGAACTGCTCGTAGTGCCAGGCCGCACCGGACATGGCGTTGATGCCCAGCATCGTCCCGCCGACGACGTAGAAGGTCATCTTCAGGTCGAGGCGGTCGCCGAAGAACCTCAGCTCCTGGATACGGCCAAGGTAGAAGTCGATGATGGGATTGCGGTTCTCGACCCTCGGCTGGGTGTACACGGCCAGCGCCGTGAAGAGCAGGCAGAAGCCGGTTCCACCGGCGACGGCGTAGAGCGAGGTTCGGTAGAAGAACTCCCGATCGAGTCCGGGGATGACCTCGAAGCCCCACACGAGCACCGCAACGACAAAGACGAGGAGGCCGTTGAGGCGGTACCGGCGGGGTTCGCCGGTCGCCGGGTCCGTTACGTAACCGGGGACCCACCTCCCCGGCAGGACGACCGTCGCGATGGCGAAGGCGGCGAAGATGGCGAGAGGCGTGAATATCCCGGCGATCTTCTCCCCGGTGGACAGTTCGAAGAGATGCTCGATGCCAAGCCAGTCAATCATCGCGGGCTACCCCCAATTCTTAGCCCGCAGGGTAAAGAACCGGGGCCCGCTTGTGCAGTAAGCGAGATAACCCCGGGGCAGGCCGCACTGGCGGTGGCCTGCCATCTGCGCTCGGCACGCAGGTGTCCGGGACTCGCTCGGGGCTAGGACGACAGGACGACGAGGAGCGAGGCCATCACCACCCCGGCGATTGCGCCAACCATCAGGAAGAAAGCGATCGTCGTCAGCCCTGGCAGGGGCGGCAGCCCACTTCTGCGCATCATTTCAGCACCTCCTGGTAGCACTTCGTACGTTCCAATTTCGACTCACTGGGCGGAGGCTTCACGACAACCAGACTAGGAGTTCCCACTGGCGCGACGGGTAAGGGTTCGAGCAACGGTAATGACGGGGTTCAGCGGGCTTGTCGGAGGCATTCGCAGCGTGGCGTGCATTGACGGGCCTGAGGCTCGTGGGCCGACGGGGCATCAGCGGCTTGCCTAGAATGGCGCGCGATGGCCGCTGCAGCTCCCGAGCACCCGCGCTACGAGGCGGACGACAAGCCGCCCCTCCTGAGCTCCCTCGGCTATGGCCTGCAGTTCAGCCTGATCGCCTCGGCAACGCTACTGGTGACGCCGGTGATCGTCGCCAACGCGGCGGACCGGGGTGGCTCGTACGTGACGTGGATGGTGTTCGCGTCGCTGGTGGTGGTGGGGCTCTCGACTATCATCCAGGTGCGGAAGCTCGGGTTCGTGGGGGCGGGGGCGGTGCTGCCGATGTTCACGGCGGCCTTCGCCATCCCGTTCTGCATCACCGCCCTTGTCGACGGGGGGCCGGCGACGCTGACGACGCTCGTCGTCCTCTCGGCGATCGTGCAGCTCGTCGTCTCGCGCTGGCTCTTCATCCTGCGCCGCTTCGTGACGCCGACGGTGGGCGGCACGGTGATGATGATCCTGTCGATCACGCTGGCCTCGGTGGTGTTCGACCTGCTGGACGACGCCACCAGCGCCGATCCGGAAGAGGCATCGCTGACGGCGCTCGCGACAATGGTGGTGGCGGCGGCGTTGATGCTGCGTGGCTCGGCGTTCCTGCGCTTCTGGGGGCCGCTCGCGGGAATCGTGGTCGGCTGCGTCGTGGCGGGGGCGCTCGGCATTTTCGATACGGGACGCATCACGGCGGCGAACTGGGTGGGCGTCCCGAGCGAGTCGCCGGGGCTCAGGCTGGATTTCAGCGTGGACTTCTGGACGCTGGTGCCAGCGTTCCTCTTCCTCGGCGTGATCATCGCGATCCAGGCGAACGGCGCGACCATCGCGATGCAGCGGGTCGCCTGGCGCGACAACCGCGCGGTCAGCTTCCGGCAGGTGCAGGGGGCGGTGGCAGGGGCCGGCGCGAGCAATCTGCTCGCGGGGCTCGCGGGAACGGTGCCGAACGCCATCAACCCGGCCATGGTCTCGTTCACGCAGATCACGGGCGTGGCGGCGCGGCGGGTGGGCTACTTCATCGGCGCCATCCTCATCATCGTGGCGTTCCTGCCAAAGGTGTCGGCGGTGCTCAGCAGCATCCCTGGGCCGGTCATGACGGGGTACCTGATCATGGTGACGGGCGCACTCTTCGTCGAAGGCGCGCGGACGGTCATCCAGAACGAGCAGAGCCAGGAGAAAATCGCAGTCGCCGGCGTGTGCTTCTGGATCGCGGCATCGTTCCAGTTCGAGCTATTCCATTTGCCGGACATCGGGGCCGTCGGCAACGCGCTGCTGAAGAGCGGGATCACGACGGGCGGGCTCGCCGCGATCGTGATGATCCTGTACCTGGAGCTGACGAACCCGCGGCGCATGCGTTTCCAGTCGCAGCTCAATGTCGACGCCCTGCCGGATCTGAACGAGTTCATCACGAGATTCGCGAGACGCCGGAACTGGGACTCGGCGATGCAGGAGCGGCTGACCGCGGTCGCCGAGGAGACGCTCCTGACGCTGGCGCCGCTTGACCTGAGCCTGGGCGGCGATGACGAGGACGAGAAACCGAAGGACGAACGCCAGCTCGTCGTGCTTGCCTCGAGCGAGGGGACGACGGCGGACCTCGAGTTCATCGGGGGAGGCGCGGGCGCCAACCTCGAGGACCAGATCCGGCAGATCCAGGAGCACGACTCTTTGACGGCTGTCGAAGAGGAACTTTCGCTCGTGCTGCTCCGGAGCTACGCCGAATCGGTGACACACCAGCAGTACCACGACACGGATATCATCGCCGTCCGCGTCGTCCCGCCCGAGGGGGACTCCTAACGAGCGCCCCCAACACAAAGGGAGGCTCCAATGACCGCGATCGACGATCTCCTGGAGAACAACGCGAGCTACGCCGCGAGTTTCGACAAGGGTGATGCGCACGCGCCACCGGGGCTGGGGCTGGCGGTGGTGGCGTGCATGGACGCGCGACTCGACACGCACGCCCTGCTGGGCATCAACGTGGGCGACGCGCACGTCATCCGCAACGCGGGGGGCGTCGTGACGGATGACGCCATCCGCTCCCTCACGATCTCGCAGCGGCTGCTGGGCACCACCTCGATCATGCTCATCCACCACACCGACTGCGGCATGATGACCTTCCGCGACGACGACGTGAAAGACGCGATCGCGGCCGACACGGGCATCCGGCCGTCGTTTGCGATGGAGGCGTTTGACGATCTCGACGGCGACGTCCGTCAGTCGATCGCGCGCATCAAGGCAAGCCCGTTCATCCCGAACACGGACGACATTCGCGGGTTCGTCTATGACTGCGCGACAGGGAAACTGAACGAGGTCTCCTAGATCGCGACCGCCAGAGCAGCTGACGGAGTTCACCACAAGGGACCGGCATTCTCGTATGCTTCCGGCTTCTTGCTATGACGGATCGCCTTTCCCAAGCCATGCCACGGGTGAGCTATAGCCTCGATACGTTCCGCGGGGACATCTTCGGCGGCATCACCTCGGCGGTCGTCGGACTGCCGATCGCGCTCGCCTTCGGCGTGGCCTCGGGTCTGGGGGCGGCGGCAGGGCTGTACGGGGCGATCGCCGTGGGCTTCTTCGCGGCGGTGTTCGGCGGCACGAGGTCGCAGATTTCGGGTCCCACGGCGCCGACGTCGGTGGCCATGGCGGTCATCTTCACCGTGCACGCCGACGGCGATCTCTCAAAGGCCCTCGCGATCGCGATGATGGCCGGGGTGATCCAGATTCTCCTGGGCGTCCTGCGCATCGGGCGATTCATCTCGTACACGCCCTACTCGGTGACGTCCGGGTTCATGTCGGGCATCGGGATCATCATCATCATCATCCAGACGCTGCCGTTCCTGGGGTGGGCCGTGCCCACGGGCGGGCCACTCAAGGCGATGCGGGCCTGGCCGGAGGTGCTCGGGGACGTCAACTTCGAGGCGTTCGCGATCGCCGCGGCGACCCTGCTGGTAGGCATCCTCTGGCCGCAGCAGTTCCGGAAGTTCCTGCCGCCGACGCTGGCGGCGCTCGTCGTGGGAACCGTCATCGGCGTGCTCTGGCTCTCGAACACGCCCGTGATCGGCGACATCGGCGCCGTGCCCAGGGGGCTGCCCGACTTCGGCCTGCCTGCGCTCGACGCGGGCTTCCTGGCAAGCATGGTGCAGCCAGCCATCACCCTCGCGCTACTGGGAGCGATCGACAGCCTGCTGACCTCGCTCATCGCCGACTCGATGACGCGGACGCAGCACAACCCGAACAAGGAACTGATGGGGCAGGGCATCGGCAACGTGGCGGCGGCGCTCTCCGGAGGGCTGGCGGGCGCCGGCGCTACCCCTGGCACGGTGGTGAACCTGCGAGCCGGTGGCAGCACGCCGGTCTCGGGCGTATTGCGGGCGGCGATCCTCTTAGCACTGGTGCTGGGCCTTGGACCCCTCGCGGAGGAGATTCCCCAGGCCGTGCTCGCGGGCATCCTGATGAAGGTCGGCTGGGACATCATCGACTGGCGCTTCCTCACGCGGCTCTTGCACGTGCAACGTGAGCACCTGCTGGTGATGCTGATCACCCTGGCCATGACGGTGTTCCTGGACCTGGTATCCGCGGTTGCGATCGGCCTGATTGCGGCGGGCATGGCCAGCGCCCGGCAGTTCGAGCGGCTGCAGCTCGACAGCGTGGTCTCGGTGCCGCTGCTGGACCGCAGCTTCTTTACCGGCGAAGAGAGTCCGGCCGATATCGACGCGTTCTCCGCACGAGTGGGCCTCGTCGCGCTGCGTGGGAGCTTCACGGTGGCTTCCTCGAGCAAGCTGATCACCACCATCAGCATGGACATCCGCGACCACGAGGTGGTCATCCTCGACTTCTCCGAGACGGTTTACGTGGACGACAGCGCGGCCCTCGTAGTCGAACAGCTGGTAGACACGGCGATCGCGCAGGACACGGAGGTCATCGTGATGGGCCTCAGGGGATCGTCGCGCAGGGCGATGGAGTCGCTGAACGTGCTGGACCGGGTTCCCGAGGATCGCTTCGCGGAGGATCTCGAGGAAGCACGGGAGATCGCGGCGCGACTGCTGGCGCTCTCCAGCTAGCGGGCGTTGACCCTGTCGAAGAGGTGCACGACCTCTCGGGACGGGGGCGGCGTGGCGAGCGTGACGACGACCGCCACGACCGAGGCGAGGATGAAGCCCGGCGTGGCGGGCTGCATGTCCCACATGCCGGACGGTCCGCCGTCGCTGAAAGCCCAGATTGAGGCAACGACGGTCCCGACGACGATGGAGGCGAGCGCCCCCGGGAAATTGAAGCGCCTCCAGAACAGGGCCAGGATCGTGACCGGCCCGAAGGCCGCCCCCATCCCGCCCCAGGCGTAGGCGACCAGCTCATTGATCGAACCGGGGAAGTAGACGGAGACCAGCACGCCGACACCGCCGATGATGACGAGAAGGAGGCGGCCCAGCCAGACGCGGCGGTTTTCCGAGATGGCGTAGGCGATGCGCTTGAGAACCGGCATGTCGTCGGTGGCCACGGCGGAGGCGAGGAGCAACTGAGAGTCGGCGGTGCTCATGACGGCCGCGATCACGGCGGTCAGGAGGAGGCCGGTCACCGCGGGATGGAAGAAGACCTCCGACACCACCACGTAGATGCGCTCCGGATCAGTGACCTCGCCCAGCATCGCACTCTCCGTCAGGGCGCTGTGCGCGACCAGACCCACGATTAGCGCGAGGGAGTAGACGAGCACCAGCCACACGAAGGACAGGTTGCGGCTTCTGGGGATGTGGTCCTCACGCTCAATGGCCATGAAGCGCTGCAAAATCCGCTGCGCGCCAAACGCGCCAAACGCCCACCCGAGGGCGGAGAGGATGAAGACCGCATCGATCGAAGAACCGGTGCTACTGGTAAACGGATTGAAGAATCCCTGGTTCTCGCCGGTCGTATCCGCGAACGGGCTGCCTGTCGAGCTGATGAGCACGGTGGCGATGATGGTGAGGCTGGTGATCATGAGGAGCGCCTGGAAGACATCCGTGCGCGAGACGGCGAGAAAACCGCCGATAAGGGTGTAGGAGGCCACCGCCCCAAAGGTCAGCAGGATGCCGGTGTTGGTTTCGATGCCGAACATCGTGTCGAGCAGCTTGGAGCCGCCCACCAGCCCGGAGCTCACGTAGAAGACGACGAAGAGGATGGTGATGGCAGCCGTCATCCCCCGCAGAATCCCGGTCGTGTCGCCGAAGCGCACCTCGAAGAACTCGGGGATGGTGAGGACGTCGTTGGCGGCGATGGTGTAGCGGCGGAGCCGCCTGGCGACGAAGGTCCAGCTGAGCCAGAGACCGACTGCCGCCGCCAGGGGAATCCACATCTCCACGAGGCCGCTCACATAGGCCAGCGCGGGCAGGGCGAGCATGGTCCAGGCGCTCGTCGTGGAAGAGCCGGCGCTGAGAGCGGCGGTGAAGCTGCTCAGCCGCCTGCCGCCGAGCACGTACTCGGACATGTTCCTCATGCGCCGGGCGCCGACGACCGCAATCACGATGAGGAGCGAGAAATAAACCGAGAAGACCGCTATGACCCAGGCAGTAGACACAGAGGCCTCAGTCTACGGAGGTCGTGGCGCGGATGACTGCCGTGACACATGCTCCCGGGAAGCAGCCCCTTGCCCGCCGCTCCCCTAGGATCGCGGCATGGCTGAGGCGGTCATCGAGGTGCGGGGGCTGCGGAAACGGTACGGCGATCTCGACGCCGTGCGCGGTATCGACCTGCGCATCGAGCGTGGCGAGGTATTCGCGCTGCTGGGCCCCAACGGAGCGGGGAAGACGACAACAGTCGAGATCCTCGAGGGGCACCGCTCGCGATCCGCGGGCGAGGTGAACGTGCTCGGGTTCGACCCGGGCCGGAACGAGGTCGCGCTCAAGGAACGCATGGGCATCGTTCTGCAACACACCGGCCTCGAGCCGTACCTGACCGTCTCGGAGACGGTCGACATGTTCCGGGGGTTCTACCCGCGACCGCTGCCGCTCGACGAGGTGCTGGAGGTGGTGGGGCTGGAGGAGCAGCGGGACCAGCGCGTGCGGCGCCTCTCCGGCGGGCAGCAGCGCCGCCTCGATGTGGCCGTGGGGCTGGCGGGCGACCCGGAGCTGCTGTTCCTCGACGAGCCGACGACGGGGTTCGACCCGACGGCGCGGCGGGGCGCCTGGGCGATGATCCGGAGCCTGCGCGAGCTCGGGAAGACCGTGCTGCTGACGACGCACTATCTCGACGAGGCGCAGGCGCTCGCCGACCGCGTCGCGATCATGGTGCGGGGCGAGATCGTGGCCGAGGACACGCCCGCGGGGTTGGTCGCGGCCGACGCGGACGCGGTCATCCGCTTCCGCGCGCCGCAGGGGGCGGCGCTCCCGGACGGGTTGGGCCTGCGTGAGGCAGACGAGGGGCTGATCGAGGCACGGACGATCGACCCGACGCGCGACCTCAACACCCTCACGAGCTGGGCGCTGGGCGAGGGCATCGAGCTGGAGGACCTGACGGTCAGCCGCCTCTCCCTGGAGGATGTATTCCTGCGGCTGACGGACGAGGGCGACGGGGAGGTGGTTTCGTGAAGGCGGCGAGGCTGGTGCTCCTGCAGATCAAGTACCAGGAGCGCGCGTTTCGGCGGAATCCAGCGGCGGCGTTTTTCACGATCGCGTTCCCCCTGATCTTCCTCGTCATCCTCAACGTGATCTTCGGGGGCAACGACCTTAATCTCGGCGATCGCGTCATCAGCGGAGCGACGTTCTACATCCCCGCGATCGCGGCGCTCACGATCGTGAACTCGTGCTACACGTCGATCGCGATGAGCTGGGTCTTCGACCGGGACGGGGGCGTGCTGAAGCGCGTCCGGGGTTCGCCGTTGCCGCCTTGGGCGTTCCTGTTCGGGCGCATCGCGCACGCGATGATCCTGATGCTGGCCCTTCTCGTGCTGGTGGTGCTGTTCGGGTGGCTGTTCTACGACGTCGACGTGCCGGGGCAGACGATGCCGGCCGTACTGGTGACGCTGGCGGTGGGCGCGTTCGCGTTCTGCGCGATGGGCTTCGCGATCGCCGCGATGGTCCCGAACGCGGACGCGGCGCCGGCCGTCGTGAACGCGTCCATCCTGCCACTGCTGTTCATCTCGGACGTGTTCATCCCGCCGGACGCGGGTACGCCCGCCTGGGTCGAGCACGTAAGCTCGGTGTTCCCCGTGCGGCACCTCTCGGAGGCGTTGCAAACCGGCTTCAATCCGTTCGAGACGGGTGCCGGTTTCGAGCCGGTTCATCTTGGCGTGATCGCGGCGTGGGGCGTGGTGGGGCTCCTGGTCACGCTGCGGTTCTCCTCTTGGGAGCCTCGCGTCTAGGGCACTGCTAGCATCCTCTTCCAGGAGTCGAACGATGGATATCTCGTGTGCGTTTCCGGCGAACAGCGCGGCGGTCGAGCAGGCCGTCCTAGCCGAGGAGCTCGGCTACAAGCGCGTCTGGATCTACGACTCGCCCGCGCTCTACCACGACGTGTGGGTGACGCTCGCGCGCATCGCCGAACGCACGGAGCGCATCGGGCTGGGGCCGGGCGTGCTGGTTCCGCACCTGCGCCACCCGATGACGCAGGCCGCCGCCATCGCCACGCTCGACGAACTCGCGCCGGGGCGGCTGGCGGTCGCGTTCGGGGCGGGGTTCACGGGGAGGCTGGCGATGGGCCAGCCGATGCTCTCGCGGCGCGACTTCGAGCGGAGCGTGCGGCAGGTGATGGCGCTGCTTCGGGGCGAAGTGGTGGAGGTCGACGGGGCGGCAACGCAGATGCTGCACTCCGACGGGTTCGCGCCGGAACGGCCCATCGACGTGCCGGTTCTCGTCAACGCGCAGGGGCCGCGCGGGCAAGCGTTCGCGCGAGAGATCAGCAGCGGCGTGGCGGTGAGCTTCCGCCCGGTGCCGGGGTTCTCCTGGTGTGCAGTGCTCAGCACCGGCACCGTGCTCGATCCGGGCGAGTCGCCACGGTCGCAGCGCGCTTTTGAGGCGACGGCGCCGTCGCTGGCGGTGCGTTACCACGGAACGGCCGCTCGCGGGCAGTCGCTCGATGCGTTTCCGGGCGGGCAGGACTGGGCCTCGTCGATCGCGGGAGTTGCGGAGGACGTGCGGCACCTCGAGATCCACCGCGGGCACCTGGTGGAGCTGAACGAGCACGATCGCAGGGCGCTCGCGGCCGAGTCTGAGTCACCGGCGCAGCTGACGGGCACAGTCGACGAGATCCGAGAGCGGCTGGAGGCCCTCGAAGCAGGCGGGGCGACCGAGCTGATGTGGCAGCCGATGGGGCCGGACATCGAGCGCGAGATGCGCGCCTTCGCGGAGCTGCTAGGCCCGGCGTAGTAGTTCGCGGGGCGCGGCCGAGCCTGTAGGCTGGCGCGGTCATGTTCGAACCCGGAGTGGTTCCGCCGGAAGACAGCGACAGCTCGCGGCTCTGGATGCTCGTGCAGCGCGACCGCGTCCTGTTCCGCGAGGCAGACGCGGCCCTCGCCGAACAGCGGGAAGCGGACCGCCTGCCCCGGACCGGGGCGGCGCACTTCATCGGCACAATCGACGGGCAGCAGGTCTGGGCGGCGGGGGTCGCGAATGAAGCGGAGGCGGGCAAGGGCTGGCACTTCTGCGACCTCTTCTCCGTTTACGGGATGACCGACGAAGAGATGTGGATGGCCGCGGGCCGTGCTGTGCAGATCGTCGAGTGGGAGCGGATCAACCGTTTCTGCGGAAGCTGCGGCGCTCGCAACGAACCGGTGTCCGGCGAGCGCTCGATGCGGTGCCCACAGTGCGGCCTGCTGCGCTTCCCGCAGCTCTCCCCGGCGATCATCACGCTCATTCACCGGGGCGACGAGGTGCTGCTGGCGCGCAGCCACCGCTTCCCCGAGGGCCTGTACAGCGCCCTCGCGGGGTTCGTGGAGCCTGGCGAGACAGTCGAGGGGGCGCTCCTGCGGGAGGTGGAGGAGGAGGTCGGGCTGCGCGTGAAGAACCTGGAGTACCGGGGCAGCCAGCCGTGGCCGTTCCCCAACTCGCTCATGCTCGGCTTCTTCGCCGAGTACGAGAGCGGCGACATCGTCCTCGAAGATGCGGAGATCGCGGCCGCCGACTGGTTCCCGGTGGACGCGCTTCCGAACATCCCCGGTCCGATCAGCATCGCCAACCGGCTCATCACGTCCTGGGTGGCCCGCCACATAGCGGGCTAGCACGATGCGCTACGCCGCGCTCCTGCTGACGGGCCTCGCGGCGCTGACCGTCACGCTGGCCGTGACGGTGCAGGAGGGGCAAGGGGAGTCGGACCCAAAGTTAGTCACAACCGTCGCGCCTGAGCCGACGGCCAAGACAGCGGCTACCGCCACAGCAGAGGCGAGCCCCGACGAAGTACACCGAGCGGTCATCCCCGGCCTCGCGGGAGACTGGACTCCGGAACGGTGCTCGGCGAACGTCCCGGATCCGTGCCTCCTCCCCATCACGCGGCTCACGGTGACCAGCGCGGACGGCGAGTCGTCGGTGACGCTGACGGTCGAGATCGCGAACCGGTCGGACCAGCGGCAGCGGGGGCTAATGTTTCGCCAGTCGATGGACGAGCTGGCGGGGATGCTGTTTGTCTTTTCGGGCGACCGCTCCGGCGGCTTCTGGATGCGGAACACGCTCATCCCGCTCGACATCGCCTACCTGGGAGCAGACGGCACCGTGCTGGAGATCGTCCACGGCGTGCCCCTGAGCCTCGACATCCTCACGCCCGCGCAGCCCTACCGGTACACGCTAGAGGTCAACGGCGGCTGGTTCGAGCGCCAGGGGCTGGGCGTCGGCGACGTTGTCGCGATCCCGCCGGGGGTGGAGGGGCGTTAGGGGCTAGCCGGCTGCCTGCATATCGGCGGTGAGGCGGGGGAAGAGGGGCTTGATGTTCTTTGAGGCGATGGCGTCGAGCTCGTCCTCGGTGAAGCCGGACTCGTTCACCAGAAACGCCATCGCTTCGTCGACGTCCTGCTGGGAGAAGGCGGGGTAGTCGGTGCCGAAGACGATGTGGTCGATGTCGGTGACGGTGCGGAGGCTGGGGAAGGCGTTGGGGTGGCAGGTCACGGCGACGTCGAAGTACATGCGCCGGAGGTAGGCGAGCGTGCCCTGCGGGGCGGTCGTGGTGAAGGGCTCGGCGCCGTCGGAGCGGGCCACGCGCCCGGCGATGTAGGGAAAGCAGCCGCCGCCGTGGGCGATGACCCAGGTCAGGTTCTCGTACCGCTCGAGCGCGCCGGAGGCGAGCAGGCTGCCGATCGCACGCGTCGTCTCGACGGGAAAGTCGACGACGGCGGGGGAGAGGTTGGGGATGCCGATGTGCGACTTTGTCGGGTGGAGGTGGATGACGGCGCCGCGGTCGTTCATTGCCGCCAGGGTGGAGTCGAAGCGCTCGGCGCCGATGAGGTCGGGGCCGACGCCGCTGGGGAGGAGGACGCCGTCCATGCCAAGGTCGTCGAAGGCGCGGTCCAGCTCGGCGCGGGCGGCGTCGGGGTCGACAAGGGGGAGGGTGGCGAAGGCGCCGAAGCGGTGGGGCCAGCGCCGGGCGACGCCGGAGAGGTAATCGTTGGTGGCGCGGTGGAGGGGAACCGCCGCCGCGGGGTCGCCCACGTCGGCGACGAAGATGGTGGGGGTGAGCACGGCCGCGGCGATGCCGCTGGCGTCCATGGCGGCCATCGCCATCTCGGGGGTCCAGGCGCCGGCCATGGGAATGCCGACCTCCGTGGCGGCCTCCGCAATCTCGGCTGAGGGCACGTGATGGTGTACGTCGATGCAGCCGTCCATAACGATCCTCCCGGGGCGTCCTGTGGCCCGGGGCCAATCCTAGGGGAACGCGGCGTCGCGGGCGCGCATGAGGGGCGGGCACCGCTCTGGTAGCCTTGCGCCTTCGGAGGAACGGGAATGCGTATTGGCGTGATGATCGGCGGGCGGCAGGACCTCGACGGACTGCTGGCGCGCACGCAGGAGCTGGAAGCGCAAGGCTTCGACAGCGTCTGGATGCCCAACGTCTTCGGGCTCGACGCCATGAGCGCGTTTACGGTGATCGGGCGGGAGACGGAGCGCATCGAGCTGGGCACGGCTGTCGTCCCCACCTACCCCCGCCACCCCGTGACGATGGCGCAGCAGGCGCTGACCGTGCAGGCCGCCTCCGGGAACCGCTTCGCGCTGGGCATCGGGCTCTCGCACAAGTTCGTGATCGAGGACATGTGGGGGATGTCGTTCGAGCGGCCCGCGCGACACATGCGCGACTATCTGGAAGCGCTCCTCCCGCTGCTCCGGGGAGAGGAGACGCACGTCGAGAACGACAGCTACCGCATCAACGCGACCTACGGCGTTCCCGGCGCCGAGGCGCCGCCCGTGCTGCTCGCGGCGATGGCGCCGCGCATGCTCGCGCTCGCGGGTTCGGTGGCGGACGGCACGAGCCTCTGGATGACGGGACCGGACACGATCGAGGACTACATCGCACCGGCGCTGCGGGAGGCCTCGGAGCGGGCGGGGCGGGAGGCGCCACGCATCGTCGCGGCCTTCCCCATCGCCATTACCGATAACCCCGACGACGCACGCGAGCGCGTCGGCAAGATGCTGGCCAACTACGGGGGGATCCCCTCGTACCGGGCGATGCTGGATCGGGAGGGGGCGGGAGGTCCAGGCGACGTCGCCATCCTCGGCGACGAGCGCGCGCTCGACGAGGCGCTCGACCGGCTGGAAGCGATGGGCGTGAGCGACTTTTCCGCCTCCATCATGCCGGTCGACCCCGAAGCGGAAGGGCGCACCGCGGCCTACCTGGTCGGGCGGATGGGCCGGGCGTAGCCACTGCGATGGAGTCGAAAGTCGTCGCCAGCTTCGAGGACGCCGTCGCCGGGGTCGAGGACGGCTCGAGCATCCTCGTGGCGGGCTTCGGCGAGCCGGGCTCTCCTCACAACCTCGTCGCAGCCCTCTACAAGCAGGGCGCCTCGGACCTGACGCTGATCGCGAACGGCGCGGGCATGACCCGCGACGACGGCGTCATCACGACCGGCAACCTGGTCGAGGAGAAGCGCGTGAGCCGCGTGATTCTCGCGTTCACCGCCTCCACCCACCCCTCACGACGGACCCCGCTCGAGGAGCTGAACGAGGCAGGCGAGATCGAGGCGCAGATCACGCCGCAGGGGACGCTCGCCGAGCGCATCCGCGCGGGCGGGGCGGGCATCCCCGCGTTCTTCACGCCCGCGGGGGTGGGGACGGAGGTGGCGGAGGGGAAGGAGCACCGCGAGTTCGGGGGCCGCACCTACGTGCTCGAGGAGGCGATCGTCGCCGACTACGCCCTCATTCGCTGCTGGAAGGCGGACACGTTCGGGAACCTCGTGTTCCGGCGTTCGCAGCGCAACTTCAACCCGATCATGGCGATGGCGGCCGACTGCACGCTCGTGGAGGCGGAGGAAGTGGTGGAAGTGGGGGAGCTCGACCCGGACCTGATCCACACGCCGGGCATCTTCGTGCAGCGGGTCGTGTCCATCCCGGAGGCGGGAGGCATGCTCCAGGCGCCGCCACTCGCCATGTTCAGCGGGACGCCGCGGTCATGACTGCCGAAGCGAAGCGGCTGTCTCGCGACCTGATGGCTGCGCGGGTCGCGGCCGAGTTCGAGGACGGCTGGGTGGTGAACCTGGGCGTGGGCATGCCGACGCGCTGCTCCGACTTCGTGCCGGAGGACCGTACGGTCATCCTGCACTCCGAGAACGGCGTCATCGGGTACGGGCGGAACGCGACGGTGGAGGAGGCAACGCCTTATGTCGTGAATGGCGGCGCGCAGCCGGTGCTGCTCACGCCCCTCGCGTCGATCGTGCACCACGCCGACGCGTTCGCGATCATCCGGCGCGGGCTGCTCGACGTGGCCGTCCTGGGGGCGTACGAGGCGGCCGCCAACGGCGACTTCGCGAACTGGCGCATCAGCGGCCGGAAGGGCGGCGGCATCGGCGGGGCGATGGACCTGGCGGTGGGCGCGAAGCAGGTGTTCCTGCTGCTCGAACACACGACGCGCGACGGCCGCCCGCGCCTGCTCGAACGCTGCGCCCTGCCGCTGACGGCGGCCGGCGTGGTCACGCTCGTGATGACGGACCTGGGCCTCTTCGAGCCCGCCGGCGAGTCCTTCCAGCTGCGCGAGATCGCGCCCGGCTTCACGGTCGACGACGTCCAGCAGCTCACGGGCGCGCCGGTCGTGCCGGCGCCCGACCTCTGCGAGGTCACGGTCTAGGTCGCACGCCGGACTGGTCGGGCGCTAGACAGCCCGGCGAAAGCGCGTTCTCATACAGGCAGGCCCCCGTAGCTCAGGGGATAGAGCAGTGGTTTCCTAAACCATGTGCGCAGGTTCGATTCCTGCCGGGGGTATACCGCTCTGCCCGAGGATGAGGCGGCGCGCGGCAGGAGCGGCATGGCGCAGCTTGCGGAGACTGGGGAGGGGGCATGACGGAGGGGTCGAGCGTCGACCTTGCCAGCCTGGAGAAGCTGGGAGAGGGATGGGAGGCGGAGATCTTCGCGTGGGAGGATGGTCAGGCCCTGCGGCTGTTCCGGGAGGGGTACGAGGGCAACGTCGAGCCGGAGCGGATCGCTATAGCGGCGGCGCTGGCGGGGGGCATCCCGGCGCCGCGTCTTGGCGAGGCGCTGCGCCTCAGCGGCCGCGCGGGCACGCTCATGGAGCGCATCGACGGGGAGAACCTGCTCGACCTCGTGGGGCGCAAGCCGTGGCTCCTGGCGCGGGAGGCGTGGGAGACGGGCAAGATCCATGCCCGGGTGAACGCGCTTCCCGCCCCCTCAGGAATCGCGACCGTCCACGAGCGGGCGGACGAGTGGGTCGCGAACGTGGAGATTCCGCCGCACCTGGCGACGCTCGCCAGGGAAACGATCGAGGGGCTCGAAGGCGGAGACCGGTTCTGCCACGGAGACTTCCACGCCGGGAACGTCTTGCTGGAGCGGGGAGGGCGGCGGGTGGTGATCGACTGGGGGTCGTGCGCGGCCGGGCCAGCCGAGGCGGACGTTGCGCGGACGGTAACCGTGGTGCGGCTGGGCGAGCCGCTCGACGCGACCCCGGCGCTGCGTGTGATCACGCGACTGTTCCGACCGTTGGCCGCTTTCGCCTACTTGCGCGGGTACCAGCTGACGGGGCCGGTCAACACGAACCTGATGTGGCGCTGGGTGGTTGTACGAGCGATCGAGCACCTGGCGATCCTGCGGGCGATCCGCCCACCCGACGAGGACGTCCCGTCCCGGGTGGCAGCGGTCGAACGGCTGGTGGCGTTGGCGCAGAAACGGGCAGGTACGTAGTCAGGCGCCTGGCCTCCCCCGGCTCTCCGCATCGGGACGCCCGCGAGCGTACGTCCGCTCTCACCAGGCCGCCCTGCCGTGAACAGCATCGTCCCGTCACGACGTCGAGCGCGCGCTTTCCTCGTCCCCGTCCGGAGGCTCAGGCTTCGCCATGCGATAGCCGACGCGGGCCTCGGTGAAGATGTAGGTGGGACTCGCAGCATCGTCGCCAAGCTTTCGGCGGATGCTGTTGATGGCGGTGCGCATGGGCCGGATGTCGTCGCCGGCCTGCAGACCCCACACCCGTCGCAGCAGCTGTTCATGGGTGACCACCCGGCCCGCGTTCGCCGAGAGCTCGACGAGCGTCCGGTGTTCGATAGGTGTCAGGGTGATCAGTTCACCGGCGAGGACTACACGCCGCTCGCTGAAGTCGATGACGAGGTCGCCCCTGACGTAGGGCTCCTCGGGCTCGGACGCTGCCCGCCTCCGAAGGGCCGCCTTAATCCGCGCGCCCAGCTCCGTGGCTGAAAAAGGCTTCACAACGTAGTCTTCGGCTCCCTCTTCGAAGGCCCTGGCGATGAATTCGTCCTGTCCGTAGGCCGAGATGAAGATGACGGGCACGTCCGCCATCGCCGTGATTTCCGCCATCAACTCGATGCCGTCGGTTCCGGGAAGGCGCAGGTCGAGCAAGGCCAGGTGCGGGCGTTCGTCCTTCATGAGGGTGAGCGCATCCTGGGGTTCGGTCGTCACGATCGGCTCGTAGCCGGAGTCGGTGAGCGCAGTCCGGATGTAGCGGAGCGCCTCGGGGTCGTCGTCCACGGCGAGCACGCGCAACCGCTCCTGCTCCTGCGGTCGCGGGGAGCGGGTGGATGGCTGGGCGGTCTGGGCGGGCGAGGGGGCCTCTACCGTTCCCACGGTGGGGATGGTGAAGGAGAAGCGGGCGCCGGTCCCCGGTCCGTCGCTCTCCGCCCAGATACGGCCGCCGTGCGCCTCGACGATGCCCTTGCAGATGGCAAGGCCCAGGCCCGTCCGCGCAAAGTCGCGTTCCCTGTCCTCGGCGGTGATGCCCGAGAACTTTCGGAACAGGCTCGACATCTGGTCTGCCGGCACGCCGCTGCCCTCATCGGCCACCCTGACGGTCACCTGAATCTCCCCCCGCTCAACCAACACCCTGATGGGCGAGGTCTCCTGCGAGTGCCTGGCCGCGTTGAACAGCAGGTTGTTCAACACCTGGACCATGCGCAGCCGGTCGGCCATAACCAGGGGAAGCTCGGGATCGAGGTCGATGAGCAGGGTGTGCTGGCCGCCACCACTCTGGAAGGCCTCCCGGGCCTCACCGATCAGCGTCGCGAGATCCGTCGGTTCCGGAGCGACGCTCAGGGTACCGGTGTCGATACGCGCCACATCAAGGAGGTCGGCGATCAACTCTCGCATCTGGTCGGTCTGGGAATCGATGATGCGGTGGAACTGGAGAATCTCGGCCGGGTTCAGCGGGCTCGAGGGGTTCAGGAGGGTGGTGATCGAGCCCTTGACGGAGGTGAGGGGGGCGCGGAGCTCGTGGCTCACCATGGCGAGGAACTCGGCCCGGAGCCGCTCCAGCTCCCTCAGTGGCGTCATGTCCTGCAGGGTGATGACGTACCTGTCCAGCTCTCCGTTCTCCATTCGGATGGGAGTGGCGTTGATGAGGGTCGTGAGCGAGCGGCCCTCGGGCATCGTGAGGGTTACCTCCTCGCCTCGTACCGTCCCCGCCGGCCGGAGCACCTCGACCAGGGGGAAGCCACTCAGAGAAACCTCGCGCCCATCCGCGCGCTGCACGGTCAAGGACGTGAGGAGTTCCGCCGGCGGCTTTCCGGGGTTGAGAATCTCGACGAGCCGTAGCGCCTCCTGATTGACCGACAGCAGCTCGCCGGTCTTCGCTTCGAGGACGACGACGCCGACCGGGGCGGTATGCACGAGGGTCTCCAGGTCGCCCCGGGCGCGCTGCACGTCCCGGTGCCGCCGGGCGTTGGCGATGACCGACGCCGCCTGCGAGGCGAACATGACCAGCGTCTCGGCGTCCTCCTCGCTGAACCTGGCATCCGGTCGGTCGTGCCCGAGCATGATGACTCCCACGGGCTCGGCGCGATGGCGCATGGGCGTGGCCAGGCCGGCGAAGACGGTTATGGGCAGCGGGACGGCGAGTCCGGCCGAGGCGGCGTATTCGTCCCAGTCCTCCACACGGAGAGGCCCCGCGATCGTGCTGAAGTGGTCGAATATCCCCCTCCCGCCCGGCAGTTCGGTGAGCGTGCCGTGCTGCTCTTCCGTCGTACCCGAGGTGAGGAGCGCATCCAGACCGCCGGCTTCACTCATCGCGGCGATCACGCCATAGCGGGCGCCGGTGAGGCGCCGCGCGTTGTCGATGGTTTCCTGGAGGACGACGTTGAAGTCGAGGCTCTCATTGATGCGGACGCTAGCCTCGCTCAGCCTCGAGAGGCGTTCCCGAAGAGCCTCGAGCGCTGACGGCGTGTCGTCCTGGCCCATGCTTCCCCCTGTGATCGACGGTTGGCTGGAATCGTCCGGCGAATACTAACAGATATCTTACGCCTGATAAGACATATTTCACAGTACTCTCACATAAGACACGCTCCGCTCACCTATCGTTTCACGCGTGTTGGGTCTTCTCTCTCCAGGGCCTCGCCGCGCCGTGCGGCCCTGGACGAAACATCGCGCACCGCGGGCGTACTTTCCGTTTCTTGAGCGCAGGCGCGTCTGCCGCCTGATCGCTCCGGTCTCGGTCCTCCTCGTGCTGCTCGGGCTGCTGCTCACGAGCGCGGACGGCGCCGGCGCCGACGCGACCTGCAGCGTGCCCCCGACCAACCTGACGAGCGCCCTCAGCGAGGACGGCTCAGCCGTGGTGCTGACCTGGGAGGCCTCGCCCGACTGCACGCCCGACGAGTACGCCGTCTACCGCCGCGACATGGACGTCCAGGGTGCGCGCATGACGAAGATCGACAGCGTCGACGGCAGCGTCCTCACCTACACCGACAGCACCGTCACGGCCGGGCAGGACTACCGCTACCGCATCCGCTCGAACGACCAGGGCTCCAGGTCAAACCGGACCGACATCACGATCCCCGAGGCCACTACCCCCGAGCCCGAGGCAACGCCCGAGCCGGCTTCGGAGCCAGAGTCGGAGTCGTCCGAGCAGGCCAGCGAGCCGCAGCAAGCCGAGCGACCCGTCCGGCAGAACTTCGATAACACTCCTCCTTCACTGCTCGTGGTGAACGTGGACGGAACGTCCCTGGTCCTCATCTACAACGAGCTCCTGAACGAGAGCTCCACCCCCGCCACGACCGACTTCACCGTGGACATCGGCGGCACGGACTACACCCCGTCGAGCGTCGTCGTGCGCGGCGTTGAGGTGGCTTTGACGCTGTCGACGGGCGCCGCAAGCAGCGACACGGTGACGCTGGACTACACAATCGGTTCAAGCCCGGTGCAGGACGATGCGGCCACGCCCAACAACGCGCCAGCGTTCACCGCCCAGCAAGTGACGAACCACACCGGCGCGAGCAACGACAGGCCGACGTTCACGGCCGAGACGGCCACCCTCAGAATTGATGAGAACTCGACGTCTGGGACAAACGTCGGCGCGGTCATCGCCACGGACGACGACTCGGGCGACACGCTGACCTACTCGTTCCCCGCGACCTTCTTCATCTTCACCGTCGGCACAAACACCGGCCAGTTCTTGACGATGGCCCCCCTGGACTTCGAGACCACATCGTCCTACGTCGTGCCGCTCTACGTTCGTGACAGCAAAAGTCCCAGCGGAGACCCCGACAGCATCTGGGACGACAGCATCAAGGTGACCATCAGCGTCAACGACGTCAATGAACCGCCGACAATCGGCGGTACCTTCGACCCCGAGGTCGATGAGAACACGACCACCGTCGGGACCTACACGGTCTCGGACCCAGACACGGCGAACACTCACACCTGGTCGATAGACAGCGACACCAGTGTTGAGGAGAACCAGGACGGATCGCTGTTCGAGATCGGTTCGACCTCCGGCGTACTCTCGTTCAAGGACGCGCCGGACTACGAGACGCCGGGCAGCCTGGCAACTCCCCCTGCCAACACCTACCAGGTGCGCCTCGTAGCCACCGACAGCGGCTCGCCCGCGCTGTTCGACACCTTCGACGTCATCGTCACGGTCGCCAACGTCAATGAGGCGCCGGACATCACGAGCACGGGCTCGTCCCACACCTCCATCAGCAAGCCGGAGGGGACCGGGCCCAGCGACCCGCTCGCGACGTACGCGGCCGACGACCCCGAGGACGACACGCTGACGTGGACGCTGGGCGGCCCCGACGCGGCCGACTTCACCATCAACTCGTCAACGGGCGCGCTCAGGTTCCAGGCCCTCACCGACTACGAGGACCCCAGGGACCAGGGAACCGACAACACCTACAACGTGACCGTGCGGGTGCGCGACAGCAAGATCAACGCCGCCGGAAGCACGAACGGCAACACCGACACCGCCGTCGACGACACCATCAACGTCGTCGTCACCATCACCAACATCGACGAGGCCGGCACGGTGACGCTGCCCGGCACGATCACGGCCGGGCAGGCGGTAACCGCGACGCTGACCGACCATGACGGGACGACCAGCAGCGTGACGTGGCAGTGGTCGCGATCCGACACGGCGCTCGGGACTTACACACCCATCAGCGGGGCCACGTCCAACCCCTACACGCCCGTAGCCGCCGACGTGGGCAAGTACCTGAAAGCCACGGCCTCCTACACGGATCCCCACGGTTCGGGAAAGTCCGCAACCAGCGCCGCGTCGAGCCAGGTGGCGTCCGGCAACGTCGATCCGTCGTTCAGCACCACGACCGCCACGCGCAGCGTGCCGGAGAACAGCGGAGGGGGTGTACACGTCGGGGCTGTGGTGGCTGCCACGGATGACGACGGCGACACGCTTGAGTATTGGCTGAGCGGCGCGGATGCCTCTTCCTTCACCATCCTCGCGACAAGCGGGCAGATCCTGACCAGGTCAGGGATCACGTATGACTTCGAGAGCTCGAAGAAGTCCTACACCGTCATCGTCAACGTGAGCGACGAAAAGGACGACGCCGGCAACGCCGACATGGTGACCGACGACACCATCACCGTGACCATCAACCTCTCCAACGTGGACGAGCCCGGCACGGTGACGATCACGGGCACGGAAGCGGGTGGGGAGACCCTGACGGCGTCGGTTACCGACATCGACGGGACCATCACCAACCTGACGTGGCAGTGGGCGCTGGCCGCCTCGGCATCGGGTCCCTTCGCCCCCATCAGCGGGGCGACAAACAACACGTATACAAGCGTGGCCGTGGACGTGAACAGGTACCTGCGCGCCACGGCGTCCTACACCGACCCCCAGGGCTCCGGCAAGTCCGCGAGTGCGGTGACGGGCCAGATTGCCGCCAGCAACAACGAGCCGACCTTTGGCGTGGACGGTGTGATAACGCGGGAGGTGGCGGAGAACAGCGGAGCAAACGTGGACGTCGGCGCGGCCGTGGCCGCCAGCGACGACGACACCGGTGACACGCTGCACTACTGGCTCACCGGCAGCGACGCGTCATCATTCACTATCAATTCCAGCACCGGACAGATCAAGACCAAGAGCGGCGTCAGCTACAACTTTGAAAATCGGGAATTTTACGACGTGAGCGTGAACGTGCGGGACAACAAGGACGCCGCCGGCAACAGCAACACCAATACAGACGACATGGTCTCTGTGATCGTCAACGTCACAGACATCAACGAGACGCCCGCGATCACAACCCCCCAGACCGCCATCTCCGTCGCCGAGAACCAGACCTCCGTGCTCACGTACGTTGCCACCGACCCCGACAACAGCAACAACGAGGCCGACGACGCGGACAACACCCTGACGTGGTCCGTGGAAACGGCCGACGACGGGTCCTTCTTCGAGATCGGCGCGACCAGCGGCGTGCTCACCTTCAAGAACGCGCCGAACTTCGAGGACAAGCAGGACGCCGGCGGCGACGGCGTCTACAACGTCACGGTCACGGTCACGGACAACGGCATCGACGGCGCCCGGGGAGCGTCGAATCACCTCAGCATCTCCAAGTCGCTCGCCGTGACCGTCACGGACGTCAACGAGACGCCCACGTTGACCACGGCCCCGTCCACCGCCACGTTCGACGAGAACGCGACGGGCGTGGTCGCGACGTACATCGCGACGGACCCGGACGCGACAACGGGCACGATGGTCTGGGACCTGTCGGGCAATGATGCCGGGGACTTCAACATCACCTCGACCGTGAACGGAACGGCCGAGCTCACGTTCAAGAACCCGCCGGACTACGAGATGCCTGACGACACCGGCACCAACAACGTCTACGACGTGACGGTGCGGGTAAGGGATAACGGGAGCCCAAGGCTGGAAGACACACAGAGCGTCCAGGTCACGGTCAACGACCTGAACGAGCGACCGGTGGTGAGCGGGAACGCCACGCCGGACTTCGCGGAAGTCGAATTCGATCACACCGCCACGGCTTCCGAGCTTGTCATCGGCACCTACACCGCCACCGACGACGACAACGCCGACAACGCCGGTCTCCAGACGATCACGTTCGACTTGTCCGGCACGGACGCTGCCCACTTCAGCATCGACTCGAGCACCGGTGTCCTGTCCTTCAGCATCGAGCCGGACTTCGAGAACCCCGCCGACCTGGCGGACTCAAACATGATGGGCGCCTCCGACAACATGTACGAAGTCGTCGTGGAGGCGGACGACGGAGCAGGTGAATCGAACAGCGTGGGGACATTCACCGTCACCGTGCGAGTCACCAACGTCAACGAAACGCCAGAGATTCCGGCCGGTGTTCCCGACGAGAGCTTTGCGGAGATCGAGTGGGATGCTGAGTCCGCGGACCTGGACGTCATGACCTACATCCCGCGGGATGAGGAGACAAGCACACTCACCCAGTTGTCCTGGTCCCTGGCCGGCACGGACGCGGCCGACTTCGAGATCATGGAGGACGCCACAACCGGCCACGGGACGCTCAGCTTCCGGAACGGGCCGAACTTTGAGGACCCGACCGACCGCGTGAACGCCACCGAGAGCCACGCCGCCGATGACAACCAGTACGAGGTCATCGTGAAGATTGGCGACGGCGTGAGCACGCGGGACTACCCGATGACGGTGACGGTCACCAACGTCAACGAGACGCCAGAATTCACTGACGTGGTAGGCCCGGGCCTGCACGCTAACGAGATCGAGTACGACTCGGGGACGACGGCGGCCGACATGGCTTCCATCCCGGCGACCCTGGAGAACCAGTTGTACTGGTACCCGTTCGAGGCCCGGGACGAGGAGGGGGATGACATCATCTGGACCATCACCGGGCTTGACGCGATCGACTTCGTCATCGCGGAGGACCCCAACGTCGAGGAGCCCAACTCCGACGAGCGGGCCATCGTCCGCTGGAACATCGTCCCGGACCGTGAGAACCCGCTGGGTTCTCACTCGAGTGGCAGTGATTTCTACGTGGTGACCGTGAACGCTTCCGACGGCACCAATGTCGCGCGCTACGACCTTTTCATCCGGATTGACGACGTAAACGAGCGACCGGAGTTCACGGGGACGCCCACGGCAACCCTGAATCTCGACGAGCACAACGCGACCCTCGACGCGAACCTCCAGGAGCCGCCCTACGCCTTCCCGGTTATCGCCACGTACACCGGGCGAGACGAGGAGGGCGGGGTCACATGGTCGCTGACTGGCACGGACGCTGCCGACTTCGAGATCGACAGCGGCGGCAACGTCGTTTTCAAGGAGGCGCCCAGCTTCGAGGACCCGGACGACGCGAACGGCGACAACGTCTACAACTTCACCGTCGTCGTGAGGGACGTCAAGAGCAAGACCAACCGGCGCACCGCCGAGCAGCCCGTCACCGTGACGGTGCGGGACGTGGAGGAGGCGGGGGCGATCTCGGTCAGCAACCTCAACCCAGCCGTCGGGGAGAGCGTCACGTTCATGATCTCCGACCCGGACGGCGGCATCGTGCTGGACCAGCTCCCGGGCTCCGGGGGGTTCGCCTGGATCATCCAGACGCGGACGTCGGGCGGCGCGTGGCAGCAGCTGATCCATTCGAACACCGCCATGGATGAGTACACCTACGTCGCGGACGAGGACGAGACGGACCTCGAGATACGCGCCATCGTGAGCTCCTACACGGACCGCCGGGGCGGGGGGAAGTCGGCCGAGAGCGAGGCGACGGCCGCGATCACGCCGGACCCGATCCCCAACGCACCGCCGCGCATCCGCACCGGCGGAACCCAAAACATCCCGGAGACGAGCGCCGGCGAGGAGATCGGCGAGCGCGTGACGGCCACCGACCGCGAAAATCACCCCCTCACGTTCGCGATCGGTGAGGGGGCCGACGGCGCGCTCTTCGAGATTCACCCGACCACCGGGCAGTTGCGGACGGTCCAGGCGCTGGACTTCGAGACGACGACTGGGCTGTTCCTCGTGCCCGTCAATGTGAGCGACGGCAGGGACGACCAGGGCACAGTCGAGACCGAGCGCGTGGCCGACGACGACACGACCGTCGGGATCCGGGTGCTCGACGTGGAGGAGGAGGGCGTGGTCACCCTCTCCGAGCCGGAGCCGGGGGTCGGGGTCAGGGTGCAGGCCACCCTCACGGACGGCGACGGCAGTATCACCGGCCGCAGCTGGCGGTGGGCACGCTCCCGCGACGGGCGCACGGGCTGGACCAACATCCCGAACACGACCTCCACCTCGACCACCAGCAGCTACACCACGGTGCTGGCGGACGCCGGGTTCTTCCTCCGCGCGGCCGTCACCTACACGGACAACCGCGGGGGCGGCAAGCGCGCCGAGGGGATCACCGCGCTGCGCGTCTTCGGCGAGAACCAGCAGCCCACCTTCCCCGCCTCCGAGAACGGCGCGCGGTCCGTGCCGGAGAACAGCAGGTCCGGCACGAGCATCGGCGACCCCGTGGCCGCCGAGGACCCCGAGAGGGACCGGCTCACGTACTCGCTCAGCGGGACGGATGCGGCCTCTTTCAGCATCGTCGCCAGCAGCGGCCAGCTGCGCGTGAAGGAGCCCCTCGACTTCGAGACGAAGTCCAGCTACGAGGTCACGGTCGACGTGCACGACGGGAAGGACGGCCTCGGCAACACCTCCGCCGAGATCGACCAATCGATCGACGTCACGATCACGGTCGACAACGTGGACGAGGCCGGCGCCGTGACGCTCACGACGCTCACGGCCACCATCCAGGCGCGCGTCGAGGTGACGGCGGTGCTCGAGGACGACGATGGCCCCAGCTCGGTCACCTGGGCGTGGGCGCGCTCGCCCAACGGCCGTACGGACTGGGTCAACCTGGTGGGGGCGACCAGCAACAGGTACACGCCGACGCTGGTCGATGCGGGCAACTTCATCCGCGCCACGGCCTCCTACTCCGACGGCCACGGGCAGAACAAGACCGCCTCGAAGGTCTCCTCGCGCGTGGGCGACCCGCCGCCGGTCAACTCAGCGCCCGCCTTCCCCGTCACGGAGAACGGCAAGCGCGAGGTGCCCGAGGACGCCCAGGGCGGCGACGCGATCGGGGATCCGGTGGCCGCGACGGACGTGAACTTCGACTCCCTCACCTACTCCCTGAGCGGCACGGACGCGACTTCCTTCGAGATCGACGAGAACAGCGGCCAGCTGCGGCTGGCGTCGGGCGTGGAACTGGACTTCGAAGGCAAGCGGAGCTACCGCGTGATCGTGTCGGTGAGCGACGGCGCCGATCAGAACGACGACGCCGACGACGTGATCGACGACACCATCACCATCACCATCAGCGTGACGAACGTGAACGAGGCGCCGGTGGTCAGCGGGGACACCACGCCATCCATCGCCGAGAACAGCAGCGCCGCGGTCGCGACCTATACCGGCGCCGACCCGGAGCGCGACACGCTCGAGTGGTCGGTCAACAGCAACGACTTCTGGATCTCGAGCCGCGGCCAGCTGTACTTCGCGACACCGCCGAACTACGAGGGCGGCAACACGAGCTTCTCGATCAGGGTGACCGCCGAAGACCCCGGCGGCCTCACGGGAAGCCTCGACGTGACCGTCACGGTGACGGACGTGGAAGAGGCGGGCGTGCTCACCCTCTCGCCGCTACGCGGCTGGCAAAACACCCGCTTCGACGCCGTGCTCAACGACGACGACGGCAGCGTGTCCGGTGAAGCCTGGCAGTGGGCGCGGTCCACCAACCGCTCAAGCTGGCAGGACATCGCGGGCGCCAGGTCGAGCTCCTACACCGCGGGCGCCGACGACGTCGGCAACTATCTGCGGGCGACGGTGGAGTACTCCGACCAGCGCGGCGGCAACAAGTCCGCTTCGGCGGTGACGGCCGCGAAGATCGGCGACACCAAGCCGTCGTCGAACAACGCTCCGGCCTTCGACGAGGCCGAATTGCCTCGCTCGGTCGGTCAGGGGACGTCGGCCGGCAGGTCCGTGGGCCCACCCGTGAAGGCGACCGATCCCGACTCGGACGACATCCTCACCTACAGCCTGAGCGGGCCGGATGCCGACAAGTTCGAGATCGACCCGGAGACCGGCCAGATCCGCACGAAGGCAGTGCTGGACCCGGACGTGCAGGAGACGCACAACGTCACGGTGGACGTGCACGATGGGTTCAACCCCAGCTACAACCCGTCCGACTCGACCGACGACTCCGTGGACGTGATCATCACCATCGCCAGGTCCAGCAGGGGCACGTTCGGTGGAGGCGGCTTCGCCGGCGGTGGTGGTGGTGGCGGTGGGGGCGGGACAGGCCCAACGCCGAGCACCGTCGACTTCGAGTGGACCGTGAAGCACGACATCGAGCCGCTGGCCAGTGGTCACGATTCCCCCACCGGGATGTGGTCGGACGGCACCACGGTTTGGCTGCTGGAAAACGGTGATGGGGCCGACGACGCCATCTACGCCTACGACCTCGCCACCGGCGAGCGCGTCGAAGGCCGCGAGTTCGAGCTCGACGAGCGCAACCGTGCGCCCCGCGGCGTGTGGTCCGACGGCACGACCATCTGGGTCTCCGACAGCGGCCAGAACACGCTGTTCGCCTACGACCTCCAGAGCGGCGCGCGCCTCCCAGAGCGCGACCTCGTGCTCAACCGCGACAACCGCAATGCGCGCGGCATCTGGTCCGACGGCGAGGCGATGTGGGTGCTCAACCGCAACCCATCCCTCTTCGTTTACGACCTCGCGAGCGGCGACTTCCTCGCCAGGTACAGCCTCGACCCACGGAACAGCGACCCTCGCGGCATCTGGTCCGACGGCGTCTCGTTCTGGGTCTCCGACCCCAGCTCAAGCCCACGCCGCCTCTTCGCCTACCGGGTACCCGTCTTGCCCGATGGTGACGAACCGCCCGAAGAGCCCCCGGCCCTCGAGCGCTTCCCCGACGAGGACTTCGCCGAGCTGAGCGACGCGAGCAACAACAGTCCGCGGGGCATCTGGGCCACCGGCGACATCGTGTACGTCGCCGACGAGAGCGACGGCAGGGTCTACACCTACAACATGCCTGATGCCATTGACGCACGACTCGCCTCCCTCAGGCTCAGCGGTGTCGACATCGGGGTGTTCGACCCGGATCGGACCGACTACCGGGGCGTCATTGCCGAGGGCGCGAGGGAGACGACGGTCGAGGCGGGGGCGGTGCAGCGCCGCACGGAGGTCGAGGTCAAGCCGGACGACGCCGACGGCCGCAGGACCAACGGCCACCAGGTCGCCCTGGACGGCCTCGCCGCGATCACGATCAGGGTCACTTCAGCGGACGGCAGCCGCACGAAGGTCTACCGCGTGGCCTTCGGGGCTGGGCCTGCGGAACTCGAGCTGGGCCCAGCGTGGACCTCGTTCAAGTGGCCAGGTCCTGGTGGCGTGGCTATCGCCGAGGCCGGCCTCCCCGAAGCGGTGGTCGCCGTCTACACCTGGGACGGGACCGCGGGCCGGTGGCTCGGGTACTTCCCCGACCTGGACGACATCCCCGGCCTTAACACCCTCACCACGTTCTCGTCCGGTCCGACCTACTGGGTGACGGCCGAAGAGGCCGTTACCTGGACAGCGGGGGATTGAAGCAGACGAAGAGTAGTGCTTGCCGTGGATTTCTGAACGGAAGGCACCTCCAGGAACCGGGCACAGCGCTTCTCGCACAAGCACGCCATCCCGCCAGTGTCTCTGCATGCCCGCGCCGCGTCGGTCCGGCACGCCCTAGGGGATCACCAGTTCCCAGCCGACGGCGAGATTGGTGCAGTTGGCATTGATCCGCGGGTTGGCCTCGAGGAGCGCGATGGTTGTCACGCTATGGTCCTGCGCGATACGCCAGCACACGTCGCCCGGCTGGACGGTGTAGGTGGCGGGGGTGGACGCATCTGGCGATGGCGGTCGCGTTGGCTGAACCGTCGGTGTTGACTGAGCCGTTGGCGTCTCCGTGGGCTCTGCCCTGCGGGTTGCCGGGACGGGCGGTGGACGGGTGGGCGCAGGGTCTGAGGCCACCGTCCCCCGTTCAGGCGGAGCTGTCGCCGGGCCCTCGGGTGTGCAGGCGACGACGGCGAGCGTCAGCGCCAGGAGGACGGCCAGGGCGAGCGGGGGCGTGCCATGAATCGAACGCATCATGGACCAACCCTAGGTCGCGATCCCTCGAATTACCCCACCCGTTTCGGGAAATATCGAGGGGCTCTCTAGAGCCACTCAAGGCGGCGGGGGCATTCATCCGCATCCCAGGCCGGGGACGGATTCCCTAGACTTGTCGACCGGATACCGTCCCACGGCGAGGAGATGAGCGATGACCAACACGCAGACAACGGCTAGCGCGGAAACGATGTCCGCCGTCGACAAGCTGGTCGCCAAGGCGGAGATCTACGACGTCATCATGCGCTACTGCCGCGGGGTCGACCGCAGCGATCCCGAGCTGGTGAAGTCCGTCTACCACGAGGACGGGTACGACGACCACGGGGCCATGTTCCAGGGCCCGGGCTGGGAGTTCTCGAAGTTCTTCGCGCCCCGCGACGACGGTGAGCCAAGCGACTCCCGGGCGGTGCACTTCATCGGCAATCACTACGTTGAGTTCCAGAGCGCCGACGTCGCCTTCTCGGAAGCGAGCTTCGTTACCTGGAGCCACTCGCCAATCGATGAGCACAACGCGAGCCTGTTCACGTTCTGCGGCCGCTACATCGACCGCTTCGAGCGACGACGGGGCGAGTGGAAGGTGGCGCACCGCATCTGTCTGCACGAATGGAACCGCGTCGAGCAGTTCCCGACCGACCCACCGCACTCCCTCCCCGACTTCGCCGCTGCGTTCGTCCAGGCTGCTCGCGCGCCGGACGACGCGACCTCCCACTGGGAGTGGCTCGACAATCCGGGCGTCCGCCCTGGCGCCAAGCCCACCGATCCGCCCGTCTTTCCCGGGCGCGGCACAGCGCCCCTCATCGCGAGGGAGTAAGCGCCGATGGCTCCGGCGGAACGCCCCGCCGCCTAACCCGTCGGGACGGGCGCGGGGTCTTCGACCTTGCGCACGTTGACCGGGATCGCGCTCATCACGGGGATGCCCGTGATGGGGTCGAAGTCGCGCTGCGTGTCGGAGAGGCGGCCGGTGTTGGCGCCGAGCTCGCGCACGCGCGCGTCCTCGGTGGGGGCGTCGCCCCATGCGTGGGCCATCGAGATGACGCCGGAGCGAACGTCGTCCGCGGGCTCAACGACGCCGTAGATGGCGGCGCGCGCCGACTCGATCTCGACGAGGTCGCCGGCGGCGAGGCCGAGCTCGGCGATATCCATCGGGTTCATGTAGGCGGGATTGCCCTTGTTCTCGTACTTGCGCATGAGCCGGGGGATGTCGCGGCCCGAGGAGTTGTACGACTCGAGCATGCGGCGGGAGACGAGGCGGTGGGTGAACTCCTCGCCTTCGCGGTAGCCGCCACCCTCGAAGTAGGGCTCGGCGCGCACCTCGGCGAGCTCCGCCATCATCTCCGCGCGGCCTACATCGAGGCGCGGCGAACCCGGGCGTTTGGGCAGCACGCGGATCTCGTCGTCCTCGAAGATGTGGCCGTGGGGGTACTTCTTCACTTCGTCGAGGGGGATACGCGAACCCTCGCACATCCACTCGATGATCTGCGAGGTGGTCGGCTTGTTGTCGATATCCACCTCTCCCCAACCGGCGCGCAGGGGGATGCGCATGCGGTGGGCGATCCCCCAGAAGAACTCCCACTCCTCGATCACGTCCGACCCCTCGGGCGGGTCGATGAGCTTGGGACCGTACTGGGCGTAGGGGGCGGGGTAGCCCTGGGCGAAGCCGAAAACGCCCGAGAGGGACTCGTTGGGGAGGGTTGTGTCCTCGCGCTCGAGCGAGAGTTTGGGCGCGATCACGTAGTGGGCGAGCTTGGCCGTCGCCGACATCTTGATGTCGAGCGTGACGAGCAGGTCGAGGGCCTGCATGGCCTCGTAGGTGCGAAGCTGGTCGGGCCAGGCGGCCATGGGGTTCGAGCCGATGCAGATCAGGGCGCGGACCTGTCCCTCGCCCGGCGTCAGGATCTCCTCGGCGAGGGCGCTGGTGGGCGGTCCGATGGCGGTGATGGGCAGATCGCGGATACGCATCCGCTCACGGGCATCCCAGTCGGTGCTCTCCTCGTAGGCCTGGGCGACGTAGTCCTTCGGCTTGCGCAGCACGGGCGGGTTGGGGACGCGCTCGCCTTCGCGCAGCCAGCGCCCGCAGACGGTATTGATGGAGTTGATGAGGTACTCGGTGATGTTGGGGTGGGGTGAGAAGTCGGGGCCCGTGCCGGACGTGACGGAGCCGCGCTTGCCGCTGGCGAAGATGCGGGCGGCGCGTTCGACGAGGGAGGCGGCGACGCCGGCGCGCTCCTCCACGTAGTCGAGGGTGAACGGCTCGACGGCCTCGCGCAGCTCCTCGAGGCCCTGCACGTTGGCGGCGACGAAGTCTCCGTCGACGAGGCCCTCGGTGAGGATGACGCGAAGGATGCCGGCGAGCAGGGTGGGGTCTTCGCCCGGCTTCACCTGCAGGAAGACATCCGCCTTCTCCGCGGCTTCGGTCCGACGCGGGTCGATCACGATGAACTGCATGCCGCGCTGTTTCGCCTGGTGGAGCCGCTTTGCTGGGTTGTACTGGGGGATTCCGCCCCACATGGAGATGGTGGGATTGGCGCCGATGAGCATCCAGACGTCGGAGTCGTCGAACATCTGCGGGCCGGCGCCCCAGTTGCCGTGGTAGGCGCGGGCGATGGGCTTGGCGGGCTGGTCGATGGTGCCGCCGGAGTAGGTCATGTTGGAGCCGATGCCGGCCATGAAGGCCCCGGTGAACTGCCCGGAGGAGGGGAAGGAGAAGCCGTAGGTGCCGCTGAAGGTGGCGACGGCGCGGGGGCCGTACTCGGCGATAATGGCCTGGAGCTTGTCGGCGACCTCGTCGATGGCCTGCTGGTGGGGGATGTCGTGGTACGTGCCGTCGGGGGCGCGCTTCTGGGAGTGGAGGAGGCGGTCGGGGTGGTAGTGCTGTTCGGGGAGCTGGCGTCCCTTGATGCAGGTGAACCCCTGGTACATCGGGTTCTTCGCATCGCCGCGCACCTTGACGGCGCGGCCGTCTTCGATGTCGACTTCGATAGCGCAGAAGGCGTGGCAGAAGCGGCAGAAGGTCTGCTTCGTCTCGACGACCATAGGATCCCCCGGAGCGCGAAAGCGCTGCCGGAACTGTAGCCCAGCGCGATCACCATCGCCAGCGGGAACGCGAATGCGTTCCCGCCGGCGATGGGATGGCTATAAACGAGCGGGCCTAGTCGTCCTCGGGAATGAGCTCCTTCTCGCCCCGTATCACGCCGATGCCAATCAACAGCAGGGCGGCGGCAGCGACAAAGAGGACGATGTTGCTGGCCATGATGAAGGCCTCGGGATCGACCTCGGCCTGCTGGCCGACAACGACATTGACGAGACCCGCCACGCCGGCAAGGCCGAAGACCCAGCAGGCTGCGGAGGTGAGGTTCAACGAGCTGAAGCGCCTGGCAAGGCCAATACCCACGAGAATGCCGCTGATCGACGAGATGGTGATGAAACCGAAATAGAGGCCACCGCTGGTCGCATGCAACACCAGCATGAGATCCGGCGCCCCCGCGGGATCCGCGAGTGACTCGGCGTGCTGCGCGACCGCAACGAGAAGGTGCCGCGTTCCCATCGTCAGGATGTAGATGCCGTAGTGGAACAGGTTGACCAGAATCCCGAAGCGCAGCATGGAGTGGCCCAGGCTTCCCGAGGGTCCCTGGAGCCGCCAGAACGAGAAGAGGCCGTAGGAGATCAGCAACGAGCACAGGATGACGACGAACGACAGCGCGTGCGTGAGGTTGTCGTTCTCCGTGAAGGCCCGGATTGTCTGCTCGAAGTCGAGCGGGTCACCCGTATCGATCAGCCAGCCCCCGGGATACAGGATCAAGCAGATGATCATGACGACAAGCCCTAAGACGATTGCCGTCCCGGGCGCCCGTTGTGCGGAGCACAAGCTACTAAGTACGTTCATAACATCCCCCTTGTGATGCGCCGTCCCCCGACGCGCAGTGTGACACTAGCCCCCTCAGAACGGCCTTTCAATGGCGGCTGGCAAGATGGGAAATCGTTATGTCTGCAATAGGGAGCAGGCCCCAACCCCCGCACCCGGTAGGGGCTAGACTCGCCGCGCAACCACACCCGGCAGGAGGAACGCCATGCAGGCCGAGCCGTTCGAGATCGCCATTCCCGAGGAGAAGCTGCAGGACCTGCGCGAGCGGCTTGAGCGCATCAACTGGGCGCCCGACTTCGGCAACGAGGGATGGGGGTACGGGGTGCACGGGGAGTACCTGCGCGAGCTCGCCGACCACTGGCTCAACCGCTACGACTGGCGCGCACACGAGGCGGAGATGAACCGCTTCAACAACTTCCACGTCGAGATCGAGGGGATGCCGATCCACTTCGTGCACGAGCGCGGGAAGGGACCGAACCCGATCCCCATCATCCTCTCCCACGGCTGGCCCTGGACGTACTGGGACCTCCGCCATGTGATCGGGCCGCTGACCGACCCGGCCGCCCACGGCGGCGACCCGGCGGACTCGTTCGACGTGGTCGTGCCCTCGCTGCCGGGCTACGGCTTCTCCACGCCGCTGACGACGTCGGGCATCAACTACTGGCGGACGGCCGACCTGTGGGTGACGCTCATGCGGGAGGTGCTCGGCTACGAGCGCTTCGCGGCGCAGGGCGGGGACTGGGGAGCGCTCGTCACGAGCCAGCTCGGGCACAAGTACGCCGAGCACCTGATCGGCATCCACCTGACGGACGCGATCATGCTGAACATGTTCACGCACGACCGGCCGTGGGTGCTGGGCGATCCGGGACTGGCGTCGATGCCGCCGGGAGAGGCGCGGGCGGCCAACCTGGCCCGCCTGCGCTACTACTCGGCGCACGTGGCCGTGCAGGCGCTCGATCCGCAGACGCTCGCCTTCATGGCGCACGACTCGCCGATCGGGCTCTGCGCCTGGATCCTTGAGCGGCGACGGAACTGGGGCGACACGAACGGGGACGTGGAGTCGCGCTTCCCCAAGGACGACCTGCTGACGACGATGATGCTGTACTGGGCGACGGACGCCTTCGTGACCTCGGTGCGGTACTACTACGAGGCGGCCTGGAACCAGTGGCAGCCGAGCCACGACCGCACACCGGTCGTGGAGGCGCCGACGGGGCTCACGTTCCACGGACCCGGGGCGCCGCAGAAGCCAAGCGAGCAGCAGCGCGAATACTGGAACCTGGTGCACTGGGACTCGCACCCGGCCGGCGGGCATTTCGCGCCCGCCGAGGAGCCCGAGGCGATCGTGCGCGGCATCCGCGCAACGTTCCGGAACCTGCGCTAGCGGTCGCTAGCTGGCAGCCCAGGCCCGCGCTTCCTCCGACGCCACCCAGTGAAGGGTGTTGTGAAGGAGCCTGCGGAAGCCTTCGCTCTCGTAGCTGCCGGGTCCGTCGCCGAGGTGGGTGGCGACGACGGGCGAGTTGCCGCTCTTCTTGGCCCAAACAACGAGGTCGCTGCCCTCGGGGTGGGACCAGCGATCCTTCTCCTCCGTGGGGGCCATCGGCGGCGGGTTGAAGTTCTCCTGCACCATCGGGTAGTCCGTGCGCATGAGCGGGAGAATGTCGGGCTGGGACTCGAAGATTTTCGAGGTGAGATAAAGCTCGTCCTGGACGACGAAGCCGTCGTCGAGCCCCTCAAGGACCGGGTGGCCGGCGGCGGCGGGGTCGGGCGTGACCTTGCCGCGACCGTTGCCGCGAGGGTCAGCGCCACCGCCGCGATAGCCGGAGCCGGGCGTGAGCTCGCCGAACACCTCGCCCTCGGTCAGCAGGAACGAGGTGCCGCTGACGTCGCGCCAGCCGGGCCACGCGGGCCACTCCACGAGGGCGTGGTTCATCAACATGAGGCCCTTCCCGCTCTCGAGCAGCGCGGCGATGCTCTGCTGGTATTCCTCGGGCGCGGGTGAGAAATCGACGCCCCACATGTCGTAGAAGCAGACGGCGTCGTATTCGGCCACGTTCTCCGGGCGCAGGAGCACCTGCGCGGCCGGCTGCTCGACCTGCGTGGTGAGCAGCTCGGGGTTGTCATCGAACATGGAATAGAAGCCGTTGTAGTTGAAGCCGTGGCCCTTGGTCACGACGAGCACTTTCACTGACATGGATGGTTCCTCTCCGGGGTCTTGCCCGCGGTTCCGGCTAGCCGGCGGCCCAGGTCCGCGCGTCCTCCGTCGCCACCCAGTGGAGGGCGTTACTGAGGAGCTTGCGGAACTCAGGGTTCGCGTAGCAGTTGGGGCCATCGCCGATCTGCATGGCGATGACGGGGGAGTTGACGCTCTTCTTGGCCCAGACCACGAGGTTGCTGCCCTCGGGATGGTCCCAGCGCGCCTGCTCCTCGGCGGGGGCGAGCGGCGGCGGGTTGAAGTTCTCCTTCACCATCGGGTAGTCGGTGCGCATCAGCGGCAGGATGTCGGGCTGGGACTCGAACCTCTTCGAGGTCAGGTAGAGCTCGTCCTCGATCGTGAAGGGCTCGACGCCGTCGAGGACGGGGTGGCCGGCGGCGCCGGAGTCGGCGGAGACGGTGCCGGTGGGGTTGCCGCGCGGGTCGACGGCACCACCGCGGTAGCCGGAGCCGGGGGTCATCTCGCCGAAGACTTCGCCCTCGGTCAACAGGAACGAGGTGCCGCTGACGTCGCGCCAGCCGGGCCAGGCCGGCCACTGCACGATGGCGTGGTTCATCATGACGATGCCCGTCCCGCTCTGGAGGAGGGCGGCGATGCTCTCCTGGTACTCGTCGGGAGCGGGGACGAAGCTGGCGCCGCCATCGGGGCTCTCGGTGCCCCACATATCGTAGAAGCAGACGGCCTCGTACTCGGCCACGTTCTCCGGGCGCAGCATGACCTGCGCGGCGGGCTGCTCGACCTGCGTCGTAAGCAGCTCGGGATTCTCATCGAACATGGCGTAGAAGCCGTTGTAATCGAACGGGTGGCCCTTCGTAACGACGAGCACCTTGACGGACATGACTCGCTCCTTTCGGCGGTGTGACTAGCTGGGAATGAGGTCGTAGGCGTCGAGGATGCGCTGGAAGCGGGCCTCGACGGCGGGTTGAGTCTCGGGGTGGCTGACGACGTAGAGATGGTTGCCACGAATGGCGTTCAGGACCTTCTGGGCCAGGTCCTCGGGCTCAAGCATCTCCTGGGGAACGCTTTCGCCGGGGAGCATCTCGCGGATGGGGTCCTCGGGTCCGCCGTACTCGTCGGGCCGGTTGCGGCCCGCCTCGACGATGCGGGAGCGCACGCCACCGGGGCAGAGCACGCTCACGCCGATGTTGTGCGGTTCGAGGTCGAGCGCGAGCGCCTCGGAAATGCCGACGACACCGTACTTTGCGGTCGAGTAGGAAGAGATGCCGGGGGTAGCCGGAGCGACGAGGCCGGCGATGGAGGCCGTGTTCACGATGTGGCCGCCCTCGCCCGCCGCCACCATGCCCGGCAGGAACGCCTGGATGCCGTAGATGACGCCGTAGAGGTCGACACCGACGACCCAGTCCCAGTCGTCCTCGGTCATATCCTGGGCGAGCTTGAAGGTGACGACGCCGGCGTTGTTGCAGAGGACATGACAGCCACCGAAGGCGTCGTGCGTTGCGTCGGCGAGCGCCTGCATGGAAGCGCGGTCGGCGACGTCGTTCTGGACGGCGATGGCGCGCACGCCGTGCTCCTCGACGGCGGCGACGGTGCCGGCGGCGGCATCCATGTCGATCTCGCCGATGACGACGTTCATGCCTTCCCGGGCAAAGGCAACGGCCAGCGCCCGGCCGATACCGCCACCCCCTCCGGTGATCACAGCTGTACGACCGCGGAACTCTTCCACTCGGCACCTCCCGGCGGAGCGGCAGTCTACACGCTGGCACCCGTGAATTACGAACGGCACGAGGCTCGCACAGGGGCTCCCCAAGCTATGATTGAAGTGATGGCCACGCCACAACCCCACTCTCCCCGGAGCGCCTTGTGATCCCTCGTTACTCGCGGCCCGAAATGGCCGCCATCTGGAGCGAGCAGGCGAAGTTCGAACGCTGGCTCGAGGTCGAGATTGCCGTCTGCGAAGCGCGCGCCGCCGCGGGCGAGATGCCCGTGGAAGCGGCCCAACTGATCCGCGCCAACGCCACCTTCGACGTCGACAAGGTGAACGAGTACCTCGCGGTCACGCACCACGACATGACGGCGTTCCTGCAGTCAGTAGCGGACTCGCTCGGTGAAGAGTCGCGTTATGTCCATTTCGGGCTCACGACCAGCGACGTCTGGGACACGGCCACGGCGCTCCAGCTGCGGGCGGCGAGCGACCTGCTCATCGCAGGCGTGGAGCAGCTGACGACAGCGCTGGAGAACCTCGCGCGGAACCACCGCGACACGCTCTGCCCGGGCCGCACGCACGGGGTCCACGCCGAGCCGACCACGTTCGGACTGAAGGTAGCGGTGTGGGTCGCGGAGATGCGGCGCAACTGCGAGCGTCTGCTGGCCGCCCGCGAGACGATCGCGGTCGGCGCGATCAGCGGGGCGGTGGGCACGCACGCCTCCATCCCTCCGGAGATCGAGGAGGCGACGTGCACGACGCTCGGACTCGGCGTCGAGCACGCTTCGACGCAGGTCATCCAGCGCGACCGGCACGCGCAGTTCGTAGGCGCACTCGCACTCACCGGCGCCTCACTGGAGAAGTTTGCGACGGAGATCCGGGGCTTGCAGCGCACCGAGGTGCTGGAGGCGGAGGAGCCGTTCGCGGCCGGCCAGACGGGGTCGAGCGCGATGCCGCACAAGCGCAACCCGGAAAAGTGCGAGCGCATCACGGGGCTGGCGCGGGTGCTGCGGGGCTACGCGAACACGGCGATGGAGAACGTTGCGCTGTGGCACGAGCGAGACATCAGCCATTCCTCGACGGAACGCATCGTGTTTCCCGACGCGTGCCTGGTGCTGGACTACATGCTCGCCCTGTTCACGGACATCGCCGAGGACCTGGTGGTGTACCCGGAGCGCATGCGCGAGAACCTCGACGCCTCGTACGGGCTCGTGTTCTCGCAACGCGTGCTGCTGGAGCTAATCGAGACGGGGCTGAGCCGGCAGGATGCATACGGCATCGTGAAGCGCAATGCGATGGTCGCGTGGCAGGAGCGCAAGCCGTTCCTGTCGCTGCTGCTGGCGGACGAGGACGTGACCTCACGGCTTGACGAGGAGCGGCTGCGGTCGCTGTTCGACTACGGCTACTACCTGCGCAACGCCGGCTCGACGTTCGAGCGGCTCGGCCTGACGTGACCGGCGGCCCCGAACAACAGCTTCCTGAGCAGGCGGACAGGCCAGGCGTGGGTGAGACGCTGAGCGCGGCGGCGGCGCTCATGCGCGACCACCCGCGGGAGACGATGCTGCCTCTGCTGGCGGTCCAGGCGCCCCTTGTCATCGGAACGATCCTCGTGACGATCCTGCTCTACAGCAGCGTGTTCGCGAACGAGGTCTACCCGCGAGGGGGCATCACCGGCGTGACGGAGGGAGGGGGACAGGCCCTCGTGTTCGGGCTGGTGCTCGCCGTGGCTCTCGTCTTCGGGAGTGTGGGCGTGGGGGCAACAGTCGTGTCGATTGGCGCCATTGCCCAGGGCCGGTCGCTCGGGTTGAGCGAAGCGTTCGACCCAGCCTTCTCTCGGCTCGGCGGACTGCTCGGGGTTACGGGAATTCTACTGCTGGGATCGGTGGCCCTGGCGGCACTGGCTGGAACAGGAGTCCTGATCCTCGCTATTGCAGCGCTGGCGGCATTGCTCTATTTCGCAACCCGCCTCGGTATCACCTATCAAGTCTTTGTCCTGGAGGAAGTCGGGCCAGTGCAGGCGGTGGGGGAAAGCTGGCGTCGGATGCAGGGGAACATGCTGCCGCTACTCGGCATCCTCCTCGTCATTCTTGCCGTTGTTGCCCTCATCGGCTTGCTAGTGCCTGCAAGCCCAGGGCCGGGAAGCCTAGCGCGCGAATGGCGTATGGCGATTGACGCACTCTTGCGCATTCTCCAGGGCGGCATCGTCATTCCGGTGGCAGCGTTTGCCCATGCCGCGATAACCCTCTATTACCTGCGAATACGGGAGGAGACCTCATGACCGACGTAGTGCTGCAGACCGACCTGCCCGCCCCCATGGTGCGCGGCAAGGTCCGCGACACGTACGACCTTGGCGACCACATGCTGATCGTCGCCACCGACCGCATCTCGGCGCTCGACCTGGTGCTGCCGACGGGCGTTCCCCGCAAGGGCGAAATGTTGACGCAGCTCTCGGCGTGGTGGTTCGAGCGCATCGGCGAGGTGGTGCCACATCACTTCATCGCCGTCATCGACGCCTCGAACGCGGAAGAGCTCGTGCCCTTCCCCCTCCCCGAGAATTGCCACCGGCGCTCGATGCTGGTGCGGAAGGCCCAGCCGCACAGCGCCGAGTGCATCATGCGCGGGTACATCTCGGGGTCGGGCTGGCGCGAGTACAAGCGCGACGGCTCGGTCTGCGGCATCCAGCTACCGGAGGGCCTGACGGAATCGGACCGGCTGCCGGAGCCGATCTTCACGCCCTCGACGAAGGCTGACGTGGGCGAGCACGACGAGAACATCAACTACGAGCAGCTCGAGGGCATCGTAGGCGGGGAGACGGCGAACGCGATGGCGAAGCGCAGCCGCGCCGTCTACGACTACGGCCACCAGGTGGCGCTGGAGCGGGACGTCATCATCGCCGACACGAAGTTCGAGTTCGGGCTTCGGAACGAGGAGACGATCCTCATCGACGAGGTACTGACGCCGGACAGCAGCCGTTTCTGGCCGCTCTCGGAGTACCGGCCCGGCGGCTCGCAGCCCAGCTTCGACAAGCAGCCGGTGCGCGACTGGCTCTCGGGGACGGGCTGGAAGGACGGCGACCTCGCGCCGGACGTTCCGAACGACGTGGTTGCGGCGACAACGGACCGCTACCTGACGCTGTACCGCACGCTCACGGGGGAGGACCTGCCCGGGTGAGCCGCTTCCTCGCTTCGATCGCGGTAACGCTGAAGCCGACAGTGAACGACCCCGAGGGGCTCACGATCGCCTCGGCGCTGCACAACCTCGGGTTCGCGGGCGTGGCGGGCGTGCGCTCGGGCAAGCTGTTCGAGGTCGCGATCGAGGCGGCGAGCGCCGACGAGGCGCAGTCGCTGGCCGAGGACATGTGCACACGGCTGCTCGCAAACCCGGTCATCGAGCGGTACCACTGCGAGGTCGCGGAAGAGGAACCGGCCTAGGAGCTCCCGACCGACGCCGTGTCGGCAGGCAGGTGGCATGCGTCGTTGTGGCGGAGCACGATCAGGCGCCCCTCCGGGTCGCGGTCGAGTTCGGTGATGCCGCAGTTCTTCATGGGGAAGCGCACGCGGCGTGCGTCGGCCTTGGTGGCGCCGTGCATGCGCATGACGGCGTTCATTGCCGCCATGATGGCGCCACCATGGGTCACCACAACCGTCTGGCCTTCGAGCGCCATGAGGTCGGCGAAGGCTTCCGCGATTCGTGCGTCGAAGCTGGGCCATCCCTCCTCGCCGGGGAGAACTTCCCGCGGCGTGTCGCCCCGGTCGACCAGCCAGGACCAGCCCGGGTAGCGCTCAGCCACCTCGGCCCCGGTGAGCCCGCTGAGCTCGCCGAAGTCGTACTCCATCAGGCGGTCGTCGGTCGTTACGGGCAGGCCGAGGGCGGAGCCGATGGCCTCGGCAGTCTGGAGGGCACGGGCAAGGGGGCTGGTGACGATGCGGTCGGCTCCGCCGTCGGCGCTGAGTCGCTCGGCGACGGCTTTCGCCTGCACATGGCCGAGGTCGGTCAGGGGCTTGTCGAGCTGGCCCTGGATGAGGCCCTCGACGTTGCCTTCGGACTCACCGTGCCGGACCAGGAGCAGGGTCACTCCGTGAGGCTCCGGTAGAGGGCCGGCAGGCGGCGCGGCAGGGATTCGATGTCGCCGACGACCTCGTAGCCCATGTCTTCGCACATCGTCTTCAGGTAGTCGTGGCCGGCGCGGTCGACGGTGAGGGCGAAGGGCGTGATGCCCTCGCGCTTGGCCTCGTTGAGGGCCTGCTTGGTGTCGTGGATGGCGTATTCCTTCTCGGTGCGGTCGCGCCCGTAGCCGTGGTCCTGGGGGCGGCCGTCGCTGAGGAGGACGAGGATGCGCACCTTCGCGTCAGTCTCGCTGAGCTTGTGGATGGCGTGGCGGATGGCGGGGCCCATGCGCGTCGAGCGGATGGGCGTGACCTTGTCGATGCGCTTCTTGGTGGTCTCGCCGAATTGCTCGTCGAAGTCCTTGAGCACGTAGAACTCAACGTTGTCGCGCCCGTAGCCGCTGAACCCGTAGATGCCGTAGTCGTCGCCGATCGTCTCGAGCGCGGTGATGAGGAGGACGGTCGCCTCCTTCTCGAGGTCGATGATGCGCTTGGGCGGGGCGGCGAGCTCCTGGCGGCGCTTGGTGACCCACCAGCTGAGGTACTTGCGGGGGTCGTCGTCGGAGTCGTCGTACTGCTGGTCGCGGCGCGCGATCTCCTCGTCCGTGGAGGCGGACATGTCGAGCAGGAAGGCGATGGCGACGTCGCGGTCGACCTTGTTGCGGCGCCAGTACACCTTGTCGGAGGGGCTGACGCCGGTGCGGATGTCGATCATCCACTCGATGGCGGGGTCGAGCTCGATATCCTCGCCATCGGAGAGCTTCTTGATCTTGCGGAAGAGCTCGGGCTTCATCAGCTCGAACTGCTTGCGCGTCTGGGCGACGAGGGCGGCGTACTCCTTGAGGGTGTCCTCGTAGAAGTCATCCTCGCCTTCCTCCAGGTCGGCCTCCTTCACGGCGCACCAGCGGGGCTTGTAGTCCTGCGCGCGGAAATCCCACTCGTCGTAGTAGTAGGTGGTGACGATGGGGGCGAGCGGCTCCTCGCCCTCCTCGCCGCCCGTGCTGAGGTCGCTCAGGGGCTGGTCGGACTGGGCGTCGCTATCGAGAGTGGGGGTGCCGGCCTCCTTCAGGAGGTTGGAGAGGAACATGCCGGTCGTGTTCTGGAGGTCGCCTTCAAGAAGGGTGTCGAGGTCGATCTCGGCGCTCTTCTCCAGGAGCTCCTTGAGCTGCTCCTCGGTGAGCTGGTCGGGCGAGATCTGACCGGCGTCGCCCAGCTCGGCGTCGTCGCGGAGCTTCATGAGGAGCTGCACCAGCTCGGGCTTGAAGTCGCCGCGGAAGTCGATGTCCTGGGGGCTCTCGTATTCGACGTCGCCCTCCTGGGCCTCGCCCATTTCCATGGCCGCGCCCTCACCGCCGAGGTCGCTCATGTCGAGCTGGAGCGACTCCTGGTCCATGTCGGGCAGGGAGTCCCACTCCTCTTCGCCTTCTTCGCGCTCGTTCTTGATGCTCATGGCGAGCTGGTAGAGGCGCAGCGTGGCCTCGGCCGTGTCCTCGACGCTCGCGCTCTCCTCACTGAGGCGCTGGAGCACGGAGATGCCGTTCGACATGGCGTCCTGCTGGGCGGCGGGCCAGCGCAAGGCGTCGGTGCCGTCGAGGCTGACACGCACGAGGTTCTCGACGAAGGCCTGCCGGAGCGGGAGCTCGCTCACTTCGGGGCGGCGAGCGAGCTCCTCGCGCTGCATGCGCGTGAGAGCCCGGCGGATGCCGGCGTAGTTGCGCGTGATGGCCGAGTCGATGCGCGTCCCCTCGGCAATCTTGTGGATGTCGCTCGCGAGCGTGCGGTCGGGGAACAAGTCGAAGAAGCGCTCGATCTCAGTCGTCGGATTCGCGCCCGGCGCTTCCTGAATGGTGGGGCGCAAATCCTCGAAGAGCGTCGAGGGGCGGTCGAAGCTGAAGGTGAAGCTCCCGAACTCGAGGCGCGCCGCCTGGTGCGTCGTGAAGACCTTCACGGCGGCGAAGTTCTCATCTTTCTCGCGGTAGAGCTCCATCACCTCGGGCAGGTAGATGGTCGTGCCGTCCGTGCTCGCGCGCTCCTCGTCGACCCAGCCGATGCCCTTTTCCGCGAGCACGGCGGCGGCGTGGATGCTGATGTTCCTGCCGGTGAGCGCCTTGGCGTAGAGGCGGAGCACGTCTCCGACCTTGGAAAGCTCGACGCGAGCCGAGAGGGTGTCGAGGACTTCCTCGCCGCGGCTGGACTGGAGGCGGAAGTAGGCCTCGCCGCCCTCCTTGCTGGAGGCGAGGATGCCGAGGCCGTGGTTCTGCCAGGCGGCCAGCTCGTCGATGTGGACCTTCTCCAGCACCTCGGGGGCGTTGCTGATGAAGTCCATGGCCGCGTAAGCGGAATGGGGCGCGAGCTGCTCGGCGAGCTCGATGACGGGGCCGTGGTCGTCGGGCTCGACCTCGCCGAGGGCGTGGGCGGCATCCTCGAAGTACTGGAACACGGAGCGGCTGTGGTCCCGGGCGACCTGCGCGGCGAGGGTCAGGTAACGCTCGCGCACGGGGCCGTGGACACGCTGGATGAGGGGCACACCGCGGTCGAAGTAGAGGCGGGAGTCGGCCCAGCTCGTTTGCGCCAGCTCGACGCCGAACGTAAGGAACGGCATGCGGTCGCCGCCTTCGAGGCGCCCGAGCACCTCGGGAGCGGAGGTGAGGCAGGCGGCAGCGAGCTCGTAGGAGTGCCGGGCAAGCTCATCCAGGAACAGGACGAGGCGTCCGGCGTGACTGACGCGGATGGTGCTGAAGAGGTCGGGGCCGGCGTCGTAGAACTGCGCGGCCAGGGAAGAGCTCTTCCAGTTGCCCTTGTAGAGGCGGCGACCGAAGTCGGCCCACTGGGCGAGGTGGTTCGGGCCGATGTGGGTGAGCGTGGCGGGGGCGCTGCGAAGGAAGGACACGGCCAGCGGCGCCGACTGCTCCGTGAGGTCGCCGGCTTCGCGGGCGAGCTGCTCATACGTGTCCCAGGGCGTGGACTCGGCGAGCTGGGGGCCGGCCTTGAAGTACTCGGCGGCGGATTCCCAGGAGCGCAGGCTGATGGCCATGAGGTCGAGTCCGCCCCGGGACCATGCCTCGAGCTGGGTGGGGGTGAGGCGCGGTTCAAGCGCGCGCAGGCTGCTCTCGTAGGACTCCAGCAGAGGCTCGGGGAACCCGTCGAAGCGGGAGCGATTTCGGGCGATTAGCCCACCGGCGATGCTCACGACGCACCCCCCGAAGTGAGCACACGCGAGGGCCGCGCCGGGTCCCCGTACTCGTAGAAGTGGACATCGTCACCTGCGGTGTCCCAGACGGCGCAGGAGAGGCGGTAGTCGTTCCCGGGGTGGCGGGCTTCGCCAACGGAGCCGGGGTTGATGACGAGGGTATCGCCGAAGCGGGTGGCCATAGGGACGTGGGTGTGGCCGGTCACGACGACGTCGTGCTCGAGTGCTTCGGTGCGCTGCCAGATGGGGTCGTGGGGGTAGTGGTACTCCCAGCCGCCCCAGGGCGAGCTGTGCGCCATGAGGAAGCGCCTCCCGCCAACTTCCGCGTCGATCGAGTAGGGCTGCTCGCGCAGCCACTCGACGAGATCCTCGCGCACATGCTCCATCGAGCGGGCTCGCTCGCCGTCGCGGCCAAGAATGATCTCGTCGTGGTTGCCGAGGACCACGCGGGCCTCGCGTTCACGCAGCAGCTCGACCGTCTCGTTCGACCAGCGGTACTGGTAGACGGTGTCGCCCGCACAGAGCAGCTCGTCGATCGGCCCCATGCGGTCGAGGGCCGCCTGCAGGCCGGCGACGTTGCCGTGCACGTCGGAGACGATGCCGATTCTCACGCCGCCACCTCGCACGCACATCGGGGCCCGCGCTTCCGTGGGTGCTCCGAGCGGGGAGCGATGGCGATCACTCGAAGATCGATGTCACTACCTCTTCGATGCTGCGCTGGACCTCGAGGTCGTCCGTGAGCGCCCAGGTGACGCCCACCTGGGCGGCGCGGCGCGGCTCGATGCCCCGCTCGATGAGGCGGCCGGCGTAGATGAGGAGGCGCGTGCTGACGCCTTCGCTCAGGCCGTGCTCCTTCAGGTTGCGCACCTTCTCGCCAAGCTTGGCGAGCTCGATGGAGACGGCGAGGTCGACGCCCGACTCGTGCGAGATGATCTCCGCTTCCTGCTCACGCGTGGGGTAGGTGAACTCGACGGAGATGAAGCGCTGGCGGGTCGAGTGCTTGAGGTCCTTGAGGGCGCTCTGATAGCCGGGGTTGTAGGAGATGACGAGGAGGAAGCCATCCGCCGCCTCGACGACCTGGCCGAGCTTCTCGATGGGGAGCAGGCGGCGGTAGTCGGTGAGGGGGTGGATAAGGACGGTGGTGTCCTTGCGGGCCTCGACCACCTCGTCGAGGTAGCAGATGGCGCCGGTCTTGACGGCGCGGGTGAGGGGGCCGTCGATCCAGCGCGTGCCATCGGTATCGAGCAGGTAGCGGCCAACGAGGTCGCTGGCGGTGAGGTCCTCGTGGCAGGCGACGGTGACGAAGGGGCGCGGGCCCTCGTCGTCGAGTGGCGCTTCTCCACCCTGGGAGATGTGCGTCATGGGCCTGCCGAGACGCCAGGACATGTACTCGACGAAGCGGGTCTTGCCGCAGCCGGTGGGGCCCTTCAGCAGCACGGGGATGCGCTGCTCGAAGGCCGCCTCGAAAAGCTCGATCTCGTCCCCAAGGGGGAGGTAGTACGGCTCTTCGCGGACGGTGAACTCTTCCGCGGCGAGCACGAGCCCGCCGGGGGCCATAACTTCGGTGGTTGTGGGTGCTTCAGCCAATCGTCTGCCTCTCTGTGCCGGTGCGCGTGCGGAGCGCCTCCCAGGCGCCGCGGATGCTGTCCGCGAGTTCCTCACGCGTGCCGTTGTTCTCGATGACCACGTCCGCCACGGCGATCCGCTCCTCGTTGGAGAGCTGCGAATCGATGCGGGCGCGGGCTGCAGCCTCGTCGAGGCCGTTGCGCTCTGCGAGCCGGGCCACAGCGCCGTCCGCTTCGACGGTGGTGACCCAGATCTCGTCGACCATGTCCTCCCAGCCGGCCTCCAGAAGGACGGCCGCCTCGAGCACGGCGATGCGCGTACCCGCCACCTCGAGCTGGGACAGCTCCTCGGAGGCGAGGGCGCGGATTCCGGGCCAGACGATGTCCGTGAGCCGGGTCATCATCTCGGGCTTGCCGAAGACCTTGCCGCCGAGCACCCGCCGGTCGATGGTGCCATCCTCCGCAACCAGATCGTCGCCGAAGGCGGCAACGACGGCGGCGAAGGTGCCGGTGCCAGGCTCGTAGGTCCGGTGACCAAGGATGTCGGCGTCGATAACGGGAACGCCCTGCTCACGGAAAAACTCCGTGACGGTCGATTTCCCGCTGGCGATGCCGCCAGTCAGGCCGATGGTGTGCACGCGCTCACTCCCGATCGAGGTGGGGACTTTCCCAAACAGTGAGGATACGGGGCAGGGGTAAGGCGGGGCAAACCCCGAGACCGCTCAGGCGGGCACGATCCGGATCCGCGAGCGGGGGGCGGAGCGGTCGCAGGTGGGGCAGTGGTAGACCACATCCACGCCGTGCCCGCAGCGGTGGTCGACGATGCTGAGGTCGTGGTCCGTGTGGCGTTCGCCCCAGCTTGCGAGCGCGCCCACCACGACGCCGAGCGAGTGGCCCTTGGCCGTGAGGAGATACTCCGCGCGGGGCGGGTGGTCGCTGTAGAGGCGGCGTTCGACCAGCCCCTCGCTCTCAAGCAGCTTGAGGCGGGAGGAGAGGACGCTGCCCGTGATGCCCTCGACGGAGCGGCGCAGATCGGTAAAGCGCGCATCTCCCTTGAGCAGGTCGCGGACGATCAGGAGCGTCCAGCGATCGCCCACGAGATCGAGGGTGGAGGCGACGGGGCAGCGGACGCTTCGCGAGGTCATGCGGGCTCCAGTAAGTTGTGACGAGCTACCGAGTCGTATTGTACTATCGGGCTCCGGCCCGGGTCGATGAGCGGGCCCCGGAGTGCGAATGCGCGAAACGACCGAGGCTGTGCTGGCGCGAGCGCTGGCTGGCGTGAGCCCCACCCACGACGAGGCTCTCGCCCTTGCCTCCGAGACGGACCTTGCCGCCCTGACGGCGGCGGCCGGCGCCCTTCGCGATCAGGCCCACGACCACGTCATCTCGTACTCGCGCAACATCTTCATTCCGCTGACCAAGCTCTGCCGCGACGTCTGCCACTACTGCACCTTCGCCCAGCCCCCCAAGCGCGGCGAGCGCGCCTACATGAGCATCGATGAGGTGCTGGAGATCGCGCGCGCCGGGGCGGCGGCGGGCTGCACGGAGGCGCTCTTCACGCTCGGGGACAAGCCCGAGCTGCGCTACAAGGTGGCGCGCGAGGAGCTGGCCGCGCTCGGACACGAGACGACCATCTCGTACCTCGCCGAAGTCGCCGGGATCGTGGCGGAGGAGACGGGGCTGCTGCCGCACGCCAACCCGGGCGTCATGACGCGGGAGGACATTGCCCTGCTGCGGGACGTCTCCGTTTCGCAGGGGATCATGCTGGAGAGCATCTCCCCGCGGCTGCTCCAGAAGGGGCAGGTCCACTACGGCTCCCCGGACAAGGATCCGGAAGCGCGCATCGAGACGATGCGGCTCGCGGGCGAGCTCCAGGTGCCGTTCACCTCGGGCATCCTGATCGGGATCGGGGAGACGCGGCTGGAGCGGATCGAGTCGCTGCTGGCCCTGCGCGACGTGCACGAGGCGCACGGGCACATCCAGGAACTAATCATCCAGAACTTCCGGGCCAAGCCCGACACGAAGATGGCGAATGCGCCCGAGCCGGACTTCGACGACCTGCTGTGGACGCTTGCGATGGCGCGCATCCTGTTCGGGCCGGAGATCGGCGTGCAGGCGCCCCCGAACCTGATGCCGGAGTCCTACGGGAAGCTCGTGGCAGCGGGCCTGAGCGACTGGGGAGGCGTCTCGCCGCTCACGATCGACCACGTGAACCCGGAGGCGCCGTGGCCCCAGCTCGACGAGCTGCGGCGGCAGACGGAGGCGGCCGGCCACCACCTGGCAGAGCGGCTCGCGGTCTACCCGAGCTACGCACGCGACAACGACCGCTGGCAGAGCAAGAAGATGGCGACGCAGGTGCTGCGTTCGATGGACGCCGACGGCTTCGCGCGCGAGGGCGAGTGGGCGCCGGGCGCCGTTCTGGAGCCGCCGCCCGGTTACACCTTCCCGCGGGAAGAGCCTGCCACGATGCCCCCGCACTCACCCGTGCCGGCGTTGGTCGCGAAGGCGCAGCGGGGGGAGGAGCTGGAGGAGGGGGAGATCGCGCGGCTGTTTGAGGTGCGCGGGCCGGAGTTCGACTACGTCTGCGCCGCCGCGAATGAGCTCCGCGCCGAGGTCTCGGGCGACATCGTCCGGTACGTCGTCAACCGCAACATCAACTACACGAACATCTGCTACTTCAAGTGCCAGTTCTGCGCGTTCTCGAAGGGGAAGCTCAGCGAGAACCTGCGGGGCAAGCCCTACGACCTCGGACTCGACGAGGTGGTTCGGCGCGCCCGCGAGGCGTGGGACCGCGGCGCCACCGAGGTCTGCATGCAGGGCGGGATTCACCCCGACTACACGGGCGAGACCTACCTGCAGATCTGCGAAGCGGTGAAGGACGCCCTGCCGGACATGCACGTCCACGCCTTCTCCCCACTGGAGGTGCATCAGGGCGCGGAGACGCTCGGCATCCCGGTGAAGGAGTTCCTGGGGCGACTGCGGGACTCGGGGCTGGGGACGCTCCCCGGTACCGCCGCCGAGATCCTCGACGATGAGGTCCGCGACACGCTCTGTCCCGACAAGCTCAGCACGGACCAGTGGCTCGAGGTTGTCGGAGCCGCGCACGAGGTCGGCTTTACGACCACCTCGACGGTCATGTACGGGCACATCGACGGGCCGGTCTCCTGGGCGCGACACCTGCTGCGCCTGCGTGAGCTGCAGGCTCGCACGGGCGGCATCAGCGAGTTCGTGCCGCTGCCGTTCGTACACATGGAGGCGCCTATCTACCTGAAGGGCCGCGCGCGCAAGGGCCCGACCTGGCGCGAGGCGATCCTGATGCACGCCGTCTCGCGGCTGGCACTGCACCCGCTCATCCCCAACATCCAGGTGTCGTGGGTGAAGATGGGGGTCGAGGGGTCGAAGGCGGCGCTTCTCGCCGGCGCGAACGACATGGGCGGCACGCTCATGAACGAGAGCATCAGCCGGGCGGCTGGCGCGAGCCACGGGCAGGAGATGCCCCCCGAGGCGATGGACGAGCTCATCACGAGCATCGGGCGGCTGCCCCGGCAGCGCACGACGACGTACGGCACGCCGCCGGAGGAGCGCCAGCGCACCTCCTACGGCGCGGACGAGCTCACGCCGATCGTGCTGACGCCGGTCAAGAAGTACGCGCGCTCGCGCTAGCGGCTCGCGGGCGGCTCCCAGCTCACGATTCCGAGCTTGCCCGAGTCGCGCCTGAACTCGGCGCGATCACCTTCGATGTCCACGTAGTCCGGGAGGATGGCGCGGAGCTTCGCCTCCTCCGGACCGCCCTCGGGAATCCACAACTGCTGGCGGAGGAAGGTGAGGATGCCTTCCTCGTCGCCGAAGCCGATGGCGTCGTACTCGACGAAGGACACCTCACAGAGCCGACCCCGGCCGAGCTGAAGGGCGAGGAACTCGGGCAGGGCGGGGAGCGGCACGCGTGGCTCCCCGTGGACGGCCTCCCAGAAGGGGTTGGCCCGGGAGGGGGGCGGTTCGCTCAGCATGACGGCGATGCAAAGGCGGTTGGCAGCCGCCTCCATCGCGTCGAGGAACGGGCCAAAGTCCTCGATGTCGTAACCGACGTGCGAGATGAGGGCGACGTCGGCGTGGAGGTCGTCGTCGGAGGGCCAGCGGCTGTCGACGACGCGGACGTTGTCGATGCCGTGCTCGGCCATGCCCTCGGTGAGCACCTCCCGCATGCCCTCGGAAGGCTCAACGGCGATGACCTCGCGACAGTGGAGGGCGAGAGGGAGGGCGTAGCGCCCGCCCCCGGCGCCGATGTCGACGACGGTGTCATCGGGGCGCACGAGGGCGCGGAGGGCGTCCAGGGTGGAGTCGCCTTCGCGGTGGGGATCGGCGCGAAACATGGCGGCGATGGGGGCGTAGTAGTCGTCCCGCGGCGGCATGGCCTTGCGGCGGCGCTCGACCTGCTCGCGGTTGAGGCGGACGCGGTCGGCCCAGGCGGCGAGGGCGGCGGTGGGGTCGAGGCGGAGGGGGTCACTCATTTGGGGCAGCGTGGCACAACCCGTGCGCCCTCGCCAGACGGCCCGTGCGTGCTAGGCTTCCTGTCACAACGCACACGAGAGGCAGTTCCTGTGGCTACCAAGGATCCACGCGAGCCGTTCACGAGGCTTTCGATCGAAGAGGCGAAGGAGAAGCTCGACAGCGGCGACGCCGTGATGGTCGACGTGCGGGACCCGCACGAGTACGTCGAGGTGCACGCGAAGGGCGTGCGCCTGATTCCCGTAAACACCGTGATGAACGAGTTGGACCAGATCCGCGAGTTCGCGGGCGAAAAGAAGGAAGTGCTGTTCATCTGCAAGATGGGCGGCCGCAGCGCCCTCGCGGCCGAGTACGCGACGGCGGCGGGCCTGGACGGGCTGGAACTATTCAACGTCGAGGGCGGCACGGACGCCTGGGCGGAGGCGGGGTTCCCGACAGGGGACTAGTCACACCCCTGAGACGCAGTCTTGAGGCCCGTTTGGGCTTTAGATCGCCGCTCATTTGTGCTATACTCAGCTTGGTGCAGTGTGTCTCTGCGCCATCCCAATTCCTGTACCGGGGGTACCTGTCAGCCGCATGAGCGACGAGACTTTGACCGACCAGACTTCTTCCACCAGCGCCGACGCGATGATCGGCAGCGTCCTCAGCCGCCTCTCCAGCGGCGACTTCGATGAGCGTCGTGACGAGGAGAACGAGCTCTCCGGGAACCAGACCGCGACCCAGGACGACGAAGAGAAGGACGAAAAGGATCCCGACGAGAGCGAGGAGGAAGAAGAAGAAACCGTCGCACTCCTGACCGAGGAGTCCGAGGGGATCGACGATCCCGTGCGCATGTACCTGCGCGAGATCGGGAAGGTCTACCTGCTCACGGCCGACGACGAGAAGCACCTGGCCCGCCAGATGGAGGAAGGCATCCATCTGCGCGACATCGAGAAGGCGTACGTGGACGCGTTCGGGCATCCGCCCTCCGCGTCGCGCGTGGCCGTGACCCTGCTCGAGCAGTTCACGGAGCTGCTGCCCATCTACAAGGCCGCTCTCTATTACGTGGACCGCTACGAGAAGGTGATCTCGGGCCAGACGCCGCCTGAGGGCAGCGAAGACGAATGGCCCCCGAAGGAACCGAAGTGGCGCGACCTCGAGGGCATCAAGCTGATGCGCAGCAACTACACCGAGGTCATCGGTGACGACCAGTTCCGAGGGCTGATCGACCGGGAGATGGAGCTCCCCTTCCGCACGTACTGCATGAAGCGGCTGCGCAAGGACGAGGAGACGATGCACCACGCCATCGTCTCGCTCTCGATCGTGACCCACATCCTCACGCCCGACCTGTTCTCGCAGATGGCCGAGGAGGCCGGGGGCGAGGACCAGCTGCTGCCGCCCGCCGAGGGGCTGATCGAGAAGATCACGTCGCTCGAGGACCGGCTGCGGTACCACTTCGACACGATCAAGCACAACGGCGACAAGGCCGAGCGGCGCCTGACCGAGGCGAACCTGCGGCTGGTCGTGTCGGTGGCGAAGAAGTACATCGGGCGGGGCATGTCGCTCCTGGACCTGATCCAGGAGGGGAATATCGGCCTCATCCGCGCGGTCGAGAAGTTCGACTACCGCAAGGGGTACAAGTTCTCGACGTACGCGACGTGGTGGATCCGGCAGGCGATCACCCGCGCTATCGCGGACCAGGCGCGCACCATCCGCATCCCGGTGCACATGGTGGAGACGATCAACAAGCTCGTGCGCGTGAGCCGGCGCCTCGTGCAGGAGTACGGCCGCGAGCCGACGAGCGAGGAGATCGCGCGCGGCATGGTCGAGAGCTCGAAGCAGGACTCCGCGCACCAGTTCTCGCCGGAGCGCATCCGCGAGATCCAGAAGGTCTCGCAGGAGCCGGTGTCGCTGGAGACGCCGATCGGCGAGGAAGAGGACAGCCACCTGGGCGACTTCATCCAGGACGAGCGCGCGCTAGCGCCCGCCGACGCCGCCAGCCAGCAGCTCCTGCGCGAGCAGGTGGAGGACGTGCTCGCGACTCTTACCAGCCGCGAGCGCCGGGTGCTCCAGCTCCGTTTCGGGCTGGAGGACGGGCGCAGCCGGACGCTGGAGGAGGTCGGACGCGAGTTCAGCGTGACGCGCGAGCGCATTCGCCAGATCGAGGCGAAGGCGCTTCGCAAGCTGCGACACCCGAGCCGCAGCCGCAAGCTGAAGGACTACCTCGACTAGACGGCTCCAGCCGGCAACCCTTACGCCGACGCCGCCTCCCGCCAGAGGCGGCGTCCTGTTGCCAGCCACAGCATGGGACCGACGGAGTCGAGGAGCAGCCAGATGACCGGCTGAGCCTGGGCGGAGTCACCGTAGACCTGCATGAGCCAGGACCAGGCGAGCAGGATTGCGTGCACCCCGCCGAGGTAGAAGAGGCCATTTGCCTCAAGGTAGGCACGCCAGTTGTTGGCCTCTGGAAGCGCCGCGTCGTGGCGGCGCTTCCAGAGGTAGGCAAAGAGGAGCACCAGGAGCGAGCCCGCCATCATGAACGGGTCGTAGGCCTCCCAGAAGGTGAAGTCGGGATCGTGGTCGGGCTGGTAGAAGGGCGTGATGATCAGGTGCACGACCGTCGCGCCCGCCAGCAACAGCAGGTACAGCGCGACTACGCGCTTCACAACGGCCAGGTTCTGATCAGTCACGGGCTCCAAAGGGCGCATGAGGCTCGCGCCAGAGCTTGATCGCCATCGTGATGGCGAGCATGGGCATGGCGATATCGATCACCACCCAGAGGAAGGCGACGGGCTCAAACCCGCCCTCGCCCCACTGACTGGCGAACCAGTTATTCAGGAAGCCGAGGAGGAGGGCCACGGCAATGTGGAACCGTCCATTGGCGACGAACCTGTCCCAGCTACTGGCATCGTCGGCCAGGGACTTCGTTCCGACGAAGGTCACCAGAACAAGGAGGATGGCGGCGACGGCCATGAACCAGTTCAGGATGTCCCACACGTCGCTGGCGTCGGCCAGGTTGCCCTGGCCCGCATAGAGCGGGGAGATGACGAAATAGGCTCCGACGGCCAGCCCCACGAGGAACAGGTAGACGGCGAAGAGTCGGTGTACGGCTGCCATGCAGCTTCCTCCTTGCTATGGCCCGGGAGTACGGGCTAGGCGTTCGCTTCTCGCCAGGAACGGAGTCCGTGCACAACGAACAGGATGGGCATGGCCGTGTCGATCATGTGCCAGATGACCCAGCTCGCGCGCTCCGGGTACGCACCCCACTCAACCCAGAACCAGGCGGGGAAGAAGGCCAGGGTTAGCGCCACAAGTCCGTAGAAGAGGCCATTCACCTCGACGTACTGCCGCCAGGGCGCGTCGTCCCCGGCAGAGGCATCGAACGCTCGCTTGCGGAGGTACGCTCCCGCGACGGCGAGCACGAGGCCGACCGCCATGAACCAGTCGAGAACCTTCCAGACCGCCAGGTCGGAGTCGTGGTCCTCATAGAAGGGGAAGATGATGAACTGGACGGCCACCGCGAGACCGACCAGGAGCAGATAGACCGATACAAGTTGCTTGAGCGCCCCGGGCATCTTTACCTCCTGTGCGGGAACCGTACCACGCGTATTCAGTCAGCATGCTTACGGGCCGCGGGCGCTACCCTGACACTTCGCGGCGGGTCCAGCAGAGAGGCCCGGTTGGAGGCGGCATGACGGATCATCCGAAGTTCATCGGCAGCGAAACCGTGTTCGAGGGGCGGCTGTACGACGTGCGCCTGGACACGCTGCAGGCGCCGGAAGGGCACACGTTCCGGCGGGAGATGGTCTACCACCCGGGGGCGGTCTGCATGATTCCCGTCGACGGCGACGGTCGCCTCCTGCTCGTGAAGCAGTACCGGCATGGGGCTCGCACCCGGTTGCTGGAAATTCCGGCGGGGACGCTCGAACCAGGCGAGGATCCGGCCGAGACGGCGGCGCGGGAGCTGCGCGAGGAGGTGGGGATGCGTGCGGGGCAGGTGGAATCGCTGGGCGGGTTCTGGATCGCGCCGAGCTACGCGACGGAGTACATCCACCTGTTCCTGTGCAGCGACCTGACTCCCGACCCCCTGCCGGGCGACGAGGACGAAGACATCGAGGTCGTACCGCTCACGCGCGACGAGGCGGTGGCGGCGGTGGACGAGGGGCGGATTATCGACGCGAAGTCGATCGCGGGCATCCTGCGCTGGGAGCGGCTGCAGGGGCGCTAAGAGGCCCGGCTAGCCCTGCAGGTAGAGGCCGATAATCAGGCCTACGGTCGTGACCCAGGCGCCGGCCCCGATCACCAGCAAGGTGTTGAACCGACTGTTCACTTCGGAGCGCAGGTCACCTAGCTGGCCTGTCACGTCCTGCCGGAGGGAGGCCTGTCCGTCGGCCATCTCCTCGCGGAGGGAATTGACGGCGAGGGCGAGGTCACCCAGCCGCTTGTCGACCTGTTCGTAGGCGCCTTCGAGCCTGCTGATGCGTTCTTCAGTCGTCACTGTTACTGGTGACAATAGTAGCACAAGTGGCTCATGTCACCGCAAGGGCGGGTCCACTCGCTAGCCACCAACCTCGCGCCAGTAGCGCTCGAGGGCCTCGATGTGGTCGCGGGGGCTCTCCAGACCGGCGTTCATGGTGCGCATGGAGACGTAGTCGACGCCGGTTTCGCGCCAGCGCTCCACCTCGGCGGCCCAGTTCTCGGGGCCATCACCGTAGTTCATCATCGCCTCGAACCCGAAGCTCCCGGGATCGCGGCCTTCCTCATCGAGGTAGCCGCGAATGGTCTCGACGGTGTTGCGCGCGTCGGGGCTGCCGTTGCCGAAAACGAAACCGTCGCCGATACGGGCGGCACGCCTGAATGCGGGATCGCTGAAGCCGCCGAACCAGATGGGGATGCGGCGGCCGGGGAGGGGCTTGAGCCCGGCGCGGTCGATCCGGTGCCAGTTGCCGTCGAAGTCGACGATGGGCTCGGCCCAGAGCTGGCGCAACACCTCGACCTGCTCCTCCTGGCGCTTCCCGCGGTTGCTGAAGTCCTCGTTGAGCGAGTCGTATTCGACGTAGTTCCAGCCGGTTCCGATGCCCAGCCGCAGCCGGCCGCCCGAGAGGATGTCGACCTCTGCTGCCTGCTTGGCGACGAGGGCGGTCTGGCGCTGGGGCAGGATGATGACGCCGGTCACCAACTCGACCCGCTCCGTGATGGCGGCGAGGTAGCCGAAGAGGACGAAGGGCTCGTGGAAGGCGGACTCGTGGGTGTAGGGGCCCCACAGCCGCGGCTCACGCTCGGGGAGGGCGCCGAGGACGTGATCGTAGGCGAGGATATGGGAGTAGCCGAGGCCTTCGGCGGTCTGGGCGAAATCGCGGATGACGGACGGGTCCGAGCCGATCTCCGTCTGGGGGAAGATGGCGCCGATCTGCATACGAGGCTCCCTCTGTGGTGGAAGTGGCGTGAGTCTACGCGAGCCCCAGGACGGTGGTGCGAAGGCAACCGGAGCTACTCGTGGTCCATCCCTTCCTCGTGATCCATGTCGCCGTCGTCGTCGCCGAACTCCTGGACGTGGACGGTGATCGTCATGCGCCCGGCCCTCTCGAACTCGAGGACAACCTCGAAGGTCGCGCCAGGCTCGGGTATCTCGGAGACGCCCAGCACCATGACGTGATAGCCGCCCGGCTGGAGGCTGACGTGGCCTCCGGGGTCGATGGGGATACCGCCCTCGACGGGGCGCATCATCGAACTGCCGCCCTCGGACACGATCTCGTGGACCTGCGTGTCGGCAGCGATTTCGGCGGAGGCGCTAACGAGCCGGTCACCGGGGCCCGTGCTGCGGATGTCGAAGTAGACGGCGCCCACGTCTGTCGTCGTGAACCGGGCACGCGCGTTGCTGATCTCGATGGAGCCGCCGGCGTCGCCATCATCCTCGTCGTCGCAGGCGACGAAGGTTCCGACGGCGAGCACCGCAAGGGCGGCAGCCGCTAGCCGCCACCAGGCTCGTAGGGGCGACGTCAAGAAGGCTCCTGCCAGCCGTTCTCAGCGAGGAGGGGAAGGTCGTGCTCCATGATCTCGCGGAGGCCACCTCCCTGGAGGAAGGGGTAGACGATGTGCCCGAGGTTGTCGGGGGTGTAGGCGATCAGGAAGGTCGCGTGGTTCACCGTGTAACGCCCATCGCCGATGTCGCGTTTCGTGATCTGGGGCATGCCGAGGAAGGTCAGCAGCGAGGAGAGCGTGTCCGGTTCGATGGTGAGGCCGATGAAGCTGGAGTCGAAGAGGTCGAGCCAGCGCCGGATAGCCGCCGCATCGTCGCGTTCGGGGTCGGTGGTGATGAAGACGACGCGGATGCGTTCGACGAGCTCGGGATCCATGGCCTCCAGCACCTTCGAGAGCTCGAGCAGGTGGGTCGGGCAAATGTCGGGGCAGTGGGTGTAGCCGAGGTAGAGCAGCGTGAGGTAACCCTCGGTCTGGGCGAGGAAGTCGAACGAGTCGCCGTTCGTGTCGGTCAGGACAACGTCGGGTTTGGGGAGGGGCGGCGTGGCGCGCGCGCCGCGGTAAGCGACCGTGGGGGCCTCCCTGGCGGAGGAGGCGGCAGTCGCCGAGTCGTCGCCGGTACCGTCCTCATCGACGGCTCTGGGCGGCCCCGAGACCTCGAAGGGAGCCTGGTTACCATCGTCGCCGCTGCAGGCCACGAGAACGACGGCCAGCAACGCGACAACGAGAAGCGTCAGGATTCGCAAGGCTTCACTCCCTACTGTTCACGGGGCACAAACGGGCGCCACTCGTTGCTGGTATCGGCGGCATCGAGACGGCGGCCAACGCGCTCTTCGTGCGAGGCCCACTGCCAGGCGACGATCAGCAGGGCGATCAGGCCCAGCGCCTCACCGGCGATGAACATGATCGCACCTGCAATCTGCTGGTCCAGCAGGGGACCGGGACCCCACACGCGCGGGACGGCGGCCAGCTGCTCATAGATGACGTTGTCGGGCTCGTGGAAGATCAGGCCGAGGAGAGCGTGGATGGGCACCAGCGCGAGCAGGTAGACGAGCCGGACGGGGTAGGAGAGGTTCCAACGGGTGGGGTTCCCGCCGATGACGGGCCACCAGTAGTGCAGTCCCGCGAACAGGAAGATGGCGTAGCCGACGAAGTGGAGCGGCGCACTCTCGAGGCTCGCCTCGAAAGCGGGGGTGATATACCAGAAGAGCGGGACGGCGGCGAAGAGGAACACGCCCACGAGCGGGTGCGTGAAGGCGCGGAAAGCGCCCGCGTGCAGCACCGGGTAGATGACGCGACGGCGGCGCTCCTTGCCGGAAGCGATGAGCCAGAGCGTCATGGGCGCGCCCAGGAGGATGAGCGGCGGCGCGATGGTGATGAGGATGAAGTGCTGCACCATGTGCAGGGTCAGGAAGGTGCCGTCGTAGGCGGCGATCGGGCCGAAGACGGTGAACAGCACGAGCGCGAACCCTCCGAGGAAAGCCGCCACGCGACGGTTCGACACGAGCTGCCGCGCGTGCGAGGCCTGTGCGCGCTGGCGCGTGCGCAGGTACCAGACAGCGGCGAGCGCGATCAGGAAGATGGGGATGGGCTCGATGGCGAAGGTGAAAATCGCCTGCGGGAACTCCGGCGGAGGTACTTCCGCCCAGGTGCAGACCCAGATCCAGCCCGCGCCGCCTCCATCGCCTGTACGAAGGGCGATCGTGCCGACGATGCTCACGACCAGCCCGCCAAGGAAGGTCAGGAAGAGCGTTCGGTCGGTGGAGTAGAGGGAGGTGAGAGCCGTCGCCTTCATGGTCGCCATTGCTGCCGGCTCCTGTTCGTCCAGCCTACCGCCTTGTGATTCTTCTCACAATTGCGGTTCGGCCTTCACCGCGGGGGACTATCGGCAACAACGCCGGCGGACAGGAGCGCGGTGTACTCATCTCCACTGTAGCCGAGGAGGTCGCGCAGGATCGCCTCGTTGTGCTGCCCGAGGGTCGGAGCGCCTGCGAAGCGCTCGACGGGCGTCTCGGAGAGGTGGATGGGGAAGCCGGGAAACTCGCGCCGCCCGGCGTCGGGGTGGTCGATGGGGACGATCATGTTGCGGCCGCGCAGGTGGGGGTCAGCGACCATCTCCAGGTTCGAAAGGGCCGGACCAGCGGCCACTCCCGCCTGCTGCAGGACGGCGGCTACCTCATGGGCGTCGCGGTCGGCCGTCCAGGCGGCGATCTCGGCATCGATGGCGTCGTGGCAGCGGAGACGCTCCGCATTGGTCCCCAGAACGGGGTCGGTGAGGACGGGGCGATCAATGAGTGCCGCCAGCGCCGTCCAAGCCTCGTCCGACTGCACCGTGATCGCGACCCAGTTGTCGTCACCGCGACAGGGGTAGACGCCCTGCGGGGCGAACGCCAGCGAGCGGTTGCCTCGTCGCTCCGGGGGCTCCCCTCCAGCAGAGGCGGCGATGACGAACTCGCCGCCGATGGAGACGTACGACTCGAGCTGCGAGAGGTTCACATAGACCGCCCGGCCGGTGCGATCACGCTCGCGGAGGGCATCGAGGACGGTGAAGGTCCCCGTGAGGCCGCCGATGCCATCGGGGAAGGCGGCGCCCTGCTTCACGGGGCCGCCGCCCTCGTAGCCGGTGATAGCGGCGAGGCCGGAGTGCGCCTCGAGGATGGGTCCCCAGGAGCCACGATCGCGATAGGGGCCCGTCGAGCCGTAGCCCGACATGGAGATGCGCACGATGCGGGGGTTGATGGCGGCGACCGCCTGGAAGTCGAAGCCGAGACGGTCGAGGGCGCGAGGGCGGTAGTTGTCGAGCAGGATGTCGGCCTCGGCAAGCAGGCGGCGAAAGACCTCACGCCCGGCCTCGTCTTGCAGGTCGAGGGCGAGGGAGCGCTTGTTGCGCTGCATCTTGTTGAAGGGACCATTGCGGTTCCAGGGGCGTTCGCCCGGGTCAGCATCGGGGAAGATGCCGGCGCGGTAGGCCGGCGGGGGCAGCTCTCCCCAGCGCCAGCCCTCGGGGGCGCGCATGGGCGAGCCATCGGGCCGGAGCCCGTTGCCACGGGCTCCGGGATGCTCGACGCGGATGACATCGGCGCCCAGGTCAGCGCAGAAGCGGGCGGCGAGCGGCCCCGCCCACGCGATCGAAAGCTCCACGACACGCACGCCCTCCAGCGGCAGGGGAGGGGGAGCAGTCGATGGTGTAGGGGAGGGAACGGAGGGCTCGTCCGGGGACAGGGCGGCGAGCACCGTTTCCGTGTCTTCGCCCAGTTCAGGGGCACGCGGACGCCCATCACCCACAACCGGGCCGCGCACGGGAAGTGAGGGCCCGACCACGCCCTCGCCGAGGTGCGGCAGCGGCTGCCAGAAGCCGCGGTCGGCGAGTTGCTCGTCGTTCTGGACGCTGAGCACGTCGAGAACGGGGCTCGTGGGGACGTTGCACTCCTGCAGCCGCTCGACGATCTCCTGGCGAGGACGCTCCAGCAGCCACGGCAGGATGATGGCGTCGAGCTCGGCAGCGTTGTCGAAGCGGTCGCCGCCAGTGGCGAAGCGTTCGTCGTCGAGGAGCTCCGGCATCTCAAGGGCGAGGCAGAACCCCTCCCACTGGGCCGGGCTCGAGACGGCGATGCAGACCGCGCCGTCCTTGCAGGGGAGGATGCCGAGGGGGTGAAACGACTCGGCGTGCCGGTTCCCGGAGCGGCGCTTGCGGACGCCCTGGTGAGTCGCAAGCACGATGCTCCACTGGTGGAGGGCCGTCATCGCGTCCATGGCCGCGACATCGACGAGCTGGCCTCGACCCGTGTGTTCGGCGGTCCGAAGGGCCGCCATCGCGCCAACGGAGGCGGTGAGGCCGTTGACGTAGGCGCACCAGGGGCCACCAGCCTGCAGCGGCTCGCGGTCGGGATCGCCGGTGATGGCGGAGTAGCCGCTCATCGCCCAGTCCACGAGGTCGGATGAGCGACGATCCGCATAAGGACCTGTCAGCCCGAAGGGGCCGCAAACAACGGCGACGAGGCGTGGATTCAGGGCGCGGAAGCGCTGGATGCGCGCCTCGACCATCGCGGGCGTCTTGCCCGCCTCGACATCGACCTCGTCGATGACGATATCGGCGTTCGCAACAAGGCTATCGAGGTCGCCATCAGTAAGGACGGCGGAGCGCTTGTACATCCCGAGGTACTCGAAGAGCGCCGAGCGCCCGTCCGGAAGCAGGGGGTGGGCAGAGCGCAGCGGGCTGCCAGCGTCCGGCTCGCAGGTCACGCCGCTTGCGCCGGCGCCCGCGAGGAGGCGCCCACAGTACGCGGAGGCGACGCCGCCTCCGAGCTCGACTACTGTGACGCCGCCGGCCACGCGGTCAGGGGCGAACGGGGCCCTTGGGCCCGAGGTTGCGCCGCAGGGTCTCCTGGGCGCTCTCGATGAAGCGACAGATGATGGGGCGCGTCTCGCGCGGGTCGATGATGTCGAGAACCTCGAACGCCTCGGCCACCTTGAAGGGGGAGCGCCCCTGCAACAGTCGCTCCTCGATCTCGGCGCGCCGGGCCTCGGGGTCGTCGGCGTTCTCGATCTCGCGACGGTAGGCGGCGGCGACACCGCCCTCGATCGGGATCGAGCCCCACTCGCCGGAGGGCCAGCCGAAACGCATCTTGAGGGCGCCGGGGCCGCCCAGGCAGGAGGCGGCATCGCCGGCCATGCCGTACGACTTGCGCACCTGGATCGCCACGGAGGGGATGGTCGCGCTGGACCCCGCCACGACGGCGCGCATCCCGGCCCGCATAACACCCTCGCGCTCGGAACGGGAGCCAATCATGAAGCCGGGCACGTCGACGAAGAGGACAACGGGGATGCTGAAGGTGTTGCAGAGATCGACGAAGTGGGTCTGCTTGTCGGCCGAGTCGGCGGTCATGGCGCCGGCGTAGACCTTGGGGTCGTTGGCGATGACGCCGACGGGGTAGCCGTCGAAGCGGGCGAAGCCGGTGATGAGGCTGCGCCCGAAGGAGCGGCGCATCTCGAAGAACTCGCCGCCGTCCACGACGTGCCCGATGAGCTGGCGCATGTCGTACCAGCGCGTGCGATCCCGGGGAACGATTGAGAGGAGGGACTCCTCGCGGCGGTCGACGGGGTCGCTGGCGGGGGCGCGGGGAGGCATCTCCCAGACGTTCCGCGGCATGTAGCTGAGGAAGGCGCGTATCTGGCGGAAGGCGTCCTCCTCGTCCTCCGCCTCGTTGTCGACGACGCCGCTGGTACGGACGTGCACGCCGACCCCGCCAAGCTCCTCCTTGGTCAGGTCCTCGCCGATGGCGCGCTTCACGACGGGCGGTCCGGCAGCGAAGACCTGCCCCTGTCCGCGCACCATGACGCTGAAGTGCGAGAGCACGGCCCGTCCGGCCACATGTCCGGCGGAGGGGCCGACGATCGCGGAACAGACGGGCACCTTCGAGAGCAGTTCAGCGTCGCGCGCCCACTGGTTCCCGTCGGGAAGGTGCATGCGTCCGGAGTCGTCGTAGCTGCGCGCGGAGGCGCCGGCTCCGTCGGCGAACTGCACGAGGGGAATGCGGCGCTGGAGGGCAGCAGGCTGCAACCAGCGGCCCGGCCCCTTCCCGCCACCTCCCGAGCCGCCACGCACGGTGAAGTCCTCGCCGCCGACGCAGACCTCGCGGCCGTCGACGGTACCCAGGCCGAGGACGTAGCCGGCGGGGATGAAGTCGGTCAGGCGGCCGTCGGCGTCGTACTCGCCCGTTCCGGCCATGCCACCGACCTCGAAGAACGAGCCGGCGTCGAGAAACCCGTCGATGCGCTCACGGATGGTGAGCTTGCCCTGGGCGCGCTGGCGCGCGACGCGCTCCTCGCCGCCCATGCGGCCGGCCAACTCGCGGCGCCGCTCGATCTCGTCGACGGAATCGGACCAGGACGCGGATGCGTCCTTGCGGGACTCGGCATCGGTGGCCATCGTCACCTCCCCGAACAGGCTTTCCGGGATTCGAATCACCCGCAGTGTACGCCGCATGCCGTCCAAGCAATCGCCCCGCGACGGCGTACGTGGTAGAACCTTCCGGCGGCAAACGGCCGGGGAGAGCTGACATGGACATCAATGGACTGAGCGCGATCGTGACGGGCGGGGGTTCGGGACTGGGAGAGGCGACGGCGCGTGAACTGAGCGCGCAGGGCGCGAAGGTCGCGATACTCGACCTGGGGAGTTCGAACGGCGCGGAGGTGGCGGCGAGCCTCGGCGGACTCTTCACCGAGGCCGATGTGACCAGCGACGAGCAGGTGACGCAGGCGGTAGCGGACGCGGCAGCCGCGCACGGCGGGGTGCACCTCCTCATCAACTGCGCCGGGATCGCGACGGCGGAGCGCACCGTGGGGCGGGAAGGCCCGGCGGACCTGGCGCTGTTTACGCGGACGGTGAACATCAACCTGATCGGGACGTTCAACGCGATCCGGGTGGCGGCGATGGAGATGGTCAAGAACGACCCGACGGAAGACGGCGAGCGGGGCGTCATCATCAACACGGCCTCAGTCGCCGCGTTCGAGGGGCAGATCGGGCAGGCGGCCTATTCGGCCTCGAAGGGCGGCGTGGTGGGGATGACCCTGCCAATCGCGCGGGATCTGGCGCGCAACGGCGTGCGCAACAACACGATCGCGCCGGGACTGTTCCTGACCCCGATGCTCCTGGGTCTGCCGGACGAAGCGCGGGAGGCGCTGGGCAACATCACGCCCTTCCCCACGCGCCTCGGCAAGCCGGAGGAGTACGCACAGCTCGCCTGCTCCATCATCGAGAACCCGATGATCAACGGCGAGACGATCCGGCTGGACGGAGCGCTACGGCTGGCACCGCGATAGGGCGCTTCGGAGGCCGGTATACTGGGGGCATGGCGAAGCCAAGTTCCTCAACAGAGCAGAAGCGGCCGAAGCCGCCTCCGGCTCCTCCCGCAACGAGTGACCCAGGGTGGAAGATCAAGAGTGGGGGCTGGAGACCGGATTAGGACTCTAGCCAGCCGTCACGATCCACGAGATTAGCAACAAGGCTTCCAACACAAACAAAGCCGCCATTAGGTTGGCTGCGAGGTGCTTGCGGCCAACCAGCGTCCTTGCAGCGCCGTTGTGCATGCCCGACCAGTAAACAGTCCTCCGGCGGAACTCATCAACCTCAAGGTGAAGCCAGCGTTCATGGAGCTCTCTGGGTGAAATCTGAGTAATAGAGCCAAACGAGCGAGCCACCAGAGCGATCGCCACCACAACCAGGTAGAGCGTCCCGGCCGCAATCAGCACCGGCGAGCTGAAGTCCGGATCCGGAAGCACCGCTTCGCCGGCAACGGGAGTGGCGATAGTGACTGTTGTGACGAACGACAGGGATACATCGATGCGCTGGTGGACACTGTCCCACTGTCGCTGGGCCATGTCATAGGCCGCCACGGCGATCTCGTAGGCCAGATCCGTGCCCGGGTACTCGCGAGAGACTTCCCCCACATTGCTTGCCACAAATAGATACTACCGCCTCCGGAGGCGGACGACGGGGATCTGGCGCGGGTTGGCGCGCTCCTGGTACTCGGTGTAGGGCGGGTAGGCAGCGGCGGCGATCGCCCAGAGACGCTCGCGATCCTCGTCCTCGACGACCTCGGCGGTCACGGGAATGCGGCGGGTGTTCACGCGCAGCCAGGCCTGCGGGTTGGCGACGAGGTTGGGGAACCACCAGGGATGCGCGGGCGCGCCGCCCTTGGAGCCGATGAGGACGAAGTCGCGGCCGTCGCGGAAGAAGAAGAGGGGGACAGAGCGGAGGTCGCCACTCGTCCGGCCGATGGTGGTCAGCATGGCCGTGGGGACATAGGGGACACCGCTCTGGCGGCTGATGTGCGCGCTTACAACCGACCAGCCGACAAAACGCACGAGGAAGCTCTCGACGGGTCGCAGGATGTTGAGGCGGGTGAGGGTGTTGAAGAGCACGGGCCAGCCTTCCGGGAACGGAGCGGGCGGCCCGAAAGCCGCCCGCTGGTGCTTGTTGCCTTGTGGCCGGGTCAGTTGGCGGCGGAGGCTGCCTTGCGGGCGCCGCCACCTGGCCTCGGGGCCGCGCCATCCCCCATGTAGATGCCGGCGCCGCTGACCTCGCGCCAGTGCGTGTGCGCAAGCGTGTGCATGATGAACACCGCCTGCTGGGCGGTCCACAGACCCTGCGCATCCTGCGTCTGGTTCACCGCTTCCTTCGTGATCTTCAATCCGAAGGACGGCTTCT
>JAPPBY010000035.1 GCA_026702615.1 Chloroflexota bacterium | reverse complement strand
CATCGCGACGGGGGAGCGGCGGGCGCTGGCGGGGCCGGCGGGCGGGGGCGGTCCCATCTCGCGGGAGGAGGAGCTGCGCCGCGAACGAGCACGCCTGCGCGACGTGGGCGTGACCGACTACCGCTTCGCCACGAAGGCGCCGGAACGCACGATCCTTCTGCCGGGTGGCGAAGGGCCGCGGTTGATCGTGGGCGACGCCGACCCGGTCGCGATCGAAGGGGCGGAGGGGGCGATCACGCCGCGGCTGACCAGTGACGGCGCGCAACTCGCGTTCGTGCGGGAGGGGGAGCTGTTCGCGATGCAGTCCGGGGGCGGGGAGGCGCTGCAGCTCACGAGCGGGGCTGAAGACGGGTTCACCAACGGCCTCGCGGACTTCATCGCGCAGGAGGAGTTCGGGCAGACGGATGGGTTCTGGTGGTCGCCGGACGGCTCGCGCATCGCCTTCGTCGAGGTCGACGCACGGGACATCCCCGACTACCCCATCGTCCACCAGGGACGGGACGCGCTCGATACGGAACACCATCGTTACCCCTTCGCGGGAGCGCCAAACGCCCGCGTGCGGCTGGGGGTCGTGCCGGCGGCCGGCGGGGAGCCGGTCTGGATGGACCTCGGCGAGGAAGAGGACATCTACCTGCCCCGTGTTGTGTGGAGGCCGGACGGGGTCCTGGCGGGAATGGTGCTGAACCGCGCACAGACGGAGCTTCGCCTACACCTGTTCGACCCGAACACGGGAACCGTGCTGCGCACGCTCGAGGAGCGCAGCGAGCCGTGGCTGAACCTCGGCGACTTCCGCTTCCTCGAAACGGGCGAACTGTTGTGGTCGAGCGAGCGGAGCGGCTTCCGGCACCTCTACCTCTACGACACCGACCTGAACAAGTCGCGCGAGCTGACCGCGGGGGAGTGGGTCGTTACGCGCGTAGTGGAGGTGGACGAGGCGGGGCGGAGCGTGTTCTTCAGCGGGACTCGCGAGGGCGCGGTCGAGCGGCACCTGTACCGGGTGGCGCTGGACAGCGGGGAAGTGGAGCGCCTCACGACCGAGCCGGGCGTCCACGGCTGCGCAGTCGCGCCCGACGGGGAGACCTACGTCGACACGCTCTCGTCGCGGGAAGGGGCGGCGGTGACGACGCTGCGTCGCGCGGACGGGGGCGAGGTGATCGCGACGCTGCACGAGGAGCCGGACATGACCGCTGCCGCGCAGGGCCTGCGGCCTCCCGAGCTGTCCGTGATGGAGGCCGCCGACGGTACCCCGATGTTCGGGGCGCTCTACCGGCCCGAGGGAGAGGGGCCGCACCCGCTGGTGGTGTCGGTGTACGGGGGTCCGCACGCCCAACGGGTCCTCGACGACTGGACGCTGACGGTAGACCTGCGGGCGCAGTACCTCGCGCAAGCCGGGTTCCTCGTACTGGCGGTCGACAACCGGGGGAGCGCCAACCGCGGGCTCGCCTTCGAGGCGCACCTGCACCGCCGCATGGGCACGGTCGAGGTGGACGACCAGGTGGCGGCGGTCCAGCAGGTGGTAGCCGAGGAACTCGCCGATCCAGAGCGGGTCGGCATCTACGGGTGGAGCTACGGCGGCTACATGACGTGCATGTCGCTGATGCGCGCGCCCGAAGTGTTTCGCGTGGGGGTGGCGGGAGCGCCCGTCGTCGACTGGGACGGGTACGACACGGGCTACACGGAGCGGTACATGTCGACGCCCCAGGACAACCCGGATGGGTACCGGGAGGGGGCCGTCACGACGCACGTGGAGGGCCTGTCGGGGAAGCTGCTGCTGGTCCACGGGATGGTCGACGAGAACGTGCACTTCCGGCACACGGCGCGCCTCATCACGGCGCTGACGGCAGCGCAGAAGCCGTACGACATCCAGATCTTCCCGGAGGAACGCCACATGCCCCGCGACGCGGCGGGCCTGGAGTACATGGAGCGGCGGCTGGTGTCGTACTTCGAGGAGCACTTGCTGGCGTAGCGGGGCGGTGTCGCCCGGCCTATCCTCTGCGGGACCTTCGAAGCGCGAGGAGTGAGCGATGCCATACGCCCGACCGGAGCTGCTCGCCGAGCCGGACTGGCTCGCGGAACACGCCGACGACCCGCAGGTACGGATCATCGACTGCGCAACGCTGGAGGCGTATCGCCGCGCCCACATTCCGGGGGCGGTTCACCTGCCCGTTCACTACTACATCAAGGAGCAGGGCGAGCGGGAGGGCGGCGCGGGTATGTTCGTGATGCCGCCGGACGACTTCGCCGCGCTCATGGGCAGCCTCGGGGTCGACGGGGACACGACGGTCGTGACGTACGACGACAACAACGCGCTCGTGGCGTCGCGGCTCTGGTGGGTGCTGAACTACTACGGACACACGAAGGCGAAGGTGCTGAACGGGGGCTGGCATCGCTGGCTGACGGAGGAGCGTCCCGTCACGTTCCACGCGACGAGGCCAGAGGCGCGCACGTTCGAGGCGCGCACGGCGCCCGCGCTGCACGCAAGCGCGGAGGACCTGATCGCGGAACACAACTCCGACTCGTGCACGGTGCTCGACGTTCGCAGCGACGGGGAGTGGGACGGTTCGAACTCGCGGGGGAACAAGCGGGTCGGCCACGTGCCGGGGGCGAAGCACCTGGAGTGGACAGACCTGGTCGAGCGCTCAGATACGCGCCGCTTTCTGCCGGCGGAGGAGATGCAGCGGCTGCTGGAGGAGGCGGGGGTGGCCCCGCGGGCGCGGACGATCACCTACTGCCAGGGTGGCATCCGGGCGGCGCACTCGGCCTTCGCCCTGACGCTGCTGGGCTACGACGACGTGCGCGTGTACGACGGCTCGATGTACGAGTGGGCCAACCGGGAGGACACGCCGCTGGTCACGTAGACCTAGCGGGAGTCGCGGCTAGATCGCGGCGGTCTCGGGCTCTGAGGCCTCAGCCTCGGTGGAGGTCAGCGGCCGGGCGTGCAGAAGCGCTTCGAGGGTGAAGCCGAGGTCGGCGGCCTCGCAGAGGTGGCTGCAGTAGGTCATCTTGAGCGAGTCACTGGAGGACCGGCGCCAGTCATAGCGCAGGCCGCAACGGACGCACGTCTTGATGTGCTCCAGGTTCATGCCCTCGCTACCGGGTCCAATCGCCCCGCTCATATGCAGTACCTCTTCCAGGGCCGGTCGCGCCGACCCGCACATCCAGCGTAGGCGGCGGTTCCCGAAGGCGCCAGCGGAACACAGCCCCGTTCGTTACGGGATGTTTTCAATCTTGCGGCTGACGGGTGAACTGGCCCAGCCGCCGAGGACGGCGGAGAACTTTCCGGCCTCGCTGCCGGCCACAACCATGTGGATGAACTCGGGGGCGCGGAACTTCGAATAGAGCTTGTCGAGCTGCTCCTCGGTGGGGCCGTCCGGGCCGAACTGGGAGGGCTCGATGCCGCTGGCGTCGGCGGTGGCGAGGCGGTCGCGGAGGGGCATGCTCGTGACTTCGAGGATGTAGTCGCGAACCTGCTGCTTGCTCCAGCGGTCGCGCCAGATGGTGTCGGCGTGCTCGGGGCAGACGACGAAGAGGACGTGGCCCGTGGGCGTGTGGGGGTTTCCGACCGCAGCCATCGTGAGGCCGAGGATGCCCGTGAGCGCACGGGCCGTGCGGGCGGTCTGGTCGACCATGAGCTGGGGTCCGCTGGTGGCGGGGAAGACGGTGACCACGCTGTCCTCGGGCTCGAACCCCTTCTCCACGTGCATGGGTTCCCAGGGGCTGCGCTCCTCCCACTCGGCGAAGGAGAGCGTGTACTTCATGGGTGTTCCGAGGGTGGAACGCTCGGTGCCGCCGGGTTTCGCCCCGCCGACGTTGCGCATGACGAGACGCACGGCACGTCCGATGGAAGCGTTGGCTCGGCTCCCCTGGCCGAGGGCGCCGAGCTGCATGTTCATGCCGATGTGGTGACGGATCGGTCCGTTCACGACGATCGCGGGGGCCGCCCCCATGGTGGTCGCCCAGACACCGTGGGCGTTGAACTCCTCGGTAACGCAGGCCTCGATGGCGGTGATGACGACCGGCAGGTACTCGGGCTTGCAGCCGGCCATGACCGCGTTGATGGCGACCTTCTCGACGGTCGCCGGGGCCATGTTCGGGGGGACGACGGCGACCAGGTCCTGGGCGTCGCGGGTGGTGCCTTCGAGCATGCGCATGACGCGCTCGGGGGTGGGCGGGACTACTGGGAGGCCGTCGGTGAGTCCCTGGTCGTACAGGAACTCGTGCAGGTCGTCGCCCGAGCCGATGTCGATGCGCCGGGCGCGAAGGGGGCTCCCCTCGGCCTCCGCGGCGAGCCGCTCGGCAATGCCGGGCTCCACCGAGCGGGAGCCGCAGCCGGGGCGGGAATCGGGGTACTCGTCCCAGCCCGGGTCGGGGGCATCGACGCCCGCGATCCCGGCGAGGTCGCCGAAGAGGCTCTGCCAGTCGTCGCGGCCGAAGCCGATGAAGCGCTTCTGCTCGGCGCCGTCGGGGCCGGTGAGGATGAGGGTGGGGACGGTGTCGAGGTCGTAGGCGTAGGAGGTGTGCAGGGCGCTGTCGTCGAGCATGGGGGCGGTAAGGGCGTGGCGGTCGACCAGAACGGCGTTGCCCTCCGCTTCCTGGCCGATGGCGAGCACGTCGACGGCCTCGCCGAAGGCTTCGTGGGCGGCCTGGATGAGCGGCATGGAGAGGCCGCAGGTGGGGCAGTCCTCCTTGACGAAGGCGAGGAGGGAGGGGCGGCCGGAGGGGAAGGCGCGCTCCTGCCCGGCGCCATCGGTGAGGGTGAAGGCTGGAAGCTGGGGCATGGGGTCTCCCGTTCAGGCGTGCGGGCGCCATTGTAGGGCGGCAACCTGCCGCGTGACCCGCGCCCGTGCGTTCGGGAGAATAGAGTCACCAAACCAGAGGAGGCGCGGATGATCGGGACGGAGGCGTTCGACCGGTTCGTGAGCGAGAACCGCTGGGCCGTTATCACGACGGTGCGGAAGAGCGGGCAGCCGAGCAGCTCGGTAGTGGCGTACGCGCGCGAGGGCGACACCCTGGTCGTGAGCACGACCGCGCCGACGCTGAAGGTGAAGACGCTGGAGAACGACCCGCGGGTCACAATCACGGTGTTCAACGACGCGGCGCCCTTCAACTTCGTGACGGTCGAGGGACGGTGCGAAATCGAGCGGGAGGGGCTAGAGCACGCCACCCACCTCGTGTTCGAGAACATCAAGGGGTCCGGCTTCACCGAGCCGGAGGACTTGCCCGCCTGGCTGGAGGCGCAGCGGCGGGTGATCCTGAGGATCCACGCGGAGCGCGTCTCGGGTGTGATTCGCTAGGCAAGCGGCGACATAGGAGGAAGCGATGCCGATCACGTTGGAAGCGGGCGACACGGCCCCGGACTTCGAGCTGCAGGACCAGGACGGGAAGACCCACCGCCTGCAGGACTATCGCGGGAAGACGGTGGTGCTCTACTTCTACCCGCGCGACAACACGCCCGGCTGTACGAAGCAGGCCTGCGAATTCCGCGACAGGCACGCCGACATCGGAGAGGAGGGCGCGGTCGTCCTCGGCGTGTCGGCCGACAGCGCAGCCTCGCATACGAAGTTCCGGGAGAAGCACGACCTGCCCTTCCCGCTGCTCGTGGACGAGGATACGGAGGTCTCGACCGAATACGGAGCATGGGGCGAGAAGACCCTGTACGGGCGCAAGAGCATCGGCATGACGCGCTCGACGTTCGTGATCGGGCCGGACGGCGTGCTGACGAAGGTGTGGAAGCGGGCACGGGCGGTCGGGAATGCCGGCGCCGTGCTGAAGCTGTTGCGGGAAGGATAGGCCGGAGCAGAAGCACATGACGAACCAGCCCGCGGGCGGCGGACGCGAGGGCATCGAAGGCGTCGCGGGGGGCGAAGGCCCCCGGCGCGGGGCGCTGCGAGGCTCGGGCACGTGCGTTATCGCCGACCACCCGCTGGCGGCTGCAGCCGGCCAGCGGGCGCTGCACGACGGCGGCAGCGCCGCCGACGCGGCGGTCGCGATGGCGGCGGTGCTCACGGTGACGCAGCCGTTCATGAGCCACCTCGGCGGGGACTCGTTCGCGACGGTGTACGACGCCGCCACGGGCGCCGTCGAAGCGCTGAACAGCTCGGGGCCAGCGCCGGCCAGCGCGGACGCGGCGGCGTACCGGGAGCTGGGCGGCATTCCCGACACAGGCGCCCTGGCGGTGACGGTACCGGGGTGCGTGGCAGGGTGGGGCTCACTGCACGAGCGGTACGGGAAGCTCCCGTGGTCACGCCTGCTGGAGGACGCAGAGCGGATCGCACGGGAGGGGTTCCCGGCCTCGCGGGCACTGGCGCGGGCGGTGAGCGTGGGGCGGGAGCGCGTCTACCCGGCGGGGGCGTTCAAGGAGTCGTTCGGGCACGTGCATGGGGATGGGGGGCAGCAGGTCGTGCAGCCGGAGCTCTCGGCGACGCTCCGGTCGCTCGCCGAGGGCGGGGCGGCGGCGTTCTACGAGGGCGACATCGCGGACGCGTGCCTGGCCACGCTAAGCGGGCTCGGGGCGGCGTTCACACCGGACGACTGGCGGGCACCAGCCGAGTGGGTGAAGCCGCTTTCGGTCGAGTTCGGAGGGATGCTCGTACACACGCAGCCGCCGCCATCGCGAGGGCTTGTGACGATGCTGGCGCTGCGGCGCCTAGCGCGCTCGGAAGGCGGCATCGGGGCACAGGTGGAGGCACTGCGGGAGGCGTTCGCGGCCGTCGACGCGGAAGCGGGGGATCCGCGGGCCACCAGCTTCGACGCGGCCGCGCTGCTGCGCGCGGGCGGGGCGCCCGCACAAGCGGGCATGGCCGCCGGGGGAGACGGCGATACGACGGCGCTCCTGGCCATCGACGCGGAAGGGAACGCGGTCTCGCTGATCCAGTCGGTGTTCTCGGCCTGGGGCAGCGGCGTGTTGTCGGCGAGCACGGGGGTCGTGTTCAACAACCGCGTGCGGGGCTTCAGCCTCGAGGAGGGGCACCCGAACGAGCTGGCGGGCGGGAAGCGCCCCATGCACACGCTGCACAACTACATCGTCACGTCCATCCCCGACCTTCCGCTCGCGGGGGAGGCGTCGGGGCCCCGGGACGGAGAGCTGGTCGCCGTCGGGGGGACGCCGGGAGCGCACCGCCAACCGCAGACGAACGTGCAGGTGCTCGACGCCGTCCTTCGCCGCGGGGCCGACCCGCAGGACGCGCTGGACGCGGCCCGCTGGGCGCTCGACACGGACGGCTCGCTGTACGCGGAGTCGCGCACACCGGACAGCCTGGGGGACGCGCTGCGGGCCGAGGAACTGGCCTTCGAGCCGCTGGCGGCATGGGACGGGTGGACGGGGCGGGCCTGCCTGGCCGTGCTGGCGGGAGGGGGCATCGCCGCCGCCCACGACCTGCGGGGCGAGGGACTCGCGATCGTCGGCTGAGCCAAAGGGAGCGCCGCCGTAGACTTCCGCGGCGGAGGGTACGCCATGGAGGCTCAGCTTCAGCGATTCATTCAACAGAACCGCCCCGACGCCGAATCGGTGCGGATCGAGGACTTCCAGCTACTGGCGGGGGGCTACTCGCAGGAGACGTACAGCGCCGACGCGATCCTCGAGGGCGGCGGGAGCACGGAGACGCTTCCGCTCATCATCCGTCGCGACCCGCCACCCGATCAGGACATCCTGCCGACGGACCGGCGCCTGGAGTTCCAGATCACCCAGCGGGTGGGGGAGCGAACCGATATCCCGGTGGCGACCCCCTACCTTCTCGACGAGAAGGGAGAGTCGCTGGATCGACCAGCGATGGTGATCGAGCGACTGCAGGGAAGCGCCGACCTGACCCCCCTGTTCGCACCCGGCAACGAGGACGAGCTCGAAGCGGTGGCGACCGACTTCTGCGAGCGGATCGCAGAGTTGCATGCAACCTCACTCGACAGCCTCGACCCGGAGGGGGACTTCCGCGACGCGCGACGGGTAGGGATCGATGCCTCGAGCTGGGAGTCGTACATGACGACTTCGATGGAGTTCTTCGTCGAGAGCTACAAGCAGATCGCCTTCGACCCACTGCCGGTCTTCTTTGACATGTACGCGAGTCTCCCGAACCGGCTGCCGAAGCCAGTCCCGCTGTCGATGTGCCACGGGGACTACCAGCCCTCGAATTTCCTGTACGAGGACGGCCGCATCACGGGCGTAATCGACTGGGAGGCGGCCCACGTGGGCGACCCTCGCGAGGACATCGGCTGGCTGTACCAGCTCTCCCGCATCACCGGCTTCGACCTCGCCGGGAGCGTGAAGGCGGACGGCGGCTTCCTGCAGCACTACACGAAGCTGAGCGGTATCCCCGTGACGGAAGAGGATGTGGGCTTCTTCCAGGTGTTCTCGTCGGCGGCGCTGGCGGCGCCGATCCTGGACGCGGTACGACGGGGACTCGACGGGGAGGCGAAGAACTTCCTCAGCACCTACATGCTGCAACCGCTGGTCTCCGCGCAGCCCGGCTATTGCATGATTCTCGGATACCCCGAGGCGGAGGAGTAGGTCCATGTTCACGAATCCAAGTTCGGCACGGGTCCTGGAGCTGATCCGCGAGAGCCTTGAACGCGACGTGATGCCGGAGCTGCAAACGAACGCGGCGAAGGTCACGGTGCAGATGATTCAGCAGATGCTGGTATCGGTTGAGCGGCGATTGCCGCTGGAGCAGCAGTGGATGGCGGACGAGTGCAACCGCATGTCGCGGGTGCTGGGCGAAGCGGCCTCGGCGGCAGCGTCGCGCGACGGTGAGGCGGCGGCAGCGCTGCGGTCCATCGGCGAGCGTGCGGCGGGGGCGCCCGAATTCCCGGAGATGCCGGCGTTCGCGTCGATCAGCGAAAGCTACGGGGAGCTGAGCGAACTCCTGACGGAGGCGCTCGGGCACCTGCACAAGCTCGACGGCGAAGGCTGGGAGCAGGCTCCCGACCTGATCCAGAAGCTGCGGGCCTACCTCCAGCTGCGCATCAACCGCGATATGGCGGGCATCTTCGCGATGGACGCGGGAGGGTTGCTGGGCCGCGGCTAGGCCTTCCGGCGAGCGTGTGCGGCCCAAGGGTGCGACGATCAGAGACGATCGCCACCTGGAGGCCGCATCATGACCGTCACCCGCCGCGTTACCGTCGAACGCAACCGGCTGCGCTTCGCCGCCGCTCACTTCGCCACGTTCCTGGGGGAGTGCGAACCCCTGCACGGCCATAACTACGACGTGATGGTCGACGTCGAGGGCGACCTCACGGAGGACTCGTGGGTGTGGGACTTCGGCGACCTGAAGCGGCTGACGAAGTCGATCGCGGACGAGCTCGACCACAAGTTCGTGCTCCAACTCGACAGCCGGATGCTGACGATCGTGGAGGGCGAAGACGACTGGGAGATCTCGTACGAGGACCAACGGTACGTTTTCCCCAAGTCGGACGTAGCGGCCCTGCCCATCGACAACTCGACAGCGGAGCGGCTGGCGGAGTGGTTCGCGGGACGCCTGCGGGCGGAGCTGGCGGAGCACGGAGCGTCCAACATCAAGCGGCTGACCGTCGGCATCGAGGAAATGCCGGGACAGACCGGTTGGTATACTGCCGAGTAGGCTCGCGAAGGACCCGGGGGTAGAGGAACGCTGATGTCGGTGGACTGGGACAAGACGATCAACGAGATCCTGGCAGGCACGCTCGCCTGCCAGGCCTGTGAAGCGCTCGGCGACGAGATGGTCGTGGGCTATACGCGCAGCACGGAGGCGGCGGAGTTCGCGGCGCGCTGCCAGGATTGCACCGACAAGACCGACTGCGACGCGCGCAAGCTGGTGGTGGTCTGCGAGTTGTGCGCGGGACGCTATCGCGTGAACGGCCAGCTCATGACGGAAGCGGGCTGGATGGGCGTCCAGCTGGACGAGTGCCGCCGCAACCTCGAGGAGTCGCTGGACTATCTGTCGACGTACTGGAAGGAAGAGGCGGAGATCCAATACGCGGACATGTCGCGCAAGCTCGAAGAGGTGGACCCGGACACGTTCCGGGAGGAGGACGGCTGGCGGGCGCGGATGGAAGAGGAGTACCTCCGCATCCATCGCTGGTTCCGCGACCACAACGTACGCGTGCCCGACGCGGGCTGGCGCAGCCAGTACGTCGAGGACGTGGTGGCGTTGGGCTACACCTCCCGGCTCGGCGACTGATTTCTGGGCCGGCCAGGTTGTCCCCACCAAACGGTTGGCCCCGCGAGGGGCGAACCCACGCGCATCGGGACCTACGGGGAGCCTTTGCTATACTCGCTCGGCGCGCGGAAGTAGCTCAGTGGTAGAGCGCCTCCTTGCCAAGGAGGAGGTCGCGAGTTCGACCCTCGTCTTCCGCTCCACGCTCTCCCAACCGCGGTCCATCCTTGACCGGGCGCGCGCGACGGGTCTACGGTCAGCAGCAGCCGAAGTGGCGGAATTGGCAGACGCGACGGTCTCAAACACCGTTGGGCGCTAAGCCCGTGCCGGTTCGAGTCCGGCCTTCGGCACCAGCCTCACGCACCCGCGCTCTGCCGAGTGGTGTAACGGTAGCACACGGGCCTTTGGAGCCTTTGGTCGGGGTTCGAATCCCTGCTCGGCAGCCACCTCGTACCGTACTCATAACGGGGTCTGACAGGTCCATTTCCGCTGAGTCTGCAGCGCCGATGGGGCTGTCAGGCGGCATGGGGATGGTATAGCGGATCGTCGCCTTCCCAGGGTTCACGACGATCTCCTTCACGAAGCTCCGGATGAAGGCCCGGGTCTCTGTCAGTTCGCTGGTGCTCAGGAAGTCACTCATCTCCTCGGCGAAGGCGGCGATGGCTTCCGCGCTGTCGAGAATCGCACGTCGCTCCGACAGGGCGCGACGCGCTTCGTCGGCAGCGGTCTCGAGGAGCTCCTGACGCTCCTGATGCTGCTTCAGGCGGGGGAGGATGTCGTTGATCTCCAAGTCGGAGGTCTCGACGGCGTGCCACAGGCGATCCATCCGGCGCCGCAACTCCGCCAGTTCCGCCTCGTTGGTCTCAAGCTTCGCCCGCTGTTCGCGGACCACGCCGTCCATCTCCTCATCGACAAGCTTCACGAGTTCGAGGATGTTGCTCTCCGTGAGGATATGGTCGCGAAGCTGCTCGATGATGAGCCTCTCGAAGTGCTTGGCGTTCAGACGTGGTGTGTCGCAGCTGCCGCGGCCGCGCTTGATGAGGGACTGGCACACGTAGTAGGTATAGCGCCCGCTCTTGGCTTCCGCGGCCGTGAGCGCCCGGCGGCACGGCTGGCACTTGGCGAGGCCGCTGAGGAGGTAGGGGCTAGAGGCGCGGCGCGGGTGGACCTGTGCCGGCGCCTTGGCCTGAAGCATCTGCGCTACCTGCTGGAACTCCTCGCGGGAGACGATGGCGGGGAAGGCGTTCTCCACCCGGACGGCGCCGAGGCCGTCCTTCGCCGTGGCCCCCCAGACCAGTGTGCCCGTGTAGGCCTCGTTGGCGAGCATCGCGTGGATGGTCGTCTTGTTCCACCGCTTGCCCCGGGCGCTCGGGATTCCCTCGGCGTTGAGCGTCCTGGCAATGTCGAGGACGCTTTCTCCCTTGAGGGCCATCTCGAAGATGCGGCGCATCACGGCGTCGGCCGGCGGGTTCAATTCCAGCTTCTGACGCTTGCTGGCTCCGTCCTCGACCGCGACCTTCCGGTACCCATGGGGAGGGACGGGAGCGACCCAGAAGCCACGGGAGGCCGACTCACGCAGGCCGCGCATGACCTCTTGGGCCAAGTTCTCGCTGTAGAACTCATCGACGCTCTCGATGATCGCCTCCATAAGCTTGCCCGTGGGGGAGTCGTCGGCGTGCTCGGTGATGGAGACGACGCGGACGCCGCGTCGGCGCAACATGGACTTGAAGGCGACGGCGTGCTCGCGCTTGCGCGTGAAACGGGAGAACTTCCAGACGAGGATCTCGCGGAAGGGAGCGTCGGGGCGCTCGGCGGCATCCAGCATCTTGCGGAACTGGGGCCTATCGGCGATGCGCCCGCTCTCCGCCTCGTCAACGTACTCGCGGACGACGGCGTAGCCGTTCTTCTCGGCGTAGTCGCGCAGCGCCCGGAGTTGGGCGGAGACGGACAGGTCGACATCCTGGCGGTCGCTGGAGACGCGCGCATAGAGGGCGGCAGGGGTTGGGTCTGATGAGTGCTTCATGGCTCGTGCCTCTCCCCTTGAATGCATGGGGACTCAACGAGCCTAGCACAACCGTTCGCCTGGCAGACGGGCTACGTGGCCGAATCTCGGTGCTACCGACCCTCAGTGGCGGGGGAAGTCACCTGGGGAGAGCCACGACAGGGCCCGAGGTCAGTTAGACAACATATCTGACTTCCACAACAGGTCTGTTGCTTTCCTCAGAGAACGCGATACACTCCAGGGAGGGAGGCGCACGTGGGGGAATGCCCGCCCGCGCGAGTCGTCCCACTTCGCAGCGGGGGGAGGCCCAGGTGGTACCCATCAAAGGCGGAAGGTACGAGTACCGGCCAGACTCGATTGTCGCACTCCGAAAACAGCTGGGGCAGACCCAGGCGCAGATGGCGAAGCAGCTAGGGATACCCGCCAACACGCTCTCCCGCTGGGAGACGGGATCAACGACTCCGGATGCCACGTCTCTGGCGGCGTTGTACTCACTCGGCGCGGCCCAGGGCGTGCCGCCGCAGTTCTTCCAGCGCAAGCGGCCGTCCCCGAAACCCCGCAAGGGGAGGTCGCGCCTCGTCGTCATGTGGGACCTTCAGAACGCCGCCGTTTCCGCCCTAGAGGCTGCGAAGACAGACGCGAACATCAGAAGCGAGCTTGACCGCAGATTCTCGGGTTCCTCTCACCGCCTGTTCAAGGTGTTCTCGACCCCTTCGCAAGAGCGGGCGACAGACGTACTTGCCGAACGTGGGTGGCGCGTGTGGGAGGACTCCTCGGACATGGACGACGAGCTCATCGCCCAGGCAAGGAGCGACTGCGGCCACGAACCCGGAGAGACGACGTTCGTTCTCATCGCGAACGACGGCGACTATCGCGACCTCACGCGTGACCTCAAGAAGCAGGGAGTGGCCGTTCGCGTGCTCGCGCTCGGCCACGGCCCTAGCAAGAGGCTTGCCGGTGCGGTCGGAAAGGAGGGCTTGATCCAGGTCAACTAACAGGATCCAACAGCACAGAACCAAGCCCAACCAACTCCGAGGAGACATGACATGAGTAAGCAGAGTGATCTCGACAACCACGCCAACCAGCTCAACCCGAACAACGATGCCTACTGGCAGTCACGGGACGAGGAGGAACGTCCCGATGACTGGGAGGAGCGAGCGGAGGGCGACGACAAGGGCCCACGGGACAAGGAGCCTGGTCGGAGGAAGTAGCAATGACCATTGGCCGGACCGTCGCTCTAGCGGTGGTCAGGCCATGTCCCACGGTTTTCTTGATGGCGAAGCACTTTGGGGGGCACCCCGATGTGCTTCGCCACCTCCCCGAGCTGTCGACGCTCGACACCACGCAGGGGGAGATCAGCACGACTAGCAAGTCGCGCCCGTCCTGCACCGAGACTTATGCGGCTGGGGGCGGGCTGGAAGATTGTCTACGCTGGCTTCGGCTTCTCGTGCTCCGCTGCCGGCTGTTCCCAGAAGCGTTGGGGGAGGCCAAGGACCTTCGTAGACGGGACAAGGACGGCCTCTAGTTCAGCAAGGTCAAAGCCGCAATAGCTGAAGTGTCGATGTGAGGCGATGCCAAACCACCTCAGGGGCTCCCTAAGCAGGTAGCGCACCTGGCCTTCATCCAAGCTGACCTGATACTCATTCCGGGATCCGCTGGTGGTCGTCTTCTTGAGGGAAAGAGCCTCGTTGATTCCTTGATTCTGATGAAATCCACCGGCCAAGAGATGGTAGTCCTTCGATGCCCCAATAGTACTTGGCCCTTTCGGCTCCTCCACAGCCACGTCAAATTCCTTCGCCAGCCTCCGAATGCCTCCGAGTATCTCGTCGCATTGTCCGACTAGTTCTTCGTTTCGAAGGGCATTCGCGAGTCTCTTCTGAGCTTTGGCATCCCGCCGAAGGAGCCCCAGGCACCTCGCTGTCCGTACTCGCTCCTCGATCGCTGGATGCAGCAGCCAGGACACCTGCTCGGTCGCTTCCAGAATCGCCCGGGCGACAGTCCATGGCGAAAAGGTCAAGAGCGCCTCGGGCTCCAGGACTCGTTCAAGAGCGAAGAGATGGTCGGCGGCGGACAGGATTCTGGTCCAACTTTGGAACCAGGCTGCCCACTCTGGAGGCAAGGCCGTTGCTTCGTCCGCCGCCGCCTGTGCGGCCCGCGACTGGGGAGCGTAGTTCTCTGGAGCGTAGCGCTGCGCCGACTCACCTTGCAGGACGCCCACCATCTTCGCCACCACGTCAACGGCATGCCGCATCTCCCCGAGTTTCTGTTGGTCGATTCCCGCACTGCTCATGCGCCACTGCCCGGCCACGGCAAGGTAGCACCTTCTTGATGGGGCGCAATCGGGTTGGAGCATGCTCCCCTGACTGCTGTATGGCGTGGGTTAGGGTTCACGCTACAGCGTCCAGATGCGGACCTGGTATCCCCCGGGCGCGGAAGTATCCTCGCGATAGTGGATCTCGCGCACCTGGCTGTCATTCTCGTACAGCGCGTGCCCGGCGAGTTCGCCGAGCCACGACGGCTGAATGCCCTGGCGCTCGGCCTGAAGTACGTCGCAGACGCCGCCGATGTAGTTAGCCGGATCCGCCCCTCCACCAAAAGCGGCGCGCCTGGAGACGACGAGTTCGAGACCAACCGGCAAGGGGCTCTCGACGCGCTGCCAACCGGAAACGGCGATTGCGTCCCCTGCCGTGGAGAGTAGGTCACGTACGAGGGGATGGCGCCCGTGCTCGGGGTTGAAGATTGACTTGGTCCCGTCCTTCGCCGGTGGCCAGCGGTCCACATGGATAATGATTTCGTTCGGCATCCCTCGCTCCTTGCGGTCGCAGCAGACCGCGCCCAGGATCCCTGCCTGCCACTGCAATCTCGCCGCATGACTCTGGTCACCGCGCTAGGCTGAGCGCCTCCGGCTTTCGCCTCCAGTCGCCCGCGCTGGCCGCACCCGGCCCCTACAGGAGGCCGTGAAAGCGGTTCAGCCCGTTTTGCACCATGTGGCGCGATCCGGGCTGTTTGGGGCTGACAGAGGCAGTAGAGAGAACAACGTAGGTAGAAATGCCCCATCGGGACCGCGCAGGTGCATATGGGACAAGGCATTTCCATGGGGCAGCCTGCCCCAACGCCGTGGCAAGCGAGTCCCCCTACTGGAAGTCCTGCGGACGGGCCGGTTTGCAGAAGTGCAATTCGTGGAGGAAGTGCAGGCGACGGCCTTCGGGTGCAACCGGAGCCGGCGACATCCAGACCGGCCCCAGCGGACCCTCGGTGTTGAGCGACTCCGTGGTGGCGCTTGCCAGTGGGACCCCAGACAGCCGTGAAGCGGCGCGCTGGAAGGCATCCTCGGCGTTCTCCGTCTCGAAGACGAACAGCACCATCGGCGGTCGTCCCTCGTGGTCGAGCCGCGCCCGGCCGCTCCCGAAGTAGCGGTCATAGGAAGCGAGCCGCTCGGGCAGCCGCTTCGGGGTGACAGCGCGGCGCTCGTACTCGAGCAGGTACCAGGTCCACTCGTCCTGGTAGCCGAGCTGGAACGAGGCGTCGGGGTGGATCGCGTAGTTCTTCTCTCGGTGCTGGTACGTGATCTGCGAGCGGTGCGTCGGCAGCAGGTCGAGCAACGTGTGGTCGCGGGAGCAGGCGGCGTCGAGGGCAAGCATCGAGACGAACTCCGAGAGCCCCCGCTGGTGCTCGCGCTGCGCGGCGAGCGCGCGCAGCGCTGTGCCAGCGTAGACCCCCTCAGCGGTGCGCTCCGCGCTCCAGCGGCCCAGCGCCGTGCCGACCGCCGCCCGGTCGCGCCGGGCGAGGTACGCCAGCCCCTCGTCGGTGAGGACATGCGCCTCCCCCTCGCGGCGCGCGAGGCCGAGGCGCCGCAGCGGACGCAGCAGCTGGTTCACGCGCCGCTCGCCACGGCCGCCCATCAGGTTGGCGAACTGCTCCGTCGTGCAGAGCGGCCACGCCGCCAGCAGGTCCAGCATCCGCTTCTCCGCAGCGCCGAGCCGCGTCGCCACCGCACCGGCGAGGTCTCCCGGCCTCGGCGGCGTCGCTCGTGCGCCGCCCGACGCACGCCATGCCCAGAGGCGCTTCGGCATCACCCTGTGCACGGGGTGCTCCGCCTCGCGCCCCGCCAGGTCGACCAGCCACGCCAGGCTGGAGCTGGGCTTGACGACCGGCGTGTTCCCGCGACCGTAGCGCGCGGGTTGCCAGACGCGCGCCCTCGCCCCGCCGCCGATGACTGCGCCCAGGGTCGCCGCCGCGCTGTGGTGGAAGCCCGAGGGCTCCCGCAGCGCCCGCACGGCGCGCCGCGTGTCCTGGTCGGAGTCGGTCGCGATCAGCGTGACGTGCGGAAGCTCCTGCAGGTCCTGCCGCTCGAGCGTCCGCATGCGGTAGCGCAGGCTCGCCGAGCTCAGCATCGCCCCCTGCCGCACGACGCCCAGCGTGCGGTCTCCCGAGAGCGTGATGAGCGCGTCGTACGGACCGCTGCGGCAGTGCTCGACGCGCACGGGGTCCTCCTTGGGGTCGGCGTCGGCGATCATCGCCGCCAGCTCGTAGACGAGCGCAACGCCGTCGAGGCGCTCGGCGAGCAGGCGGAGCCACTGGCGGGAGACGGGGTGGCGATAGAGCAGGTCGTCGTCGCCGAGCGCCGTAATGCCCGACGTGGTGGGGACGTAGCGCCGCAGCGGGCGGTCGCTCAGCATCGCCAGGCGGTGTGGATGCGCCTCGGCGAGGCCCATCCGGAGCAGCTTCGCCAGACGCTCGCGCAGGGTGGACCCGGGCGCGCGCTTGATGCGCGAGAGGTCCTGGACGCTGGCGAAGGGCGTCCCGCAGACGAGCAGCAGCGTCTCGTGGAGGGCCCGTGTCAGTCGCGGCGGGCGGGGGCGCTCAAGCGGCGCCGGACGCGTCTCGCCCCTGAGGGCGCGCGTCGCCGCGGCGAGCTTCCGGGGCGTGTCGCCGACCCAGGCCATGACGGCGCGCGGCAGGGCGCGGCCCGGCTGGCCGCGCTCGAGGAAGCGCCACAGCGTGTGGCGCGAGACGCCGAACGCCGCGGCCGTGCGCGCGTGGCCGTGGCGCTCGATGTGCGCGAGCAGGTAGTCGCCGATGGCGTAGTACAGTTCCCGTTCCACCGCGCATGTCCAATGGCCGTCCTATCGAGGGGGCGTTCCGGCCCGCCTCCCAGATTGCCATTAGAATGTACGTTCGGCAACCTGGAGCGTACCCCCCCGCTCCTGCGCCGTTGCTGGGCGTGCAGACCCCGGCGAGCAGCGGCCGAGGTCCTGCGGAGTCCGCTTGCTAGATCATCCCCCGGAAAGCAATCGCCAGCTCCGGGAACGGCAGCCAGTGGTTGCACTGGCCACCACGACCACAGACCCCCGACCCTAGGCTACGTTGATTGACGGCGACAACTCGCAGTTGTCCCTTCCGCAGCAAGGACTGGGCATCCCACACGCAATGCGGTCGTGTGTTTCCCGAGGCCCTAGGAAGCTCCTCACGGCCCCACGACAGGAAAGGCGTTGCCCGACACGGGTCGAGTCGTGCCGCATGCCCCAAATTGCTCTCTGGAGGGACGACGGCATGTCATGGGCGTGTACAGAGAAAGAAGGGGATTGCAGAAAGGCAACCGAGGCGAGAACCCCAGTCGGTACAAGGGGAAACGCCCCCTACCGGACGTAGGCAGTAAGCGATTCGGTTCCGGGGCTCGTTCCATGCGAAATCGGCAAATTGCCTAGGCGAAATTGACTTTCTGCAATCGGGCAGCGCCCTGGGAACGTCCGGCTTCCCGTGCTCTGAAACAGTTCTCAGGCGGCAGCCCAGCCCTCCGAGAGGACTTCGGCCTGCTCGAGGACGGTAAGCGTCGCCTGCTCCTGCTTGTCCGGGGGGTAGCCGTGTTTACGGAGGATGCGGCGCACGAGGACGCGTAGTTGAGCGCGGACGTTCTCGCGCAAGGTCCAGTCGATGGTGACGTTGCCACGGACCGTCTCGACCAACTCGCGGGCGATATCACGGAGGGTCTCATCGCCGAGGACCTGGACGGCGCTGTCGTTGGCGCCGAGGGCGTCGTAGAACGCCAACTCGTCGTCTGAGAGGCCAAGCTCCTCGCCACGTTCGTTGGCCTGACGCAAGTCCTTCGCGAGTTCGATCAGTTCTTCGATGACCTGCGCGGCCTCGATGGCGCGGTTCTGGTAGCGACGGAGGGTCTGCTCCAGCATCTCGGAGAACGAGCGTGCCTGGACGACGTTCTTCTGCCGGCGCGTGGCGAGCTCGCCCTTGAGCAGCTTCTGCAGCAGCTCGACCGCCAGATTGCGATGGGGCATTCCTCGGACCTCGGCAAGAAACTCGTCGGAGAGCACAGAGATGTCGGGCTTCTCCAGACCGGCCGCAGCGAAGATGTCCGTCACGCCCTCGGAGGCGACGGCGCGCGAGATGATCTGGCGCACGGCGAGGTCAAGGTCCTCGGCGGGACGGGCCTCCGCCTCGGCGCGCTTCGCGAGGGCCGCGCGGACCGCCTGGAAGAAGCCGACGTCGTCGCGGATGCGATGCGTCTCCTCGTGCGGGACGGCAAGCGCGAACGCCTGCGACAGCGCCCGCACGGCGGCCAGGTAGCGGTCCTTGCCGTTCTCCTGGGCGAGGATGTGCTCCTGCGCTGCCGGGAGGAGCGACACTCGCTCCGTGGCCGTTCCTGAGGTCCACGCGGACCAGTCGAAGCCGTGGAGCAGGCCGAGGCAGACCTCGTACTTCTCCTGCATGAGGGCGACTGCCTCGGCCTGGTCGATGGCGGTCTCCCCGGTGCCGCCGCTCTCGGTGTAGGTCGCGAGGGCGCGCTTGAGTTCGTGCGCGAGCCCGAGGTAGTCGACGACAAGGCCGCCGGGCTTGTCGCCGAAGACGCGGTTCACACGGGCGATGGCCTGCATCAGGCCGTGGGCACGCATCGGCTTGTCGACGTACATCGTGTGGAGGCTTGGTGCGTCGAAGCCGGTCAGCCACATGTCGCGCACGAGCACGATCTGGAGCGGGTCGTCGGCGTCGCGGAAGCGCCGCGCGAGCGCTTCCCGCCCGGCCTTGTTCCGCAGCAGCGGCTGCCAGTCGGGCGGGTCCGAGGCGGAGCCGGTCATGACGACCTTGATGGCGCCCTTGCCGTCATCGTCGTCGTGCCACTCGGGACGCAGGCGCACGAGCTCGCGGTAGAGGTCGACGCAGATGCGCCGGCTCATGCACACGACCATTGCCTTGCCCTCGAGGGCTTCGAGGCGCTGCTCGAAGTGCTCGACGATGTCTTGAGCGACGAGCTTGATGCGCTTCTCCGCCCCGACCACCGCCTCCAGCTGCGCCCACTTGGTCTTGAACTTCTCCTTGCGCTCGACTTCCTCCCCCTCGGTGGCCTCCTCGAAGTCGGGGTCGATGGACGGCTGCTCGTCCCTGTCGAGGGCGAGCCGCGCGAGGCGGCTCTCGTAGTAGATGGGGACGGTGGCGCCGTCCTCCACCGCCCGCTGGATGTCGTACACGCTGATGTAGTCGCCGAAGACGGCGCGCGTGTTCGCGTCCTGCAGCTCAACGGGCGTGCCCGTGAAGCCGACAAACGAGGCGTTCGGAAGGGCGTCGCGCATGTGGCGGGCGAAGCCATCGATGAACTCGTACTGGCTGCGGTGCGCCTCGTCCGCGATGACGACGATGTTGCGCCGGTCCGAGAGCAGCGGGTGACGGTCGCCCTTCTCGTCGGGAAAGAACTTCTGGATCGTCGTGAACACCACGCCCCCGGCCTCAACCGCGAGCTTGCCGCGCAGGTCGGCGCGGCTCTCTGCCTGGACGGGCGGCTGGCGCAGCAGATCCTGGCAGCGGGCGAAGGTGCCAAAGAGCTGGTCGTCGAGGTCATTGCGGTCTGTGAGCACGACGATCGTCGGGTTCTCCATCGCCGGCTCGCGGATGATGGCGCCGGCGTAGAACGCCATCGTCAGGCTCTTGCCCGACCCCTGCGTGTGCCAGATAACGCCGATGCGGCGGTCGCCCCGCTCCCCGCCCGGCCTTCGCCCCGACTCGTATCCCCGCTCGAAGTCGGAAAAGCCTGCCGCCTGGAGCTCCGTCGCGCGCAGCGTCTCGTCGACAGCTACGCGGACGGCGTGGAACTGGTGGTAGCCGGCCATCTTCTTGACGAGGGCGCCGCCGTCGTCCTCGAACACCATGCAGGTACGGATCAGCCTCAGGAGCCGCTCGGGCACACAGACGCCTTCGAGCATGACCTGCAGCTCGGGAAGGGCAGCGTCGGCGAGTTCAAGTCCGCCGATGGTGCGCCAGGGCTTGAACCACTCCCGCCCGGCCGTGAGCGTTCCGGCGCGGGCGAGGGAGCCGTCGGAGACGATTAGCAGCTCGTTCGGGGCGAAGAGGGAGGGGATGTGCTCCTTGTAGGTCTGGAGCTGCTGCCAGGCATCCCAGATGGTGGCGTCCTCGTTCGCCGGGTTCTTCAGCTCGATGACCCCCAGGGGCAGGCCGTTCACGAACAGGACGACGTCGGGGCGGTGCGTGTGCTTGTTCTCGGTGACGGTGAACTGATTGACGGCGAGCCAGTCGTTGGTCGAGGGCCGCTCGAAGTCGACGACCCGTGCCTGTGCCCCGCGGATGGCTCCATCGGCCGTGCGGTACTCGACTTCGACGCCCCACACGAGCATGCGGTGGAAGGCTCGGTTGCGGGCCGCGAGGGTCGAGCCCTCGGGGCGGGTGAGCTTGCGGTAGGCGCTGTCGAGGGCCTCGGCGGGAAGGTCCGGGTTCAGGGAAGCAAGGGATTCGCGGAGGCGGCGCTCCAGTACGACCTGTTCGTAGTTGTCGCGCTCCGCGCCAGCAGTCTCCGGCGCGATGTCCGGGCCGTAGGCCGTCTGCCAGCCGCTCTCGCGGAGCCAGTCGAGGGCGGCCTCCTCGGCCACGGCCTCGGTGATACCGGTCATGCGGCCTTACGCCAGCATCAGGCGTTCACCCCGGGGCTCCGGGACGGGGTCGCCGAACTCCTGCGCGGTGTCGATCCAGAGCTCGATCGCCTGCTCGACGCTCTGCAGGGCGGCCGACTTGGTGTCGCCGTGGGCGCTGCAGCCGGGAAGCTCGGGTACCTCGGCGATGAAGGCGTCGTCCTCGTTGCTCCAATAGATGATGACTTCGTACTTATGCATTCGGGGTTCCTCACAGGTGGTTCTTCAGGATTGCCTGACGGACCTGCCGTACCTGGTAGGGCTTCGCCTGGCTCCCGTGTCTCTGCAGATTGATCAGCTCGCGGACGCCTTCTCTCCTGAACATATGGTGACCCCCGCGGGTGCGTTCGGCAAAGTCCAACCGCAAAAGGAATGATCGGAGGTCCTCGAAGCGGATGTTTGCGTCGGATCGCCCACTGAGAATCCTCTCTCGCAGGTTGTCGTCGCGGCTCATGCGCCCAGCGGCACAGGCCGCTCCCTGGCCAGCTCCGCCGCGTACTGAAGGGACGCCGTGACCGCCTCAGTGGAGACGGACGGATAGCTCTCCGCGACCTCCTCAGCCGTCTGGCCGGCCGCGAGGTTGTCGAGGATGACGCTGACCGCAACACGGGTACCCGCGATGCACGCCTGCCCGTGGCAGACATTCGGGTCGACGCTGATGTGCTCTCGCCAGTCCATGGTCGCCCGCCCCCTATCGTCGAGCCATGATCGGCCTGCGTCGCTCGGGGTGTCAACGGACGCTGTCCCGCTTGGAGCGGTAAGAGGGCGACACCCTCAGCCGTGGCTCCGGCACTGCCAGCGATGGTCACCGACAGGTTCTATGGAGTGGTCCTCTCCCGTAACTCCTGAAGAAGGTCGCCCAGGAAGTCCCCGGCACTCGCCTCATCAATAGCGATCTTCACCGGAAGCGTCTTCTTCACCGGAGACGACAGGTTCTCAGCGTGTATCGAACATTCAAGCGCGCCCCTGACTTCGCTAGACCCAGGTTCCCACGACAGCTCCACCGTGAAGTCCTTCGCTCCGGTGCCGTGCCTCCACTGCTCGCACTCCAAACCAACGTAGTCCGTCGGTTCGTAGGGGCGGTTGGGCTTGTAGTAGAAGGCGTTCGGGTTGCGACGCTGCTCAGAGGCTCCAGGAGGCAGTGCAGTGGCAGGAGGAAGGTGCAGGCCAAGGTCACCCAAGGTACCAAAGCCTCGAAGCACGTCAGCAACTAAGTGCCGCCGCGGAGGCTCTGGAGGCTCTGGGAAACGCATCGTTACCTCCTCGTCGTCATCCTCTGCCGACCGTAGGCGTTCTGGAAGGGGTGGCCGAATCTGTAGGTTCCCCCGGGCCTGTACCTCCACCAACACGTCTCTTCCAGGACGAGAGCCTTCATTCGTCACCTGGAAGGCAACGACGGGCCATCCCTCCCGGCGCTGCAGGGCCAGATGCAGGTTCCCAAGGACTGTTTCGCACTTGGCGAGCCACTCCGGGTACTGCGTGGACTGATAGCGCTCCACTCGTTCTTGAAAGCCCCCAGGGTTGAGTTCTATTGCTGTGACAATCTGGCCTAGGGTGCCAACGCTTGGCGGCTCGAATTTAGTGACCATCGGAAAGCTATCCCGCACCTTGTCCATGGCCGAGGCAAGCTCGTCAGGGGTCAAGGGCTGGAAGGCGACACATCTCAGGTCGACGGACTCAACGCTGCCTCCAGCAGCGTCAGCGAAATCAGTTTCGAAACGCGGCTCTTGCCTCTTGAGTTCCTCAAGCTCTTGCTGAACTCTGGCCAGTTCACTTTCTGCCCGAGTGTTCTCGGGCTGAAGTCTCCACTCCTCTTCTATTGGTGTAACAGTAACTCCAACAGATCGACCGGTCATGATTACTCCTGTGTCGTGAGTAAGCAGAACCACACTTCGGTCAGGAAACTCCTGGGCATACGCAAGGGTATACCCGATAATTTCATCGTCGTCATGGCCGTAGTCAAGGACTTCCATGAGTTCCGAACTGGGCCTGGCCCGAGTGTCCAGTTCTATACTGACTCTTGGAGGCCCTTTACTAACGACCTCTGAACCAGTCGTACTCTGGATGACCTGCCTGAACAGAGAGTTAGTTTTCCTCGCCCGCTTCCCGACGCGGTCGTTCCCCCGGTCCTTATTCCGGTCTATCTCCCTTTGGACGGTGCGGCAGACAATCAGCCTTATTTCGTCATACGCTCCTAATTCCGCCCAGTTGAGTTGTTCGAGGGGATGGCATTGGATGAAGAGGTTGGTGTCTGGGAACACGTAGAGAGTCGTCACTCGGGGCCACCCTCGCTACCAGGGAGAGCCTTCCCTGCCGGCAGCCGCAGTTCCCCAGACACCAGCTCTGGCAGGAGCAGAGTCCGCAGCGAGGCGAGCATGGACGACTGCTCGGCCATCTGTTCCTGTCTCTCCCGGTTCGCTTTTGCAACGGTGCCGAACAGCATCGTGAGCGCTTGCGCCGGCACGGCAATTGAGGGGAGTCTGAGTGCGTCGAGAGGCAGCATGTTGACGGTGGTGCCATTTGCATAGCCGCTCACGACGCCCTGTATGGCCGGCGTGTTCAGCAGTGCGCAGATGAAGTCAGGGGTTAGCCCACTCTCATCGGCAGGTCGCACTCGGTACAGGTGGTGACTAAAGAGGCCCTGAGCCGTAGCCGTGTGTGGCACGACTGCTGCATAGCCGATAAGGAGTCGGTCATGCCCTTGCTCGGTGTTTGCCACGACCACCTCACCCGGACGCACTAGGTGTCGGGCTTTGTAGTCACCCGCGTAGTGCTTGATGCCCTCGGGCTTGTATCCCCCACCCTCGTAGATGGAGTTCAGGTTGTACAGCGGCATGCCATCGGGGGAGAGGCCTGATCCCTTATAGGACAGACCCCGCTCCACCTCGACCAAGTCGCCGAGTGTCCTTACTTCCCAGCCCTCAGGGATGTCGCCGAGCTCGGAGGGGACGAGACGGTCGGGGAAGAGGGGGTGGAGGTGCGCGGGGAGGCCGGGGAGGGACTCGCCCGGACGCCAGCGTCCTTCCATCTTCGCGCGGACGGGCTCGAAGTCCACGAACCACGACCGGAACAGGGCCCGCGCCATCGCCTCGAGGGTCTCGTTCATGCGGCGGTTCAGCTCGATCTTGTCGTCGAGCGTCCCAAGGACGTGGGCGATGGCGCGCTGCTCGTCCAGAGGAGGGAGGCTAATTTCCAGAGTGGCGATGTCGCTTGGCTTGATGGAGGGGTATGCGGACGTGCTGTGTTCACCGATAGTGTGCAGATGATCGACGATGTGGTCCTGAGCTAGGAACCAATACAGAAAGCCAGTGCAGGCCCGGCCCTCCCTTGCTCGTATCGTGGCAAACCCCGTTGAGGCAAGGAAATTATCGGGGAGTTCTCTGAGAATCCCAAAGTGCCGCTGGTTAGGGCGCACAGTGGAGTACACGATGTCGCCAACCTGGCACTTCCGCCGGGCCCGGCTAGGCACCTTGTCCCGGCCGACGACCAAGTGCTGGAACTCCGAGATGCGATTGGCTGTGATGTTCCCCGTGTCAAGGTAGTTGATGAACGGCCAATTCTCTTTGGGAGAATACGTGGAGTCGTTGATGACCGCGCACTCCGCAATGGTCATCTGGCGCCAGCCGTTACGCTCCTCCACGCTCAAGCTTCCTCGACACCCTCAGAAGCGCCAGCAGCTTGCCGCCGAGAGCGAGCCCTCAACTCTTGGTTTCGGGCCTCTCGTTCGTCCGTCGTGATCGTCTCAACGTGCAAGCGAGCCGAGCCTCTCGCAAGCTGCCCAAGTTGCTCTTGGATCTTCTTCAGGGAGCTGGCGATCCGTTCTTCAGCGGGCACGACTTCTGCCAGATCCCCTAGCTCAGAAACGTCCAGCAAGAACTCCTTGGAGTCGGCGGAGATGCCGCGAAGGTTCGAGTAGCAAACCCTTACTTTGAACGGCTCAAGCCCAGACTCCTCGCGGCTGCCAAGCAGGCTGTAGGTATCTCCCATGAACAGCTGGGTCCGGCCTCCCTGAGGAAGCAGGCTGGCGACCGTTCGATGAGTTCTGGCGGGTAGTTTCCGTACATTGTGCTTCGCGAAGTCATCGGGAGCTGCGTCCACGAAGTACCCCACGTCGCATGCGGGCCCTTGGCCAACGTTCTCCAGTACGAGGTAAACCAAGTACGCGGCGTGGTGTTCAACGCCAAGATAGGCTACGACCTCAGGCTCCGTTCCCGCCTTCCGGAGGGCGCGGTTGTCCTGGCTCAGCCTCCAGTTCAACCAGAGGGACGCCAAGGCCGACAACGCAATCACCACGGTCGCCGCCACGATCACCCAGTCCACTGACTACGCCTCCTCAAACTGCTGTCGGACCGAGTCATCCGAAGAACCAAACCCCAGACTGCACAGGTTCTCCTCGATGGCCTCATCGAGCCTCGCTGCCTCGGCCTGCTGCTCGCGCCACTGTGCGCTGAGGTGGGCCATCTTCTCCGCGAAGGGCTCGCCGTCGTCGGCCTGCGGCTCGGCGCCGACGTAGCGTCCGGGCGTGAGCACGTGGCCGTGCTTGCGCACTTCCTCAAGCGTCGCGCTCTTGCAGAAGCCAGGGACATCGGTGTACTCGCCCGCATCCTTTTCGCCCCGCCAAGCGTGGTAGGTGTCGGCCAGGCGCTGGATATCGTCGTCGGTAAGCTCGCGGTGGGTGCGATCGACCATGTGCCCCAGCTTGCGGGCGTCGATGAAGAGCACCCTGTCAGTGCGGTCGTCGCTGCCGCCGCGACGGTTCCGGGCGAGGAACCAGAGGCAGGCGGGGATCTGGGTCGAGTAGAAGAGCTGGCCGGGTAGCGCAACCATGCAGTCGACAAGGCCGGCCTCAATCAGGTTCTTGCGGATCTCGCCCTCGCCCGACTGGTTCGACGACATCGAGCCGTTGGCCAGCACGAAGCCGGCCACGCCGTTCGGCGCGAGGTGGTGCGCCATGTGCTGCACCCAGGCGAAGTTGGCGTTCCCCGTGGGCGGGACACCGTAGACCCAACGCTGGTCCTCGGTGAGGAGCTCACCCTGCCACTCGGAGTCGTTGAAGTGGGGATTGGCGAGGATGAAGTCGGCCTTCAGATCGGGGTGGCGGTCGTTGTGGAAGGTGTCGCCGTGGGCGATCTGGCCCTCGATGCCACGAATGGCGAGGTTCATGCGGGCGAGGCGCCACGTCGTGTAGTTGGACTCCTGGCCATAGACGGAGATGTCGGCGCGGGCCCTGCCGCCGTTCCCGTTGCCGCTACGGTGCGCGCGGATGAACTCGACGGACTGCACGAACATGCCGGCCGAGCCGCAGCAGGGGTCGTACACGCGGCCGTTGTACGGCTCGAGCATCTCGACGAGCAGCCTGACGACGGAGCGCGGCGTGTAGAACTCGCCGCCCCGCTTCCCCTCGGCGCTCGCAAAGCGCGACAGGAAGTACTCGTAGACCCGGCCGAGCACGTCCCGGGAGCGGGACTCCTCGTCGCCTACCCGGATGTTGCTGACGAGGTCGATGAGCTGGCCGAGGCGCGTCTTGTCGAGGGCGGGACGAGCGTAGTCCTTGGGCAGCACATCCTTGAGCCCCTCGTTGTCCCGCTCGATGGCGGCCATGGCATCGTCAACCAGTTGCCCGATGGTCGGCTGCTTGGCCTGCGCCTTCAGGTGCGCCCAGCGCGCCTCCGGCGGCACCCAGAAGATGCTCTGGGCGCGGTACTCGTCCGGGTCCTCCGGATCGGCGCCCTGGTCGCGCTCGGACTCCAGCTTGGCGTGAGCCTCCTCAAAGGCATCAGAGATGTACTTGAGGAAGATGAGTCCGAGGACGACGTGCTTGTACTCGGCCGCGTCCATGCTCCCGCGGAGGGCGTCGGCCATCCCCCACAGCTCGGCCTCGTAGCCGGTGGTGGCGCTGTTGGTGTCCTTGGGGCTGGCGGGCACCGCGCCAGTCTACCGGGGTCGCGGCAAGGTGCCCTGAGATGCACCCCGTGCGCCCCCTTACAGGACCTTACGCACCCGACATTGCGCGGGAATGCTAGGAAGCCACGGACCGGAGGTCGGGAGCATGGACGGCGCACGGTCCCGCGCGACAGTCCAGCGTTGCTGCCACTGTCAGGAGCTTGACATACACTCTGGCGACCTCCATCAGGTTGCGTTAAGACGCGAAGGTAGGCGAGATGGTGGCCCGCTATGTGCACCCCTTCCCGGCCAGAATGGCCCCTCAGCTAGCCTTGGATGCCCTCAAGGGTGTTCGGCGTGGGGCCCGAGTGCTAGATCCTATGTGTGGTTCCGGGACCGTCCTCCAGGCTGCGATGGAACTCGGCCTCGACGCCATAGGTAGAGACGTCGATCCGCTGGCTGTCCTGATGTCCCGTGTGGCGACCACTAGAGTGGACCCTCAACGCGTGCTCCAAGAGGCTGAAGACACGCTGTCGCGCGCGCAGGAAATGGAGCACTCCGAAGACCTTGCCGTGCGGGAGATAGATGGCGACGCGAAAGCACTGGCATTCGTTCGATTCTGGTACGCGGGTCAACAAGAACGCCAATTGCGCGCACTGACTCGAGCCCTCCCGCAAGAGCCTTGCAGCACACGTGAGCTGCTTCGTTTAGCCGTGAGCCGGACTATCGTGACCAAGGACCGTGGTGCGTCACTTGCCCGCGATGTCTCGCACTCCAGGCCCCACAAGGTCGCCACGGATAATGAGTTCGACGTGGGTGCAGGTTTCATGAGGTCCGTCAAGAGCATCATCAAGGCCATCGATCGGCCACTCGCCGGAACCGCATGTGTGGAGTTGGGTGATGCGCGAAATCTGAGCGACATCGGTGATGAGACAATCGGCGCTGTGGTCACGTCACCTCCCTACCTGAACGCCATCGACTACATGCGAGGGCATCGGCTCGCTCTGATTTGGCTGGGAGTCCCCTTCTCAGATCTCGCGCTCATCCGCTCATCCAGCATCGGCGCAGAGCGGGCACCTGACGCGAGTTACGACACTGCCAAGATCGATGCTCTGATTCGCTCAAGTGGCAGCGGGGAGGCGCTCGATGCACGTTTCCGCAACATGTTCCGGCGATTCGTTGGAGACATCGATCTGATGCAAAGGGAAGTATCCAGGGTCCTGGAGGCGGACGGCACCGCTGTCGTCGTCATCGGTAATTCAACGATCCGTGGGACCTTCGTAGACAATGCCGGCGTGGTCGCTGCGGCAGGGCGGACACATGGGTTGCGCCTAGACGACCGTTTTGAGAGAGAGCTTCCTTCCCGAAGTCGGTATCTGCCTCCACCAGAGGACAGCAACTCGTCACTCTCACGCCGGATGCGCACCGAGACCATCTTGACTTTTGGCAAGGAAAGCTAGCCGAGCGGGCGCAGCGGAAAGGTCAGACGACTGGGCTCCCGCGCAGCAGCGTTGCCTTGTCACTCAGCGAACTGAGTCTGTAGTGGCTCTGGGAGTCGGTCGAGCATCTCGCTGATGCGCTGCCTGATTACGGCGACCGACCCACTTATGTATATGTCGTCCTTTTGCACTTCCAGCAGGCCCGGCAGGAGCACGCTGAATCCTTGAGCGACCGATTGCACTTCGGCCCGGGTAGGGCGATCGGTTGACTCGCGCGTTCGTCGGATCTCATACGCCAACGTGCTGGTCTGAATAGTATCCGGGCCCTCGAACCCAAGCCGTTCGATCGCCTCCAACAGTTCCTCCAGCGTGAGGGTGTCGGGACTCTGCCGGTCGATCGAGAGCTGCTCCACCCACATGTGTACCGCGTCAGGGTCGTGAAGCTCAAACATCTCCCGCAACTTCGTCAACGGGATTATCCCCCTGCGGCCCGAGCGGATGAGCAAGGTCGCCAAGTCAGCAGCCCTCATCGGCGTGACAAGGTACTTCGTGCACTCTTCGGTGAGGACGCCCTCAGCAAAGTCAGGGCCAACTACGAGGGTGTGATTCGCGGCGTGCTTCTCGCGATGCCGCTTCAGTCTTCCAGGATTTACGTCATCAGCAGACACCCTCCCGGAGGACTGGGTTGTCGACTTGGCTTCGTAGGTCAACGAGTACGTACCGGGTGAGTCGTCCGCTCGGGGGGTGATAGCCGCCTGAGCGATACCCTCGGGTTCGCCTCGGCCACCCATAGGTGTCACCACGAACCCAAGGTAGTCCAAGGCCTCCCCGACGATCACCTCGAGTCCACGGGCATGCCCGGTAGCCTCAAGGAGCAACTGGGCGATCTGAGCGCCCGTGCGGCGTCGGAGACGCGCCAACATACGCATCACTTGGTCGCGGTACTGATGGGCCTCTTCCACAGCACCAACTTCGATTCCCTGCTGAACCATCCGAGTAGCGACGAGGAAGTCGACCAAGGCGAGGTCGCGGACGAGTTCCTTTTCCTCGGCGGTCGCACTGTGTTCCCGCACGAACGGGTGGTTGGCATTGACGATGAGTTTGCGGCTATTCAGCTGGTACATCGCCATTGAGTCGTCTGGGCCGGCTTCTTCGTCACGCACCTCGGTGAGGAGTTCCGAAGGCCTCTTGGACGCCAGCAGCCACTGCTCACGATAGGCGTGCGCATCGCCAATGTCGGAGACATCAACGAAGTCGGGAAGGGCAACCTGAGTTCCCAGTCGCTCGGTTATCATTTCGCTCAGGTCGTGTAGCGGGAAGGCGTCCCATCGCCGAGCGAGCAACTCCCCGGCGTTTGGCCAGGCTGCCGAGACCAGGGACGGGTAGGCACTTCTCGCCTTGTTGAAGAGGGCGCGAAGCAGGGCGCGAAAACGACGGAGCTCCGGACCGTCACGCAACGTATCCCTCTCGACGTTGAGCACAGCATCGAGTCCGTCCGCGCGTACCGTGCACCGGAAGTGTGCCCACGCCCCGTGGCTCAGGTTCTCTAGCCCGAAGTACGGATCATCGAGCGCAATCACCCGCCCCCGCACGTTCACGAAGAAGCCTACCGACCGAGCGCGATCTTCACTCTTGCCTCCAGAGATCCGCTGCGCATAGAGTCGCACTGTCCCGGTGATGACTCCTGGAATCCCCTCGACCGTAACGTGACGATACGGGTCGTCGCATTCGACGACGGGAACCGATTCATCTTCATCGCCGGCGTCGACATCGAGATCATCGATAGTAAGCCCCGGACCGAGAACCCACTGCTCATGAATGGGGATGTCTAGCTTGGTTGATTCAACGGCCTCCCCGTTGACTCCGATCGAGATCGAGGCGCCGAGCGGTAGTGCTGCACGCAGCATCCTGCGGACTTGGTGGGCCTGGATGCGTGTGCCCTTGTCCTTCAGGTTGGTGAGGATCGCCAGGGTCCAGGTCCCAACAGGCGTCGAAGGTGCGTCCTCAGGCTCGCCACCGAAGCCGTCATCGACTTCGGTGGCGCCCTCAGGCAGGGGAATACCATCGTCGACGAGTCGGAGGACGTGCTCCCCGTCAGGCAAGGCTGCTAGCAGCCCCCGAGCCTCCTCGTCGCTGTAGCGCCTCACCTCGAGCGGGAGCGAGCCGATCTGAAGTCGCTTGGACGGATCGTCGGACTCCGCACGCTCGTCGATGTCGAGGTAGTCCATTGTCACCGCACGGGTAATGCCGTCGGCCGCGCGACAGATGTAGGTGATCTCATTCGCGAGGATATACGTCGCGAGTTTGCCGATCCCGAACTTGCCGATCTGTGGCCGAGGTGGATCCATCCGGTCCCTCTTGGCTGCACTTGCCACTGCCCACAGCTGCTCCAAGCCGGCGAGGTCCATCGACTCGCCGTTGTCTAGTACCCATATCGCCGATCCGGGTTCCGTGAGAGATGCCGGGATGCTGACATGCACCACGGAGGCTCCCGCATCCCAAGAGTTGGACACGAGCTCCTCGAAGGCCTTGTTGGGCGACGAGTAGAGGTTCTCTGAGAATAGCTCCAAGAAGCGAGGGCCGATCTGGACGTTTACCGCGCCTTCAACGGCTCCCGCCTTACGCAATGCATGTACGTATGGAGAAGGCTGATGAACCTCAGCTTGGGGCGAGGCGCTCTCACCACTCGTGTCGTCGGTGGCCACTGGCGCACCTCCTTCGGACGCTGACAAGGCCGAGTCAGTCTACTGGGGTGGGCACCTCCGGGCTCGCATCAGACGCATCGCACCATACGAGAGGGACAACCCGTCCTTGCTCACCGTCGTCAGCCCTAAGGGGTGACTCCCTACAGGCCAACCGCCAGTTCGAACGTTCGTAGTACAGTCGCCTTTGGCCAGCCACTTCGCTCAGTACGCATAATCGGGTCCGAGAGGCTGATGTCCGCCGTATCCGCCCCGCCGATGGGACTGTCAGGCGGGGGCGGGATCGTGTAGCGGATCGTTGCCGTTCCGGGCTTCACGGCGACCTCCTTCACGAAGGAGCGGATGAAGGTCCGGGACTCGGTCAGCTCGCTCGTTCTCAGGAAGTCGCTCATCTCCTCGGCAAAGGCGGCGATGGCGTCCACGCTGTCGAGAACCGCGCGCCGCTCTGACAACGTCCTGCGCGCTTCGTCGGCAGCCGTCTCGAGGCGCTCCTGCCGCTCCTGGTGCTCCTTGAGACGGGGAAGGATGTCGTTGATCTCCAGGTCGGAGGTCTCGACGGCGTACCACAGCCGGTCCATGCGCCGGCGCAGCTCCGCCAGCTCTCCCTCAATCGTCTCAAGCCTTATCCGCTGCTCGCGGGCCACGCCGTCCATCTCCTCGTCGACGAGCCGCACCAGTGCGCGGATGTTGCTCTCTGTGAGGATGTGCTCGCGAAGCTGCTCGATGATGAGCCGCTCGAAGTTCTTGGCGTTCAGCCGCGGCGTGTCGCAGCTCCCCCGGCCCCGCTTGATGAGGGACTGACACACGTAGTACGTGTAGCGGCCGCTCTTGGCCTCAGCCGCCGTGAGCGCACGCCGGCACGTCTGGCACTTGGCCAGGCCGCTGAGCAGGTAGGGGCTGGTCGCGCGACGGGGATGTATCTTGGACGGCGCCTTGGCTTGCAGCACCCGCTGCACTCGCCGGAACTCCTCGCCCGACATGACCTCCTGCGCCAAGTTCTCGCTGTAGAACTCGTCGACGCTCTCGATGATCGCTTCCATGAGCTTGCCCGTGGGCGAGTCGTCGGCGTGCTCGGTGATCGAGACGACGCGGACACCGCGCCGGCGGAGCATCGACTTGAAGGCGACGGCATGCTGGCCAGCGGTGGGCCCAATCGGCCACGTCGGCCTACTGCCGCTGCCAGCGCCCCCTGCGCCCGCCGCGTAGATCGCGCTGTGTCGGCTGGGGCCCATCGGCTTCCCAGAAGCGACCCCAGAGCGGAGACTACGCTTGCTGCGGCTCCCCACCTACCGGAGGGGTCCGTACATGGGACGACAGCATGGCGACATTCGTGCTGATCCACGGTGTGTACCAGGGCGGCTGGATCTGGTCGTCCGTAGCGACCCGGCTCCGTGCCGCCGGCCATCGTGTGTATGCGCCCTCGCTCGACGGTTGCGCCGAGCGCACCGCGCAGGCGCGGCCCGGCATCACTACGGAGACGCACGCCGAAGAGATCGCGGAGCTGCTGCGCTACGAGGACCTCTCTGAGGTCGTGCTTGTCGGCACCTCAGCCGGTGGCATGGTTGTGGCGAGGGTCGCCGAGCTCGCCCGCGCGCGCATTCAGCGCCTGGTGTTCGTCGACGCGCTCGCCCTTCTCCACGGCGAGAAGATCCCGGACATCGTGAACCGGCCCCCGGCGATCACCACCGACGTGGCCGTCGGCCTCTCGCGCGACGGGGCGCTCAACACCCTGGGCGCGGGCATGGAGCCGGAGCTGGCAGCGTGGGCCGCGGATCGCTTTGGGCTGTACCCCGTCGCGGCGTTCAACGAACCGGTCGTCCTCGCATCGTTCTGGGATCAGCCGTGGGACGCGTCCGTGATCTACTGCCGCCAGTCGACGGCTCCCGGCGAAGCACACCAGCGCCGCTGCGCTGAGGCACTCGGCGCGCGCTGGCACGAACTCGACACGGGGCACTACCCGATGCTGAGCACACCCGACGAGTTAGCGCACCTCATTCTCGAGGGCTAGACGTTCCAGCCGACGCCGTCGAGCCCGTGGTCAAGCACCCGCCGGCCATGCGCATGGCGCGGCTGAAGGGCGGGGTGTCCCCCTGCACACACTGCCGTGCGCCGGGGATGGTCTACGGTCGCGCCCGAAGTAGTGGTCTGGTAGGAACGCGTGAGTGGCGGGTTAGCCTCGCCGCCCCTGGTCTGGTGGTAGTTCACTAGCGTGATGTGCCCGCACTCCGAGTACTCCAAGTCGTTCAGAACCTCCGCACGACTCACCTCCACGAGGGACTCCCGAGGTCACACGTCGAAGGTGATCTCGAGGTGGAGGGGGCCGCGCACACCTCCCTTGCCCGGCGGTGGGAAGACGATGCCCTCGTTGGGCACGTCTTTGAGCCTCGGGTTCTTCAACACATCGAGCAGCATCTTCGAAGCCATGACCGCCTCCTGACGGGCCATGGCGTATCCCATGCAGTGGTGGCGCTCCTGGCCGAAGCCGAGGTGGCTGGCAACGCCGTCCTTCCAGTAGCCGGTGCGGAGCTCCTTCCCGAAGTAGAGATCCTCGCGGAAGATGTTGAAGGTGTCGGGGTCCTTGAAGACCCGTTCGTCGCGGTTGCCGGACCCGAGACAGAGCGCGATCGTCGCCCCCATGGGTATGACGCGGCCACCCAGCTCGGTCTCGCGGGTGGTGCGACGGGGTTGGTAGTGGTTGGGGCCGTCGAAGCGAAGCATCTCCGTGAAGACGCGGTCCATCAGCTCCGGCTGCTCGCGCACAGCCTCGTACTGCTCGTAGTTGTTCAGCAGGTTCCACCACATCGAGTCGATGGCCTTATGGGTGGTGTCGCCGCCACCGACGAGCAAAAGGGTGATAAACGCCTTGATCTGGTGGGTCGTCATCTTGCGCCCCGACATCTCGGCGAGGCAGAACTTCGAGATGAGATCCTTGCCGGGGTCTCGCCGGCGCCGGGCGATGATCGGGTCGAGGTAGTCGTGCAGCTCGTCCCGTGCGCCGGAAGCCTCCCGGAAGTAGGCGCGCCCGTAGCTCATCCCGGAGAAGAGAACGGAGTAGACGCCCTCGAAGTAGTCGTAGTCCTCCCTGGGGAGGCCGAGCAGTCCGGCGATGACGCGGATGGGGTAGCGGCGGCTGAACTGCGAGACCAATTCGACTTCGCCGCGGCCCGAGAAGTCGTCGGCGAGGCTCTCCGCCGCCTCGAGGGAGAACTCGTCGATGAGCTCGGATGCGATCTCGTCGATTACCGGGAGCCACTTCGAGAGGCGCCGGCCCACGAACTCGCCGGCGACCACGCCCCGGTTCCAGCGATGGTCCTCGCCCTCGCCCATCTCGAGGATGGTCGGGCCCAGCGGTGACTCGGAGCCGAACTCGAACTTGCCCCCGGGGTCGTAGACGGCGCGGGTGAAGTCGCCCCCGTCGCGGCTCCGCTTGTAGGCGTCCCAGATGTCCTCGTAGCGGCTGACGAAGAACCGGTTCTGGAGGTCGTCCTTGTAGATGGGTTCCCAGTCCCGGATCTTGCGGTAGAGGGGGAATGGGTCGAGGCGGTGGTCCTCGGTGAGGAACTCGGCGGGTTCGATGATGGGTGCTTCTCTTATGGGAGCTGCCACGTTGTATACCTCCTCGGGTAAGCGGCCGAAGGCCTTGAGGGGCCGCGCCTAGAGATCGAATTCGATGTCAAGGTGTTGGACGCCGCGTACGCCACCGCGACCGGGAGGAGGAAACACGATTCCCTCGTTGGGCACATTCTTGAGGCGGGGATTCTTGAGGGCCGCCATCAACATCTTGGACGAGATCACCGCCTCCTGACGAGCGAGCGCGTAGCCGAGGCAGAAGTGTGTCTCCTGCCCAAAGCCCAGATGGCTGGCAACGCCGTCCTTCCAGTAGCCCGAGCGCAGCTCCTTCCCGAAATAGAGGTCGTCGCGGAAGATGTTGAACGTCTCGGGATCCTTGAAGACGCGCTCATCATGATTGCCAGCGCCGAGGAACAGCCACACGGTCGCTCCCATGGGGAGAACCTTGTCGCGGAGGTCAACCTCCATCTTCGTCCGCCGGCGTTGCCAGTGGTTGGAGCCGTCGAAGCGCAACATCTCGGTGAATACGCGGTCCATCAGGTCCGGGGCGTCTTTTACGGCTTCAAATTGCTCCTGGTTGTTCAGCAGGTTCCACCACATCGCATCGATGGCCTTGTGCGTGGTGTCGCCTCCCCCTGCGAGCATGAGGGCAACGTACCCCTTCATCTGATCGCGGCTCATCGTCCGCCCATCCTTGGTCGCATGGCAGAACCGTGACAGGAGGTCGTCCCTGGGATTGGTCATTCGCTCGTCGAGAAGGGGATCCAGGTACGCGAAGAGTTCGTCACGCGCCTTGATGCCGCGGCGGAAGTGGGCGCGACCGTACCCCTGGGCAGCGAATAGCTGTCCGTACACCCACTCGAAATAGTCGTTGTCTTCCTCGGGGAGCCCGAGCAGTCCGGCGATGACACGGATGGGGAAGCGGGCACTGAACTGTTTCACCAGCTCGATCTCGCCATGGAGCGTTCGCCCCGCCCTGCGATCCTCGGCCGCCTGGGCGAGGAATTCCTCGATAATCCGGTTCGCGACGCGCTCTAGTAGCGGAATACGAGCGAGAAGCGGCTTGCCCACGAACTCGCCCGCTACGATCCCGCGCAGCCAGATGTAGTCCTGGCCTTCTCCAAGTTCGTTCAGCGACTGGCCCAGGGGCGTGTCCGAGCCGAACTTGAAGTGTCCGTTCGGGTCGTAAATCGCGCGTGTGAACTGGGCGTTGTTCTTGTAGATGCCCCAGATGTCCTCGTAGCGGGAAATGATCCAGCGATTCTGGAACCGATCCTGGTAAACGGGCTCGTAGTCGCGAAGACGCTTGTAGAGCGGGAACGGATCGACCCGGAACTGCTCGCCCAGAAATTCATGCGGCTCGATGATCGATGGGTCGCCGGTCTCTTCGACCTCAAAGGGAGCGGTCATGACATCCTCGCTTCAATCGCTCCTGCTCGCCTGCTCTGCCTTACGGCCCCTGGCAGCGCCTGTCAAGGGAACCGGCAACGTCTATCGCGAGACCGAGTGCTGCTCTCAGGCTGCCACCCGAAGCCGTGCGATTTCCCCAGAGCATACTTACCTATTGCAGGCAGGGATATACTCCGTGCAGGAAGCGGTCAAGGGAGGCCCGGACATGGAAGGCTATTGGAACCGATATTGGCGAAAGCGCGTATCGAGACGCGCTGTTCTGGGCGGAGCGGCCGCTGGGGCGGTTGGTGTCGGCGCGCTCGCGATCGCGGGCTGCGGCGACGATGACGACGACGACACTGGCAGTGCCGATGCAGTCGCCACGGAGGCGGCCACCGAAGCTGCCACGGAGGCCCCTACACCGGCGGTCACGGCCGCGCCTGCCACAAAGGACGGCAGCTACTACAGCGAAGCGGTCACTCGATGGGCAAACAACCCCGACCTTCACCGCGAAGTGAACGGCGTCACCTCAGACCATCAGATCTACAGCAACCTCGTCGTGTTCGGCAGCGTCAACGCCGGCACGATCATTCCCGACGCGGCCGAGAGTCTTCCGGAGCAGCCAGACGAGGTCACCTACGTCTTCAAGCTGCGTGACGGGATCACGTGGCACAACAAGGCCCCGGCCAACGGCTCGGAACTCACCATGGACCAGGTCGAGTGGAACATCGAGCGGAATCGCTCACGGATGCTCAGCGATGGCACCGTCGATGAGACGTTCCATCGGTTCGCTTCCGTCTACTCACACATCGTGGATACGGAGTACACGGACGATCGAACGGTGAATCTGACACTGAGTGGTCCCAATGGTCCCTGGCTCAGCGCCATGGCCGACCAGTTGAACGGGTTCATGCACCCGGATGTCGCCAAGGCGATTGAAGACAACCCCGGTTTCTTCTCAGGCGAAAACATGGTCGGGACGGGGCCGTACATGGTCACCTCTTTCGAACAGGACCGGAAATTCCGGCTGGATCGCCACCCGGACCATTTTCGCAAGGCTCTGGGTGACCCAATTCAGTTCGTCGATCAGATGATCGGAACTGACATCGGGGACGACATCAATGCGTTCAGAGCGGCATTCGAACAGAAGCAGATCGACATGTTCGGGGGGTTGTTCCGCTCATTCCCCAAACAGGTGATGGAGACGATTGCCAGCGCCAATCCAGATGCCGAACTGGTCAACACGGCTGATCCGAACGGCAACCACTCCTTCCTCTACAACTTCAACGCGGGGCCATTCGCCATCCCGCAGATCCGCGAAGCGTTCCAGCTTGCGATCGACCGGCCGCTCGTGATCCAGCAGGCGTTCGCCGGTGAGGGTAGGCCAAACCCGCCGATTCCCTTCGCCTACACGGGTTGGGCACTGCCCGAGGACGAGTTGCTGACCACCCCCGGCTTCCGGCCTGACAAGACCCAGGATCTCACCGACGCGCGGGCGCTCTGGGAGGCCGGCGGGGGCCCGGACCTCGGGGACATTGGCATCGTCATCCAGAATGTGCCCTCAGGCCAGGCGGCGGCCGAGTGGATGATCACGATGATGAACAAGAATCTTGGGACCGATCAGTTCAAGCCCCAGTTCGTAGAGGGGGGCGCGAGCCTCTTCAACTACCTCATCAGTGATGACTACACCATTCACTTCGGGACGTTGGCGGCCTGGAATCAGCCGGATCCCCGCCCAAGGTTCGCCCTCTACTTCCAGAAGGATGGTGGCATCAACTTCGGGAAGTACAACAACTCGGAGATGGAAGACTTGATCGCCCGTGGGTTCAGGTCCCTTGTGCGCGAGGAGGCCGAGGAGATCATGAGGGATGCCCAGCGGGTCGCGCTCCGCGATGCGGGGGCCGGTGAATTCTCGATCGCGGGTGGCCTCAACCGCTACATGAAGTGGCCATACCTGCACCGTGAGATCCCGAACTTCACAGGGTACTGGACGAAGGATCTTGCGGAGGGAACCTGGATCGACCAGAGTGATCCCACTTTCCAGGGGAAGCCTGGAATCGAGTCGCTCTGATCACGCTCCATCATCGCCCACGCCTTCGCGCACCGTTCGGGTGAGAGCCTGAGGGGGCGGGGTTTCTACGAGCCAGCATGGCTCTCCGGGTGGTAACGCTTGACGAACTACGTCATCCGGCGAGTGCTCCTCAACGTCGCCGTCATCTGGCTCGTCATGACGTTCGTCTTCGTGACGGTCCGAATCCTCCCGGGAGACTACGCGGCCGCCCAAGTGTCCGAACGCTACTTCGGCGGTGGCGCCGCTGCAGGTGAATCTCCTGAAGAGGCACTGGAGAAGGCGCGCGAGCGACTGGGGCTGAACGACAGCATCCCCGTCCAGTACGCGAAATATGTCCGGAGCCTCGTAACAGATGACCTGGGGACATCCTTCGCCACCGGTCGCTCCGTCCTTGCTGAGATCAGGCACGCGCTCCCCTACACCATCCAACTGGGAACGATGAGCATGATCGTGGGAGTGCTGGTAGCCCTTCCGGTCGGGATCATCTCGGCCATCCGGCAGGACTCGCTCCTTGATGGTGTACTTCGCCTCTTCGCGATCGGCGCGCTCGCGGCGCCGTCCTTCTGGACCGCAACGATCGGCACACTGGTTGTGCTTGAGTACGGCATTCTGGAACTCAACATCGTGGGGAACCCTGGCATCTGGGAAGATCCCTGGCCGAGCTTCCAGCTGTTCATCATTCCGGCTGTTGCCGGGGGAGTGTCGTCCGGAGCGCTTGTGATGCGAATGCTGCGCTCCCAACTTCTGGATGTCCTCCGCCAGGACTACGTCCGGACGGCGCAGGCCAAGGGGCTCAGGGCGCGTACTGTCATCCTCCGCCACGCCCTCCGAAACGCCCTGATACCTGTGTTGACGGTGCTTGGCTTCGTCTTTGCGACACTGGTCAGTGGCTCCGTGATCCTCGAGGCGATGTTCAACATCCCCGGGATGGGACAGATGATGATCGTCTCGCTGCGTAGCCGCGACGTCCCGGTGGTTCAAGGACTGGCGCTCGTGTTGGCGACGGGCGTCGTTGTTGTGAATCTCCTTGTAGATCTCGTGTATCTCCAGGTCGATCCGAGGATCAGTGTCGGGGGTGCAGAGTAGACATGGGACGAGTTGAACCGACTCCCCAGCCACTGGCGCATGAGTTTGGCGCTGAGCGGCGATCGCCCGTCATGCTGGTCTTCACCAGTCTCGCGTGGTTCGCGAGGCGGAAGAAGCTGGCAACCATCGGGGCCGTCTTCGCCGCCGCCGTCGTGGTGGTGGGGGTGTTCGGGCCGTACGTCGCCCCCTACGGGGACGACGACGTGTTTAGCGAGGAAAATCCACACTACGACCCCGACAACGAAGACCCGACGAACCTCCAGGCGTCGAATCCGACTCGACTCGCGCTCCTCTCGGGTCCGAGTTGGGAGCATCCGCTGGGAACCGACGAGTTTGGCAGGGATCTCCTTACGCGGATGGTTCACGGCGCTCGACTGTCCGTGACGGTAGGAGTCAGTGCATCGGCGGTGGCTGCGATGATCGGAGCCGTGATCGGCATCATATCCGGCTATCTGGGAGGGACCGTCGACCTTGCGATCCAGCGCATAATAGATGCGCTCCTCGCAATCCCGGCGCTTGTCCTTCTTCTTCTGCTGGTGCAGACGGGAGAGCCCAGTACCCAACTCACGATCGTGGCACTGGCTGTGCTCGGGGTCGGGCCCGTCACGAGGCTCGTCCGCTCCGCAACACTTGTGCTGCGTGCCGAAGTGTTCGTCGAAGCCGCCCGCTCTATCGGGGCGGGGCAGGGCCGAATCATGGGGCGCCACATAGCCCCCAACGTTGTCGGCCCAATGATCGTCATCTTCTCGGCCTCGATCGGGACGAACATCCTCGCTGAGGCCGGCCTCTCCTTCCTGAATCTGAGCGTTCCCGGACCGAGCTGGGGAGGGATGGTCGCCGACGGGCGGGCATTCCTCGACAGCAAGCCGATGATGAGCCTTGCCGCCGGTGGGGCGATCACGCTAGCGGTGCTCGGATTCAATCTGCTCGGCGACGGGCTGAGGGATGTCCTCGATCCAAGGCAACGTGGCTCGGGCCTCTAGTCGAACCTCTTGTTCCGTACAGGGTGTCACCCTGTTCCCCTTGACGATCGCCCTAGTACGCGGCCGTTCCACAGATGGGGCGGGTCGCCCAACGAGACATCGCCCGTCGCGAGTCGGAATCGTTGGGTTGGGGAGTATCGCAACGGACCTGGATCGAGGAAGCCCTGCAGGCAACTGAGCGAATAGCGGGACCGATGCAGCTAGCGACCTCAGAAGGGGAGTGTCACGAAGAGCCGAGCACACCCCACTTCGCACGAGCGCCGTTGTCAAACCGGTGTCAGCTCCCCTGTGCAGGGGTGTCTTTTCGGCAGACCATCACACCCGACTCGCCACCCTAGCCTGCAGTGCCGCGCCAGGGGAGCTGCTCCGCAAGCATGGTTTCAAGGGTGAAATCCCTTTCAGGCCCTGTTGCACAGTGGCTGGGGGTGATTCCCTACAGGCCAACCGCCAGTTCGAAGGTTCGCAGTACAGTCGCCTTTGGCCAGCCAACCCTCCGCCCTCAAAGTTTCGACTGGACGCGCTCCGATTCCAGTTCGCGGAGGGCGTGGCGGCCGATCCAACTGGGCGCCGGCGCCGGGTCCGCCGCCAGTTGGGCGGCGACGTCGCGGGCAGCGTCGTTCAGCGTGCGGTTCCGTTTCCCGATCGCACGCAGGGCCATGTCCACGGACTTCTTCACGTAGAGCCGTTCGTCCTGCGCGCCGTGTTCGATCCATTTCAGGGCGTCCACGAAACGTTGGTCCTCCGCTTCCTTGTCGTGGCCACTGAGGCCCCAGAGCAGCGCGAAGGCGGCGCGCTTCTTGAACTCGCCCCGCGCCCGGGCCCATTTCGGCACCTTGCCCCAGGCGTGACGGGTGCGATCGAACAGGTGAAAGCAGGCGGTGTCGCAGATCGCCCAGCTGTCGAAGTCGGCGGCCCAGGCGTCCATCTGCGCGCTCGTCGTCGCGGAGGGCTCGGCGATAAACACGGCGACCGTTCGAGCCTCGTACCAACCTGACTCCCACAGGGTGAGCGCCAGGTCATGGTCCTTTCCGATCTGCTTCGCGTAGGTCTTCATGTCGCGCATCGCGAGTCCGAAGGCACGCTCGTTGGGAATGCCGTAGCGCAACATCCCTTCGCGGGCATCTTCCGAGCTGTTTTCCCGGAGCCAGGCCAGTACCGATTCCGAACTGTGGCTCATGCCATCGCCCCTTCCACTCGGCTCGCCATGTTCGTTCTCCCGCTCATAGTCGCTTCCGCAATCAGCGCAGGTCGAACTCCATGTGAAGGTCCGCCACCGAGCGGATGCTGCCGTCGCGCTTACGGGCCTTGATGACATCCATCTGTTCATTCGAGAGGCGCGGCGACTTCATGACCCGCAGCAGCTCCTGGGCCCCGACAACCGCCTCGCGCCGGGCGAGCTGGTAGCCGATGCAGAAGTGCCGGCCCAGACCGAAGCCGAGGTGGCCGAAGAGCCCGTCCCGGAAGTAGCCGGCACGCAGGTCCCGTTCGGAGTAGAGGTCGCCGCGGAACGGGTCGAAGGTATCGGGGTCGTCGAAGACGGTGTCGTCACGGTTGCCTGAGGCAAGCCAGCACCGCACGACCGCCCCGTAGGGAATCGCGACGCCCGCAAGCTCGACGTCACGCGTGGCGCCTCGGTCCTCGCGGTGGACGGGTGGGGAGTGGCGCATCGTCTCGCTGAAGTAGGCATCCAGGAGGGAGTGGTCGGCCTCGAGGCGGGCGACCAGCTCGGGCTCCTGGAGCACGTGCCACCACATGTTGCCCATGGCCTTGTCCGTCGTTTCGCCGCCGCCTGAGAGCAGGAGCGAGACAAAGGTCTTGATCGCCGGGTCGGGAACACCCTCGCGGATGAGCCGCGAGGTCAGGTCGTCGCCGAGGGTGCGGCGCCGCACCTCGAGGAAGGGCGTCATGTATTCCTCGTACTCGGCGCGGGCCGCGAGCGCGACGGCTCGGGTGTCGTCGGCCCAGCCCATCCCCATCATGAACTGCCGGTACCAGCGCTGAAACAGGGCAAAGTCCTCCATGGGCAGGCCGAGCATCGCCATGATTACGCGGATGGGGAGCTGGCTCGTGAACTGCTGCGTGAGGTTGACCTCGCGCCGGTCGGCGAAGCCCTCGACAAGCGAACGGGCCACATCTCGAACGATAGGGGTGAAGGCGTCGAGCTTGCGGCCAACCAGCGCGTCACTCACGAGGTTGCGCTGGGCCGCGTGCTCGGCGCCGCCGAGGCTCAGCATCGTCGGCCCGAGCACTCCGTCGGTCTCGTAGCTGTGGGGCCGGGTGCCGAAGGCCTCCTCGTCGCGGAACACCTCGACGAGGTCCCAGTACCGGGTGACGTGCCACTGGTTGTGCAGACGGTCGTGGTAGACGGGGTGGTGCTTCCGGAGCCGTCGGTAGAGCGGGTGCGGGTCTTGCAGAAAGCCGGGCGAGTCGAACTCACTCGCATCGATGATGGTGTCTTCTGGTTTCGACTCCGCAGTTGAGGGCGTGGTGAGCGACATGGTGTCCCCCGTCCGGGCTCCGGTTCTCCGCATAGTGTGCGCCATCCGGGAGTGCGCCGGGCGAGCCTGGCCTGCTGTCCTCCTGCCTGGAAGTCAGGACTGTCCAGTAGCACTCCCCTAGGGGCATAGAATGGGCTACAGCGGTTCCACCAGGAAAGCCTGTCCGAGCGGCAGCGAACCAGGCGGAGGGAGGCCTGCGCCATGTCCACACAGTCAGCACACGACCTGAAGATGTTGAACGCCGAGATGGCGTGCCCGGTGCAGGTGGAGGACGTCGACCTCTTCGCCCCCGGATCACAGGAGCACTGGTACGAGGCGTACTCCCTGCTCCACGAGCAGGCGCCGGTCCTGAAAATTCCGGGAGGCGGCAAGCTGCCCGGCACAGACGCTTATGTAATCACCAAATACGCCGACATCTCCCGCATCATCCGGGACCCCGAGACGTTCCCTCCGTCTGATCTCAGGCAGGCGAGCGACGAGGCCGCGGAGATCTTCCGCGAGACGGGCTACGGGACGCCGGCCGATGCGCGGCAGTCGCTACGCCCCGACCTCGAGTCGCACAAACAACACCGCCTGCAGCTCACCGATCCGTGGGTTGGCCCGGTGGGCGCCGAGCAACACGCGGACATGATCCAGTCCCAGGTCGACACGCTTCTCGACGGCTGGGACAGCCGAACCGAGGCGGAGCTGGTCCGGGAGTTCGCACAGCCGCTCCCGCAGCGCGTGATCACGACGATCCTCGGGCTGCCGCTCGAGGACATGCCAAGACTCAAGGCATTCGAGGAAGCGCAGGTCCGCCGCTTCGTCTACTTCATCAACCACAGGGATGAGCTCCCGCCCGCCGAGGAGGTCGAGAACGCGCAGGCCCTCGTGGAGTTCCAGCAGTACCTCAAGGAGCAGGCGGACGAGAAGCGGCGCAATCCCGGGAACGACATGCTCTCGTTCCTGACCCAGGTGGAGTACGAGGGACGCAAGCTGACGGACGGCGAGATCGTGTCCGTTGCATTCGGGATGCACATCGGCGGCAACGAGACGACGCAGTTCGCGTTGACGTCGGAGTGGCTCCTCCTCGCCCAGACACCCGCTATCTGGGCAGAGCTCAAGCGCGACCGAAGCAAGGTCCGCTTCTTTGTGGAAGAGGCCCTGCGCGTGTACGCCCCGACCCAGGGCAGTTCAAGCCGCCTGGCCGCGCAAGATGTCGAGTTCCAGGACGTGACGATTCCAGCAGGCTCCCTGCTGCACGTTCGCTACGGCGCCGGAAACAGGGACGAGGACACGTTCCCGCAGGCCGACAGCATCGACCTCGCTCGGCCCAACCCTGGCCGTCACCTCACGTTCTCGCAGGGGCCCCGGAACTGCCCGGGAGCGGGACTCTCCCGGCTGGAGCAGAACATCGCGGTGAACGCCTGGCTCGATCGTTTCGAGTCGATTGGGCTGGCGGACGGGAAGAACACCTTCAAGCACCTTCCCGGCCGGATGTTCGGGCTTCTTGAGCTGAACGTGACGTTTGAGCCAGCGGCCAACTGAACGACCCGGTCGCCCCCGAACTGCCGCTTCCGGTCCAGAAAGTCAGAACTGTCGGTAGGCGCGGTGGCGCATGACGATGCTCTGGATGATGCCGAGGCCGAGGAAGAGGGTGAGGAGGGAGCTTCCGCCCTGGCTTACGAAGGGCAGGGGGAGGCCGGTGACGGGGAAGATGCTGAGGTTGACGGCGATGTTGATGTAGGCCTGCATGAGGATCGTGATCACGATGCCCGCGGCTATGAGCTGGCCGGGAATGTCGCCCGCGATCTGGGCAGCGCGTATCCCTCGCATCAATAAGAGGATGAAGAGCGCAAAGAGGGCCATCGCGCCGACGAAGCCGAGCTCCTCTCCGAGGACGCTGAAGATGAAGTCCTTGGTCTTGACCTTGAGGAAGTCGAGCTGGGTCTGTTCCCCGTTTGTGAGGCCCTTTCCGAGGAGCTGTCCCGAGCCGACGGCGATCTGTGACTGGATGGGGTTGTAGCCGGCATCGAGCGGGTCCTCCTCCGCATCGAAGAGCACGGAGATGCGTTCGATCTGGTAGTCGGCCACGGTGAAGGTCCACAGGAAGGGGAGGACGGCGAGGAAGACGGCGCCGAAGAAGAGCATGTGGCGCCGCTGGATGCCGGCGACCACGACCATCCCGAGCCAGATGGCCGCGAAGATGATGGTCGTACCGAGGTCGGGCTGGATGAAGACAAGTAGCAGGACGGGCGCGGTGATGGCAAGCGAGCCGCCGAGCACGCGCAGGTCCCGGGCATCGCCGCCCTGCTCGCTGAGGAAGCGGGCGAGCAGGAGGATGGTGGCGATCTTGGCGAACTCGGAGGGCTGGAACTGGATGGGGCCAAGGGCGAACCAGCGCGTCGAGCCGAAGTCCGTCTGGCCGATGGGGATGAGGACGAGCAGGAGGAGGATGGAGGCGCCGTAGAGCCACCAGGCGTAGTGCAGGAGCACGTGGTAATCGAAGCGGGAGATGATGAACATCGCGCCGATGGCGATGAGGGCGAAGAGGCCCTGCCGGACGACAGGATTCTCGAGGCTGGCGGTGGGGCCGTCGTAGGACCCGAGGCTGCCGCTGTAGATGAGCACGAGGCCGTAACCGACGAGCGCGAGCGCGGTCAGGGCAAGGATCGCATCGAAGCGGTCCCATGCGCGGAGTGACCCTTCGACCCCGAAACGGCTCATGGTTCAACGTTCTCCAGGAAGTAGCCCATGATGTCGGCAGCGGTGGGCGCGGCCTTGGTGCCGCCCACGCCGAGGTCGTAGAAGACAGTCACGACGACCTGGGGATTGTGGTACGGGGCGAAGCCGGTGAACCAGGCGCGGTCCTTGGTCTCACCGTCCTCGGGGTCGACGAACTCGGCGGTCCCGGTCTTGCCGGCGACGAGGGTGTCAGGAAGGGCCGCGAGGCGGGCGGCGCCATCGATGACGGACTGGCGCATCCCCTGGCGGATGACGGCGAGGTGCTCCTCGTCGACCGGAACGCGCTCCCGCGACGGCTCGGTGGTCGAGAGGAGCGTTCCATCGGAGCCGAGAATCTGCCGCGTCACATAGGGCTCAAGGAGGTAGCCGCCGTTGGCGATGGCGGCAGTGGCGACGGCGATCTGCAGGGGCGTGGCCGTGACATCGCCCTGGCCAATGCCCATGAAGCAGGTGTCGGCGAGATACCAGTCGCGGTCCTCGGGGTTGAAGAGGGGACCGCTGCGGACGCGGCGCTTCCACTCGGGGCTGGGAATGACGCCGGGTGACTCCGTGCTGGCGATATCGAGACCGGTGACCTGGCCGAGGCCGAAGCTGCGGGCGTAGTAGCCGAGGACGATGGCCGACTGCTCGGTGTTAGACCCGAGTCCCGCGATTCCCTCCTGGGGAATCCCGCAGGAGGCCATGTAGAAGTAGATGTTGGACGACCAGGAGATGGCCTCGACGAGGTCGATGTCGCCATGGACGCGCCAGTCGTAGAAGTAGTAGGGCTGACCGTCTTCGCCAATGAACTCGAGCACGCTGCTATCGACGTCGCGCCGCGTGTAGCGCGTGACGTTGCCCTCCTGGAGGGCAGCGGCGGCGGTGATGATCTTGAACGTCGAGCCGGGGGCGATGGGACTGAGGGCCTGGTGGAGGAGGGGGATGCGGGGGTCGTCCAGGAGGGCCTGGTACTCCTCGGCCGGATCGGGCAGGGAGAAGATGTTGTTGTCGTAGGTGGGGACCGACACGATGGCGTAGATCTCGCCGGTGACCGGGCTCATGACGACGGCGGCGGCGGTGGTGGCTTCGCCCATCGTGTTGATAAGGAGCTCGTACACGTAACGCTGCAGGTCGGAGTCGATGGAGAGGAGGATGCCGCGGCCCCCCTCCGGGTCCGTGCGTTCGATAGTGGTAATGAGTTCGCCCTGGGCGTCGACCTCGGTAATGGACGTGCCCGGGGTCCCGCGCAGGGCGGCCTCGTAGCGGGCCTCGACGCCGACCTTGCCGACGACCTCGTTGTAGGCGTAGCCGTCTTCCTGGAGCACGCGCCACTCGTCGGGGGACTGGGGGCCGACATACCCGAGGATGTGGCTGAACTCGGGACCACCGGGATAGACGCGCCGCGGCTCGACGGAGAGGGTGACGCCGGGGAGGTCGGCCGCGACCTGCTCGAGCATGAGCGCAGTCTCCCGGTCGAGGGCGCGGGCGATGGGGAGGGGAAGGTCGCGCTGGCCGCGCTCCTCCGCGGCGGTAACGGCTTCCTCGATCTGGAGGGCGGGGATGCCGAGCAGGTCCTCGAGGTACAGGTAGAGGCGGTAGCGGCTTCCGGGGTCGTCGGGGAGGAAGCCGGGGGTGATGAGCGCGGTGAAGGAGCCGCTGTTCTGCACGAGGGGCTGCCCGTTGCGGTCGAAGATGAGGCCGCGGGTGGGGGAAACGCTCTCGACGATGATGCGGTTGAGGTCCGAGCGCTCGGCGTAATCGGCGCCGTCGACGAGCTGCATCTGGACGAGGCGGGCGCCAAGGACAAGGAAGAGGACGACGACGGCGATGCGCAGGACGCCCACGTTGCCGTGGGGGCGGTTGCGGCTCAGCCCGGGGTCGACGCGGCGGTCGCCGATGGCGCTCACGGCTCAAACCCTGCCTGCTCCAGATCGAGGGAGCGCACCGGCCAGCCGACCCACCGGCAGAGGGCGTAGACGACCGACACGACGGCCGCATCAAGCACGACGCCGGTGAGGAGGATGTCGGTCACGAGGGGGCCGACGGCCAGGCTTGCGCCGGACGTCATGGCCACGACCGACAAGACAGCCCGCGCCCAGATTCCGGCGGCGATCACCATGACGAGCACGAGGGCGTACGGGGTCTGGGGGATTTCCCGGTGGCGCTGAATCCAGGCGGCGCAGGGCAGGAGGGGCAGGTAGGCGACCACGAGCCACTCGAACGCAACATTCGTGGAAAAGCCGAGGAAGAGGACGAGGATGGGGAGGCCGATCATGACGGCGTGGGGGCCGGCGAACACGGCCAGCAGCAGCAGCACGACGACCGGCAACTCGACGACGGCGCCGAGGAAAGGGAAGAGCGGCGCGATCGCGACCTGAGCGAGCATGGTCGCCAGCAAAAGGACGACCGTCAGCAGCATGCGCATCACTCGTCCACCTGGAAGCGGGCCGGCGTGAAGCTGGTCATGACGAGGACGGTGCGGGTTGTGGAGATACGGACCGTGGTCTGGAGGCGGACGGTGGGGAAGGGATCCTGCGTGTCGCCGAGGATGTCGGTCACCTCGCCGATCGGGATGTCCGGCGGATAGGTCCCCCCGAGGCCGGAGGTGACGATCGTGTCGCCGATGTTCACGTCGCCCTCCACCAGCTCGAAGTTGAGGGCGCCGCCATTCCCCTTGGCGATACCGTCGGCAGGGCTTCCCCGGACCTGGGCGGCGACGCTGCTGCGGCTATCGGTGAGGAGACGCACGAACGAGCTCGACGGCAGGGCTTCGGTCACCGTCCCGATGAGCGTTCCCTGCACGGAAAGGACGGGATTGCCCTCGACCACGCCGTGGTTGGTCCCTCGATCGATGCGAAGCTCGCGCGTGAGCGGGCCCTGGATGCGGCTGAGGACTCCCGCCGCGAGCCGCTCGGCGGAAGGGTCGGCCGTGACGACGCCCAGGGCCTCCTCGAGCTCGGCGAGTCGAAGGCTGTCGGCGCGCAGGGCGGCGTTCTGGTTGCGCAGGGTCTCGTTCTCACTGAGGAGGCGGCGGTTTTCCTCCTGCAGCCGGTCGATGCTGCCAACATCGCTGAAGAAGCTGGCGACGGGACTGAAGACCGAAGAGGTTCCTTCCTCGAGGGGGCCAGTAGCCCGCAGGAAGACATCCTGGACGGGATCGAGCAGGCCGGCGCGCCCCACGACCGCCAGCAGAACAGCAAGGGCGACCATGGCCCCGACCCAGTAGCTGTACCGACTGAAGATCAGCATGCGGCGACCGTTTCGAGGCTACCGCCGCGCCCTTCCCGAGTCGAACTGCTGCTCGACCGTGCTGCTCGCTTCGATCTCGTCGAAAATCGCGCCGGCGCCGCGGACCACGCAGAGCAGGGGATCCTCGGAGACGTAGACGGGAAAGCGGGTCTCCTGGCTGATACGGCGGTCGAGGCCCCGGAGCAGCGCGCCACCCCCGGCGAGAGCGATGCCGTGCGCCATGAGGTCGCTGACGAGCTCGGGCGGCGTGACCTCGATGGAGGACCGGACTGACTCGACGATCTGGCCGACCGAACCGGCGAGGGCATCGCGCAGCTCGATGGTGCTGACATCGACGGCCTTGGGAAGGCCCGTCGCCTGGTCGCGGCCACGGAGGGTCACGGACTCCTCGGTGTCGAGCGGCGAAGCGGAGCCCGCGAGTTTCTTCACCTCCTCGGCGGTGCGCTCCCCGATGAGGAGGTTATGCACCTGGCGGGCATAGGCGACGATGCTGCGGTCCATCTCGTCGCCAGCGACGCGGATGGAGCGGCTGACGACCATGCCGCCGAGGGAGATGACGGCGACTTCAGTGGTGCCGCCACCGATGTCGACGACCATGCACCCGGACGCCTCCATGACGGGAAGGCCGGAGCCGATGGCGGCGGCGAGGGGCTCCTCAATGAGGAAGCAGGAGCGGGCGCCCGCACTGAGAGCGGCGTCGTGAACGGCGCGCTTCTCAACCTCCGTGACGCCGCTGGGAATGCCGATGACGACGCGGGGCTGGGCGAGGAAGGAACGGTCCTGAACGGCGCGGATGAAGTAGCTGAGCATCCGTTCCGTGACCTCGAAGTCGGAGATGACGCCGTCGCGCAGGGGGCGGACGGCGACGATGTTGGCGGGGGTCCGGCCGACCATGCGCTGCGCCTCCTCGCCGATGGCGAGAATGCGCTTGGAGGTGCGGTCGATGGCGACGATCGAGGGCTCGATGATGACGATGCCCCGCCCCCGGACCATGACGAGCGTGTTCGCCGTCCCCAGGTCGATAGCGATGTCGTGGGACAGGAAACCGAAGAGGCGCGAGAAGGGGCCGAGATTTGCCAAAGGGGGACCGGTCCTGCTGCAGGCCAGACCTGCGTTCGCGAGTTAAGAGCCTGAGTTCAGTATAGGGCAGCGGGGCCAGCGCACCGGCAGCGAGGCAGGGTCAGGAAACAGCGGCCAGCCCCTCGACGTGGACAAAGAGAAAGAGCGCCTCGTCGTGGCGCGCCCAGGCGCGCCAGGCGCCGGCGATCCGCTCAAGGTCGTCGCGGGTGGCGAGGCCGTAGGCGAGCGCCTGCTCGGCGAGGGCGGATGTGGTCACGCGCTCGGCCCAGGAATCGCCCCAGTTCAGCACCTCGGCGGGGTCACGCATCATCGCCACGGTGGTCGTGACGTCGACCTGGTCGAGGCCGGCGCGGGCGAACCAGGAGGGGATGCGGCGGCCGGCGTTGGCGTCGGCGCCGTTGCGGCGGACGACCTCGGTGTAGAGGGCTCGCCACTCCTCGATGCCCTCGGTGCGGGGGTGGCAGATCATGGTCTGGTAGTCGGAGTCGCGGGCGGCGACGAAACCGCCGGGGCGCACGACGCGGCGCATCTCGCGGAGGGCGGCGGCGGGGTCGGCGAGGTGCTGCATGAGCTGATGGGCATAGGCGACGTCGAACGAGTCATCCTCGTAGGGGAGGGCGTAGACGCTGCCTTCCTCGAAGCTGAGGTTTGGAGTGTCGCCCACCATCTCGCGCGCGGTCTCGAGAACCCCGGGCTCGGCATCGATGCCGACGACCTCGCCGGGCTCCACGTATTTCACGAGCCCTGCGGTGATCGAGCCGGGGCCGCAGCCCACGTCGAGCAGGCGCATCCCGGGGCGCAGTCTCGGGATAAGGAAGGCTGCCGCCTCCTCGGCGGTACGGCGACTGTGCTGGGACACGACGGATGCGTGGTGGCCGTGCGTGTAAGTGTCCCGGGGCCCGGCGTCGCTCATCGCCGCGCCATTGTCGCGGGTTGGGGGCTTCGGGTCAGGCCTCTTCGGCGGCTGACTCGTGCTCCTCGCGGAACCGCTCAAGGGCGGGAAGGCCCTCGTCGAGGACTGCGAGGTACTGCTCCTCGCTGAGGAGCAGGGTGCGGAGCTTCTCGGCGCGGGTGAGCTTGCTCCCTCCGGGATCGGCGCCGGTCACCAGGAAGTCGGTCTTCTTCGAGACCGAGCCGGTCACGGATGCGCCGGCATCCTTGGCGCGGGCTTCCGCGTCGCCACGGGTCATCGAGTCGAGCTTGCCGGTGATAACGACGGAGAGGCCGGCGAGCAGGTCGCTGGCGGGTTCGACGACGTCGCCGGCCATGTTCACGCCCGCCGCGCGCAGCCGGCGGACGATGTCGCGGTTCAGGTCGCGCTCAGCCCAGCGGGCGATGCTGTGGGCGACGACGGGGCCGACCCCCTCGACCTCCTGGAGGGCCTCCTCGCCCGCATCGAGGATGGCATCGAGGTCGCCGAAGCGTTCGGCGAGCAGGCGGGCCGTCTCGGAACCGGTGTGGCGGATGCCGAGGGCGAAGATGAGGTTGGGGAGGGGGCGCTCCTTGCTGAGGCGGATGCCTTCGATGAGGTTGGCGGCGTTCTTCGGCCCGAAGCCGCGGTCCTCGATGCGGAGCTGGGCAAGCTCCGAGACACCGGGCTCGAAGCCGCTCTCTTCCCAGGAGGCCACGAGGTCCACGTTTCGCTCCCGCTCGCGCCAGGCGGCGATGCTGCGGGCGACGATCGGTCCGACGCCTTCGGCTTCCTGCAGCGCCGCCTCGTCCACCGCCAGAACGGCGGAGACGCTGCCGAAGTGCTGGACGAGCGTGGCGGCGCTCCTTTCGCCGATGTGCTGCGGAAGGGTGAGCGAGGCGAGTTGCTCGGCGGTCAGGTCGTAGATGTCGGCAACGTCGGCGACGAGGCCCTCGCGGAAGAGCACGTAGGAGAGGCGTTCACCCAACCCTTCGATATCCATGGCGCCACGCGAAGCGAAGTGCTCGACGAGGCGAACCTGCTGCTGCGGGCAGGCGAGGTTTGGACAGTACGAGTCGGCGGCGTCCTCCTCACGCTCGATCCCGGCGTCGCAGGCGGGGCAGATGTCGGGCATGGCGAATACGCGCTCGCTGCCGTCGCGCAGACTGACGACCGGCGCCACGACCTGGGGGATGACGTCACCCGCACGCTGGACGATGACGGTATCGCCGATGCGGACGTCCTTGCGGTGGATGTCCTGCTCATTGTGGAGGGTGGCCATCTGGATGCGCGCCCCGCCGACGATGACCGGCTCCAGCACGGCGAAGGGGTTGAGCGCCCCCGTGCGGCCCACGTTCACGGCGATGTCGAGGAGCTTCGTCGTGCGCTGCTGGGGCGGGAACTTGAAGGCGACGGACCACCGCGGCTCGCGGCCGACGACACCGAGTCGGTCCCACTCCTCCGTGTCGTCGATCTTGATGACGACCCCGTCGATGTCGTAGTCGAGACGCTCGCGGCGTTCCCCCCACCAGGACACTCGCCGGGCGACGTCGTCGAGGCCGGCGTGGCGCTGCGCGTCCTCGTTCACAGGGAAGCCCATCGACGCGAGCCAGTGCAGGCGTTCGATCTGGCTCGCGGGCGCGGCGCCCTCGCTCCAGCCCACCTGGTAGACGTAGATGGAGAGGGGGCGCTGGGCGGTGATGGCGGGGTCGAGCTGGCGGACCGCGCCGGCGGCGGAGTTCCGAGGGTTGGCGAAGAGGGGTTCGCCCCGCTCGGCGCGCTCGGCGTTCATGCGTTCGAAGCCGCTCTTCGCCATGTACACCTCGCCGCGCACCTCGAAGGCGGAGGGGAAGTCGCCCGCGAGGGCGAGGGGAATCGTGCGGATTGTGCGGAGGTTGGGGGTGATGTTCTCGCCGCGGCGACCGTCGCCGCGGGTAGCCCCCTGCACGAGGCTGCCGCCCTCGTAGGTGAGGGAGATGGCGAGCCCGTCGATCTTCGGCTCCGTCGTCAGGGCGAAGTCGTCGCGACCGGCGCGCTCGGAGGCGCGGCGGTGCCAGTCGGCGAGGTCTTCGGCGCTGGAGGCGTTGCCGAGGCTGAGGAGGGGGGCGCGGTGCTCGACGGTCGAGAACGCCTCAAGGGGAGCGTCGCCAACGCGCTGGGTGGGGGAATCGGGGGTGATGAGCTCGGGGAACGCTGCTTCAAGGCTCCGCAACTCGTCCAGGAGCTCGTCGTACTCGCCGTCGCTGATCTCGGGCGCGTCGAGCACGTAGTAGCGGTGATTGTGGTAGTTGATGCGCGAGCGCAGCTCCTCGCTGCGGAGTCGCGCCTCGTGCTGGGAGTCAGCCATCCGTGCATCGATTTTAACGTGCCTGGGAGCGCCGCTCGACCGCCTTCGATGGGCTCCGTGACGATAGCGGAACGAGGCCGCACACTGATTTCATGGCCGCCAACCCCTTCCTTGTCGTGGTGGACTACGACGCGGGCAACCTGCGCAGCGTCGAGCGGGCGCTCGCGCACGTCGGCGTCGATGCAACTATCACGGCCGATTGGGCAGACCTGGCGCGAGCGGACGGCGTCATCCTGCCGGGTGTGGGAGCGGCCTCGGACACGATGGCGAAGCTCGGGGAGCGCGACCTGACCGAGCCGCTCCGCGAGTACGTCGCCTCGGGACGACCGTTCCTGGGCGTGTGCATGGGGCTGCAGGCCCTGCTCGAGCACTCCGATGAGGGCGGCGGGCAGGAGTGCCTGGGTCTGCTGCCGGGGAACGTGAGGCACTTCGGTTTCGACCACCTGAAGGTGCCGCACATGGGCTGGAACCAGGTGAGGTGGCTGCGCGAGCACCGCATCACTTCGGGCATCGCGAGCGGGTCGTACTTCTACTTCGTGCACAGCTTCTACCCGGACCCGGCCGACCCCGACCTGGCGCTGGGGGAGACGACGTACGGGCTGACCTTCCCGAGCGTGCTGGCCCGGGAGAACATGGTCGCGACGCAGTTCCACCCCGAGAAGAGCGGCGAGGCGGGTCTGGCGATCTACGCGAACTTCGCCGAGTGGGTACGCGAGGCAGCGTGAGCTTCGAAGTGATCCCGGCAATCGATATCCGCGGGGGGCGCTGCGTGCGCCTGCTGCAGGGCGACTACGACCAGGAGACGGCCTATGCCGACGACCCGGCCGAGGTCGCGCGCGACTGGGAGGCGCAGGGCGCACAGCGGCTGCACGTCGTCGACCTCGACGGCGCGCGCGAGGGAAGGCCGGTGAACCGGGCGGAGGTCGCGGCCATCTGCGAGGCCGTCGCGATTCCGGTGGAGGTGTCGGGGGGCCTGCGGACGATCGAGGACGTCGAGGGGGCGGTGGAGCGGGGGGCGAAGCGCATCCAGCTCGGAAGCGCCGCCGTCCGCAACCCGGGCCTCGTGAACGAGGTGGTCGAGCGCTTCCCCGGGATGCTCGTGGTCGCAATCGACACGCGCGCAGGGGAGGCGCTGACGGAAGGCTGGCGCGAGGGGTCGGGGACGGACGCGCTGACGCTGGCGCGGGAGATGGTGGAGCGGGGCACTCCCCGGATCATGGTGACCGACATCGCCCGTGACGGCGCGCTCGAGGGCCCGAACGCGAAGCTGGCGACGGAGTTCGCGGCAGCACTGCCGGTGCCGGTGGTGGCGTCGGGCGGGGTGACGACCACCGACGACCTGCGGGCACTCGCGGAGACGGGTTGCGAGGGCGCAATCGTGGGGAAAGCGCTCTACGAACGCCGCTTCACGCTGGCGGAGGCGCTGGAGGCGGTGGCGACGTGCTGACGAAGCGCATCATCCCCTGCTTCGACGTGGACCGAGGGCGGGTGGTGAAGGGCGTCTCGTTTGTCGAGCTGCGCGACGCGGGCGATCCCGTCGAGCTGGCGAAGCTGTACGACGCCGAGGGCGCGGACGAGCTCGTGTTCCTCGACATCACCGCCTCCTCGGACAACCGGGCCACGGTCTACGACATGGTGTCGGCGACGGCCGACCAGGTGTTCATCCCCTTCACGGTCGGCGGGGGCATCCGCACGACGGTCGACATGAAGACGATGCTGGAGCTGGGGGCGGACAAGGTCAGCATCAACACGGCGGCGGTGAACAACCCCGACCTCGTGAACGAGGGCGCCTACCGCTTCGGGAGCCAGTGCATCGTGGTGGCGATCGACGCGAAGGGGGTGGGCGAGGGGTGGGAGGTCTACACGCACGGGGGTCGCACGCCCACGGGTATCGACGCGATCGCCTGGGCGCGGGAGGTGGTGGAGCGGGGTGCGGGCGAGCTGCTCGTGACGAGCATGGACACCGACGGCCACCAGAGCGGGTACGACATCGCCATGCTGCGGGCGATGAGCGAAGCCGTGAACGTGCCCGTCATCGCCTCCGGTGGGGCGGGCGGTCCAGACCACATGGCGGAGGCGCTGACGGAGGGGAAGGCGGACGCGGTGCTGGCAGCGAGCATCTTCCACTTCGGGACGTACTCCATCCGCGAGGTCAAGGAAGCGCTGTCCGGGCAGGGCATCGCGATGCGTCCGGTGGCCGCGCGCGACTGAGCGCAGCGGCTCCCTCGGGTATCCTCGAAGGCACAGAGCCACGCCACTCCGGAGAGCCCAATGCCCCTCAGCTTCGACGAACACGACCGCATCCCCGCCATCGTCCAGGATGCGGAAACGCACCAGGTGCTGATGCTGGGCTGGATGAACCGGGAGTCGCTGGATCACACCTTCGCGACCGGGCACGTCACGTTCTGGAGCCGGAGCCGGGATGAACTCTGGGAGAAGGGCGCGACCAGCGGGAACTACCTCAACTTCGTGAGCATGCACAAGAACTGCGAGGACAACTCGCTGCTCGTGATGGCGCGGCCCGAGGGGCCGACCTGCCACACGAACAACGTCACCTGCTACTACCGCGAGGTCGACCCCGAGCACGATTTGCCATGAGCGACGCCTGGTCTCCAGGCAAACCCGACTACACGGCGCTCGATCTGCCAGCGCCACCCGCCGACCGCCCATACGTCATCGCCAACACCGTCATGTCGGCGGACGGCAAGAGCGTGATCGAAGGCACGGAGCAGGGCATCGGATCGGCGGTGGACCAGCGGCTGATGCGCGAGCTGCGGGTGAACGCGGACGTGGTCCTGAACGGGGCGGGGACGCTGCGCGCAAGCGGCACGTCGTCGCGGTTGGGAGACGAGGCGCTGGAGGCCATCCGCCTCGAACGGGGGAAGGCACGGACGCCGATCGCGGCGGTCTTGAGTCGCGGGGGTGACCTGCCCCTGGAGCGACCGTTCTTCACGGCGCGAGACTTCCCGGCGGTGGTCTACCTCTCGGAGGCGGCGCCGGACGGTCGCCATGCCGCGATCGCGGGCACGGGTCGCACCGTCGTCACGCTTGCGGAGGGGCGTGAGTTCGAGGGGATGCTGCGCCACATGCGCCACGAGCTCGACGCCGAGGTCCTCCTCGTCGAGGGAGGCCCGACTGTCTACGCAGCGCTGTACGCCCTCGACGCCATCGACGAGACGTTCATCACGGTGGGGCCGGTGGTGGTGAGCGGGGCAGACACGCTGACGGCGGTCGCGGGGGAGCGCGCCTTCACGCGGGGCGAGGCGAAGCGGCTGGAACTGCTATCGGCGCACGCGAATGCGGAGACGGACGAGGTCTACCTGCGCTACCGGGTGCGGCGCTAGCCCCCGACACCGTCTCGGCTGGCGACGCGGACCTCCAGGCGGATCGCTTCGCATCTGTTGCGTTCGTCACCCTTTGGTAGAATGGTCGGCGTGCGGCAGTGCGAGTCGATAGTGGGGAGATTGGCCATCCTGGGCATGGCCCTCCTTGTGGGATTGCCCGCAGCGGGGGGCGCTGAAGCGACCGAAGCTGGCCATTACACCGTCGGGGTGGAGATACGAGTCTGGCAAAGCGTAGAGGATGGAAGGGAGGTCCTGGTCAGCGCGCGTCCTCAGGGTGGCTCGTGGCGAACACTCGGAACCATCGCCTTACCACTCGACGACGGCTTCAGCAGCGGAGGGCGGTACCGCTACGGAGACATCGACCTGGACGTCGCAGCGGGGGACCGGAGCCGGCCGGCAACCGTCGAAATTCGAGTCTGGCAGGATGTGCAAGACGTCCGGAACATCTGGATCAGCGCCCGCGGCTCACATGGGTCATGGCGCACCCTCGGGACCATCTCCTTGCCGCTGGATGATGGTCTCAGCAGCAACAGACAGTACCGCTACGGCAACATCACGCTTGCGGTTCCCCTGCCCAGAGTGGCAGTGACAACACTCGCGGATTTTGGACAGGCCGGGGGGGCCAGGCGCGTGAGTGTGGCTGCCGACCACGACGGAAGTGTGATCGTGGCAGGTGGAGGGGAGATTGTTCGGATATCGCCAACCGGCGCCCCGGCCACGCACGCCGTCGCAGGCTTGGACACCAGGTCGCTGGATGTGACCGGCATGGATGTCGCACCCGACGGCACGATCTATGTAGCCGCTGCCCGTGGCCGCCTGATCCGCAAGATCACACCGGAAGGGACGGTCAGCACGGTAGCTGGCGGCGGGTCCGCAACCCACGGCCCAGCACCGCTGGACGATGGCGACGGCCCCTCACTCGAGACGCGGTTGAGTCTTGTCACAGCGCTCGTGATCGACGACTACGGCGACATCTTCATGATCGACCACCAGAGAGTCAGGCGTTTGTCGCTGACCAAAGAGGGAGAGATCACAACGATCGCGGGGTCTGCCTATAGCGGCTCTGGTCTCAGGGATGGCCCTGGGGATCAAGCGCTGTTCGGACACATGTTGGCGATTGACGTTGATGATGACGGGAATGTCTACATCCTGGAGCGCCATGGGTGGTCTGTGACCTCCGATCTTGGCATCGCCGTACGCATGATCACGGAGAGCGGCGTCGTCAGCACGGTGTTCCGGAGCGAGCACCTGAGCCATGGAGGAGTACTGACGGCCTCCAACGGGATCGCGGTGACAGGAGATGGCTCGTCCATCTACATCGCGAACACGGGCCAGAACCAGATAGTCGAGCTGACGCGCGATGGCAATGTTCGGGCCGTTGCCGGTACCGGCGAGGCCGGCTATGCCGACGGCCCTCCCGAGGAGGCGTTATTCAACCTCCCGGGAGATCTCGTGCTCACAGACAACGAGAGTGCGCTCGTGGTGATTGATCGGAACGGCACCCTTCTACGGCGGGTCGATCTGGCGCAGTCGGGCTCAAGCGCACGACCGCCACTCGCGGAGGTGGAGGCCACACCACGGTTGGAGCGCTTCCAGACCCACGTCGTCGCCAGTATCCCGGATATGAGGCTGAACAACATGACGGCGGGCCCGGGGCACGCGATCGTCGCATCGGTCCGGAACCGCAACGCGATCGCACGCATCGTGCCGGACGACTCCACCGGATCCCCAGAGGTCACGATCGTTGGCGGCAACGGCGGGGGCTACCAGGACGGCCCCTGCGAGTCAGCTCAGTTCGAGCGGATTAGGGGAGTGGCCGCAGGTGGGAAAGGCTCAATCTGGGTTGTTGAGAGGACATCGCACTACCGCATCCGCCGGATCACATGGGCCCCCACCACAACACCGCACGCGCCTGACTGCTCCGTTGCGACCATCGCCAACGTGCGTGCCTATACGAGTGGCGACATCGCCGTCGACAGCCAGGGCAACCTCCTCATCTCCAGTGGGGGCATCCATCGCATCTCGCCGGACGGAACGTTTACGACTGTCCTGAGGGGTGACTTCAGGGGGCTCGCCTTCGCAAACGACACCACGTACGTCGTCAACCCGGACTGGGAGGCGGGAACCGTCGCGATCACGCAGATCGACGCCGACGGTCTTGCCTCCACGCTGTGGGAGGGACGGCAGGGGCTCTACGGAGGGCTCTTGTCCATGCAGGCCATTGACCTGGCCGCCGCACCCGACGGTACGGTCTACGCGTGGACCCCAGCCTACCGACGGATCGTCCGAATAAGCCCGGATGGCTCAGCGTCGATCGTCTATGAGGGCGCCTCCGACTTCGGCGGACTAAAAGTCTCCATGCACGGGCCACCAGCCGTCAGCGCTGAAGGCGCTCTCCTGATCAACACCGATAATTCCGCTAACGCAGGCGTCGAAATCCTGAAAGTCACATTCGGCGACGAGACACCGGACTAGCCAGCGACGGCAGCCTCGGCTGCGCGCGGCTTGGGCGCGCGCTTGCGGGCCTTCCGCCTGGGGAGGGTGCCGGCGGCTTCGAGGAGGGGGTGGAGGTAGCGGCCGGTGGCGCTGTCGGGGTTGCGGGCGATGTCCTCGGGGGTGCCCTCCGCAATGAGCTTGCCGCCGCGGTCGCCACCGTAGGGGCCGAGGTCGATGACGTGGTCGGCTGACTTGATGACGTCGAGATGGTGCTCGATGACGACGACCGTGTTGCCGCCGTCGGCGAGGCGCTGGAGCACATCGAGGAGGTGGTGGACGTCCTGGAAGCTGAGGCCGGTGGTGGGCTCGTCGAGGACGTAGAGGGTCTTGCCGGTGGAGCGGCGCGCAAGCTCGCTGGCGAGCTTGATGCGCTGGGCCTCGCCGCCGGAAAGGGTGGTCGCGGGCTGGCCGAGGCGGATGTAGCCGAGGCCGGTGGCATCGAGCGTGCCGAGGATGCGCTTCACGCGGGGGAAGCGGTCGAACAGCTCAAGGGCCTCGGAGACGGTCATGGCGAGGACTTCGGCGATGTTCTTGCCGCGGAAGCGGATCTCGAGGGCCTCGCGGTTGTAACGCTGCCCGTGGCAGACCTCGCAGGGCACGGTCACGTCGGGGAGGAACTGCATCTCGACGAGCTTGTAGCCGTCGCCGGAGCACTCCTCGCAGCGGCCACCCTTCACGTTGAAGCTGAAGCGACCCGGCTTGTAGCCGCGAGCCTTCGCCTCAGGCACGGAGGCGAAGAGCTCGCGGATGACGGTGAAGACGCCGGTGTAGGTGGCGGGGTTGGAGCGGGGCGTGCGACCGATCGGGGATTGGTCGATATCGACGACCTTGTCGAGGTGCTCGAAGCCCTCGATGGCGTCGTGGCGGCCGGGGTGCTGGCGTCCGTTTTGGAGGACGTTGACGGCGCGCTTCACGAGGATCTCGGTGATGAGCGAGGACTTGCCGGAGCCGGAGACGCCCGTAACGACGACGAACTTCCCGAGGGGAACGGCCACGTCGAGGTTCTTCAGGTTGTTCTCGCGGGCACCGCGGATGACAAGCTCCTCCCCGTTGCCGGGGCGGCGGGCCTCGGGGGTGGGGATCGTGCGGCGACCGGAGAGGTAGGCGCCGGTGATGCTCTCGTCGCAGTCGAGGATGGCGGCTATCGGACCTTCCGCAACAACGTGCCCTCCGTCGCGCCCGGCCTCGGGCCCGAGGTCGATGATGTGATCGGCGGCGCGCATGGTGGCCTCGTCGTGCTCGACGACCATGACCGTGTTGCCGAGGTCGCGGAGGCGTTCGAGGGTGCGGATGAGGCGGTCGCCGTCGACGGGGTGGAGGCCGATGGAGGGCTCGTCGCAGATGTAGAGGACGCCCATGAGCGCGGACCCGATCTGGGTGGCGAGGCGGATGCGCTGCGACTCGCCGCCGGAGAGCGTGCCGGAGGCTCGGTCGAGGGTCAGGTACTCGAGTCCGACGTCGATGAGGAACTCCAAACGTGAGCGGATCTCCTTGAGGATCTGGCGGGCGATGGTCTGCTCGCGCTCGCTCAGGGGGGTGTCGGAAGCGGCCAGGGCGTCGAACCAGCGCAGGGTCTCGGTGATGCTGCTGGTCGTGATCTCGACAACGGTGCGGCCGTCGATGCGGACGCCGAGGGCCTCCGGGCGGAGGCGCTGGCCATCGCAACCGGGACAGGGAACGGCGCCCATGTAGCGCTCGATGTCGCTGCGGACGTAGTCGGAGTCGGTCTCCTTGTGGCGGCGCTGGAGGTTGTTGATCACGCCCTCGAAGCGGGCGTCGTAGTAGCGGGTGCGGCCGTAGTCGTTGGTGAAGCGGAGGCGCAGCTTCTCCTCTCCACTGCCGTAGAGGAGGACGTTGAGCTGCTCCTCGGTGAGCTCGCGGATCGGGGTATCGATGCCGAAGCCGTACTCCTCGGCGACGGCTTCAAGGAGACGCTGGTACCAGGTCTGGCCGCCACGCGACTTGGCGAGCGGCTCGACGGCGCCCTCGGCGACCGACTTCGTGCGGTCGGGGATGACGAGGGCGGGGTCGACCTGCATCTCGACGCCGAGGCCGGTGCAGCGCGAGCACGCGCCGTGGGGACTGTTAAAGCTGAACGTGCGCGGCTCGATCTCGCCGAAGGAGAAGCCGTCGTAGGGGCAGGCGAAGTGCTCGCTGAAGATACGCTCCGGCACTTCCTCCCCGTCGCCACGGGTGACGGTGGCGACGTGCATCACGCCCTGACCGGCGGTGAGCGCGGTCTCGACGGACTCGGCGAGGCGCAGGCTCGCGCCCTCGCTTTCTCCGGGCTCCGGGACGACGACGCGGTCGACGACGACGTCGATGTCGTGGCGCTTGTTCTTGTCGAGGTCGATGGTCTCGTCGAGATCACGCACATCGCCATTGATGCGGACGCGGACGAATCCCTGGCGGCGGGCCTCTTCGAGCAAGCGCACGTGCTCGCCCTTCTTCGCACGCGTGAGGGGGGCGAGGAGGAGGAGGCGCGAGCCGGGCGGATAGGCGAGGGTGGCGTCGACGACTTGCTGGACGGTCTGGCGCTCGATTGGACGGCCGCAGGTGGGGCAGTGGGGCCGGCCGACGCGCGCCCAGAGGAGACGCATGTAGTCGTAGATCTCGGTGACCGTGCCGACGGTCGAACGGGGGTTGTTGGAGGACGACTTCTGGTCGATGGAGATGGCCGGGGAGAGCCCATCGATGTGATCCACGTCGGGCTTCTCCATGAGCCCGAGGAACTGGCGGGCGTAGGCGGAGAGGGACTCCACGTAGCGGCGCTGGCCCTCGGCGTAGATGGTGTCGAAGGCGAGGGAGGACTTGCCCGAGCCGGAGAGGCCCGTGATCACCACCAATTTGTCGCGCGGGATCTCAACGTCGATGTTCTTGAGGTTGTGCTCACGGGCACCGCGCACGGCGATGTGGTCGAGGGGCATGCACCTTCGATTCTAGCAGTGGCCCCCTAACCGATCGCCGCCGTGGCTACTGGAGCTGGGTCAGGTCGACCTCGTACGCCTGAAGCACGGTGATCTGGCCGCCCTGGAACTGGAAGACGGCGTAGGAGCCGGTCGTCGGGTCGCCGTTCGGGGTGAAGTTGATGGGGCCGCTGACGCCGACGTAGTCGATGTCCTCACCGGCGTCGATGAGGGCAAGGCACTCCTCGTAGGAGTAGCACTCCGTCCCGCCGTGGGTGAGGCCATTGATGGCCGCCATGATGGCGTCGCCATCCGTGCTGCCGGCAACCTCGGCAGCGAGGGCCAGGAGAACGACGCAGTCGTAGGACTGGGCGGCGAAGTTGACGTTGCCGTCGGTCACGTCGGAGATGCGCTTGTTGAACTCGTCGCTCCCGGCGACGCCGATGAACTTCATGCCGTCGAGGACGGTGGGGTCGTTCGGGTCGACGAGCTGCCAGAGGAAGGGGTGGAAGAGGGCGTCGCCGCCGTACTGGATCTCGGGCCCGAAGCCCGCCTCGATGAGGCCGTGGACGATGCTGGTGCCATCGAAGAAGAAGCCGATGTTGATGATGGCGTCGGGCCCGTAGGCGGCGACAGTAGCGACCTGGGAGTCGAAGGTGGTGGAACCGGGATCGTAGAGAACGACCGCCGCCTCGGCCCCCAACTCGGTCAGGAGCTGGGCGACGAGCCCGCTGATGGGCGTGCCGTAGTCGTCGGCGCGGCCGACGATGGCGACACGTGTGCCGCCGTCCTCGGCAACGACGCGAGCCATGATGGGCGCGACGGCGTGGGCGGGCGGCACCGTGCGGAAGAAGTAGGCGGCATTTTCCTGCGTGCTGAACGCAGGGGACTGCGCCGAGGGCGTGCATTGCGGCACGCGCTCATCGAAGAGGGCCTGGATCACGGCCTGGGTGACGGCGGAGGTGGCGGGGCCGACGATGACATCGGCGCCCTCACCCAAGAGGCGGGCGGCGGCCTCGCGTCCGGTGGCGGGGTTGGTGGCGGTGTCGGCGATCGTGGTCGTGACGTTCCCGCCGGCAGCGTTGATGTCGTCCACCGCGAGCTTCATAGCCTCGATGGCAGGGGCCGCGAGGGGTCCGACGGCCCCCGTCTCTGGGACAAGCAGGCCGACGTGGAGGGCAACCCGCTCGGGCGGAGCTTCGGTCGCGGTGGGCGTTGCCTCGGCTTCGTCGGGTGTAGCGGGAGGCTCAGTCGCCGGCGGCTCCGTGGGGGCGGGAGTGGCGGTCGCGGGCGGCTCGGTGGGGCCGGGAGCTTCGGTCGCCTCTGGCGTTGGCTCGGGTGTCTGGACGGGGCCGTCGTCGTCGTCGCCGCACGCCGCCGCCGGAAGCAGGACGAGCGGGACGACGAGCAAGAGCGCAAGGGTTCGCAAGGGGCGCGGCATATGACGATCACCTGTCCAGGTATGGGCCGGGTGATTCTGCCAGCCCCACCCGCGTCACGCCGTGACCGCGCCCACAGTCCCGGTCACGCCAGGCCAACCACGCTCCGGCGGCAAGGGCGAACAGCGCTTATCTTGTGGAGCGGTGCGCCTCCTGCTCACGCCCCTTCAACAACAGGCCTCTGCTCTCCGGGAACGAGTCTTCTACGGCTGGTGGATGGTCGCCGGCGGCTTCGTGATCCAGACGGTGCTCGGGCTCTTCATGTTCCACGCGTTTGGCTTTTATGTTGAGCGCCTGGAAGAGGAGTTCAAGTGGAGCAAGACGACCTTTTCGCTTGCGTTTGCGATGACGCGCATCGAGAGCGGGGTGTTGGGACCGATCCAGGGGTGGGCGATCGACCGCTTCGGCCCACGGATCATGATCCGCATCGGGATCGCGACCACGGGGATCGGGTTCATACTCTTCAGCTTCGTCGACTCGGTCACGACGTTCTTCCTGACCTATTTCCTGATCGCGGTTGGGGCGAGCATGGCCGGCTTCGTGACGCTGGTCGTGGCCGTCGTCAACTGGTTCGAGCGGAAGCGATCGATGGCGCTGGGGTTGATGTCGGCGGGCTTCTCGGTGGGAGGCCTGCTCGTCTTCCTGGTGGTGCTCGCCATGGACGAGTTCGGCTGGCGAGCCACATCCCTGGTGGCCGGAATCGTGATTTTGATCGTGGGACAGATCGTCGCGAGTTTCATCCACCACCGGCCCGAGGATCGGGGCGAGACGATCGACGGGGAGCCGGTCCCGGAAGCGCCCGCACGACCGGGGCGGGCGGGCGGCCCAGTCGTGATCCCCGCCAACGAGGACTTCACGACAGGAGAGGCGCTGCGCAGTCCGAGCTTCTGGTTCATCTCGATCGGACACGGGGCAGCAGTCCTCATCATCGGGGCCTTCATGGTCCACCTCGTGCTGCACCTCGAGAATCTCGGGTACTCGGCCTTCATCTCGAGCTTGATCGTGCTCCTGATGACGGCCTTTCAACTCGTGGGGCAGATCGGGGGCGGCTATCTCGGAGACCGGCTGAACAAGCGGTTGATGCTGGCAGGCTGCATGGTCGGGCATGTGGTCGCGTTGTTGCTGGTCACCTATTCGGCTGGGTTCTGGATGATCGTGCTGTTCGCCGTGATCAACGGCATTGCGTGGGGAACCCGCGGACCGATGCAGCAGGCCCTGCGGGCGGACTACTTCGGCCGCCGGGACTTCGGCAAGATCATGGGCTTCTCGTCGCTGATCGTGATGTTCGGGATGATGTCGGGGCCGATCATCGCGGGCGCGATGGCGGATGCGTTCGGCGACTACGAGCGCGGCTTCACCGTGCTGGCCGTCATCGCCGGACTCGGCACCATCTTCTTCGCGATGGCAGGTCCGCCCCAGCACCCGACCGGTCCCATCTGGTACAAGCGATGGCCCCTGGTCCGGCGCCTGACCTTCCAGGAGCGGCTGGCGTAACTTCCGCGGGCGGGGGCTAGAATCACGCCACCTTCGCAGCGGGAGGCGCCCCATGGCCACGGAGACTGCCAGCCCAACCACACTCGACACCCTCATCGCGGAGCGCGACATCACGCGCGTGCTCATGCTGTACGCACGCGCCATCGATCGCATCGACCAGGAGCTCCTCAAGAGCTGCTTCCATCCCGATGCCGTGCTTCGCTACGGCGACGAGACCACGCCCGAGGCGTTCGCGGCGAACGCTCCGAACGGTCTTGGCGCCTATCGATTCACCCAGCACCGCGTGGGGAACGTGATCATCGACATCGAGGGCGACTTCGCCTGGTGTGAGTCGTACTGCCTCGCGCGGCATCGCATCCCGAGCGGCGAGGGCAAGGTCGATGTGGACTTCCTCTGGGGCGGGCGCTACGTCGACCGCTTCGAGCGGCGCGACGGCGAGTGGCGCATCCTGCGGCGAACGGTCGTACACGACTACACGCGCTACGACCCTGTGACGGAGACGTGGCCGGGAGCGCCCGCGTTCACGCAGGGGCAGCACTCGACGGACGACATCGTCTTCCAGCGGTAAAAGGGGGCGGAGCCGTGCGGCTCGTCCTGCTCGACGCGACGTACGAGCTGTTCCGCGCCTACTTCGGCGCGCCGCCGCGGACCGCGCCGGACGGGCGGCAGGTAGGCGCGGTTGCCGGCATCGCGGCGAGCACACTGGCGCTCCTGCGCGAGCAAACGCCCCTGGCGATCGCAGCGGCGACGGATACGGTCGTGCACTCGTTCCGGAACGAGCTGTACGAGGGCTACAAGACGGACGCGGGCGTGCCCGAGGACCTGCTGGCGCAGTTCCCGTTGGCGGAGGACGTGCTGGAGGCGCTGGGCGTAACGGTCTGGCGGATGCGGGAGTTCGAGGCGGACGACGGGATGGCCTCGGGGGTGGCACGTTTCGCGGACGAAGCCGAACAGGTGATCCTCGCCTCGCCGGACAAGGACCTGGCGCAATGCGTCGACGGCGACCACGTGGTCATGCTGGACCGCAGGAAGGGCGTGACCACGAACGCCGAGGGCGTGCGCGAGAAGTTCGGTGTCGGCCCGGAGTCGATTCCCGACTACCTGGCGCTAGTCGGCGACGCGGCGGATGGGTTCCCGGGGCTGCCGGGATGGGGGGCGAAATCGACGGCGACGGTGCTCGGACACTACGTCCACCTGGAGGCGATCCCGGAGGCCCACGGGGACTGGGCGGTGCAGCCGCGCGGGGCGGGGCGGTTGGCGAGGTCGCTGCGGGAGGGGCAGGAAGATGCTGCGCTGTTCAAGGAGCTGGCCACGCTCCGCCGGGACGCACCGATACCGCAGGCGTTCGCGGACCTGGAGTGGCTGGGGGTCCCGCGCGAGCCGTGGCTCGCGATGTGTGACGAACTGGGGCTGACCGAGCTGCGCTCGCGTCCACACCGCTGGCTGGACTAGGGCCCGTGCTAGGCTCGACGCCGTGAAGTCTTGGGCGCCTGGCTTGATGGCCATCGCGCTGTTCGTCGGTCTCTCGCTCATGTTGACGGCAGAGCGCGCGTCGGCGTGCATAGCCGAACACCTTTCCGTCCAGGAGTCACTTGAAAGGGCGGAAGCGGTCTTCGCCGGAAGATTGGTCCGCTTCGAGGCCTTGGAGTGGAATCCATCTCTCTTTCTAGTGGAGTTCAGAGTCACGAGAGTATGGAAGGGTGCACGCTACGAGACGCGGTGGGTGGGTGATATTTCCAACGACTGCGGGAATTTCTTCGAGGCAGGTGTTGAGTACCTCATTTACGGCGCCAACGTCCCCCACCCTGATAGGAACGGGCAGTACGGGGACTCACGAGTCTTGTTGATGACCCTCGGCTTTGCGACTTCCGTGGAGAATTCGGTGGAAGACATCGACTACCTGGGCCCCGGCCAGCCCCCGGTACCCGGATGGGTCGGTCCGAGACCGGGAGAGGAAGAGCCCCCCATGCCTGCGGACACCGGCACGGGCACATCGCGGGGAGCACCCGCAAGGGATGGTTGGACCGTCGCTGTGGCGGCAGGGGCTGCGGTTTTCCTTGCTGGTCTGGGGCGGATGGCCTTGCGCCGACGGCCCTAGCCCAACGCCTCCAGGCGTTCCTTGAGGGCGGCGAGGAAGGCGCCCACCTCCGCGCCGTCGAGCGCGCGGTGGTCGAAGCTGAGCGCGATATTCATCATCGAGCGGATGGCGATGGCGTCGCCTTCAACGACCACGGGGCGGCGAACAACGCGCTCCATCGTGACGATGCCAATCTGCGGGTGGTTCACGATCGGGTTCGAGGCGATCGAGCCGAAGGCGCCCGTGTTGTTCACTGTGAAGGTGCCGGCCTCCATGTCCTCGATGCGGAGCTTGCCGGCGTGGGCGCGGGCGACGAGGTCGTCGATGCGGCGCGCAAGGCCGGCGACGCTCAGGTCGCGAGCGTTGGGGACGACGGGGACGACGAGACCCCGCTCGGTGGCGATGGCGATGCCGAGGTTGACGCGGCGGTAGCGGCGGAGCTCGTCACCGTGCCAGCGGGCGTTCAGCTCGGGGAAGTCGGTAAGCGTGTGGGCGACGGTGGAAGCGAAGTAGGGCAGGTAGGTGAGGTCGACGCCGGCGAAGCGCTCGCGTTCGCGGGAGCGGAGATCGACGAGTCCGCTGACGTCGGCCTCGACCATCATCCAGGCCTGGGGCGCCTCCGCCGAGGAACGCGCCATGTTCTCGCCGATCTTGCGGCGCGTGGGGGAGAGGGGGACGACGTCGTAGGCGTCGGAGGCGGCGACGGTCGCCACCTCGGGGGTGGGCACGACCTCGCCTTCGGGGAGGGGGAGGGGTGCGGCGGCCGGGGGTATGCCATCCGCGGCGGCGGCTTCGCGCTCACGCTCGTCGATGAGGGCCTGCACGTCCTTGCGAGTCACGCGGCCGCCACGACCGCTGCCGGCGATGGCGGCGAGGTCGATGTCGTGCTTGGCGGCGAGCCGCTGGACAACCGGGGAGTAGACGCCGGCGCGGTTGTTATCGGCGACGGGGGCGGCGGGCACCGTTTCGCGTCCGGCCGGCTCGGCGACGGCGGCGGGGGCCGGCTCCGGGGCGGAGGCTGCTACCTCTTCGATGGTGCAGAGGGGAGCGTCGACGTCGACGGTCTCGCCCTCGGGCACGAGTATTTCGCCAAGGGTGCCCTCGAAGGGGGAGGGGAGCTCGGCTGCGACCTTCTCGGTCTCGATCTCGCAGAGGGGCTCGTCGAGGGCGACGGCGTCGCCGGGCTGCTTCAGCCACTGGAGCACCGTGCCCTCGGTCACGCTCTCGCCAAGCTGCGGCATGGTGACGGTGGCCATCAGTAGGCCGCCAGGTCGCGCGCAGCAGCGGCAATCTTCGTGCGGTCGGGCATAAAGGCCGACTCCATCACCTCGTGGAAGGGCATGGGGGGGACATCGGGACCGGCGAGGCGGCGGATAGGCGCATCGAGGTCCTCGAAGGCGTGCTCCGCGATGATGCCGGCGAGCTCGCCGCCAAGGCCGCCGGTGAGGGTGTCCTCGTGGACGATGAGCACCTTGCCGGTGGCGCGGGCCGCTTCGAGGATCGTCTCCCGGTCGAGGGGGTTGAGCGTGAGCAGGTCCACAACCGTGCACTCGATGCCTTCGCCAGCGAGCTCCTCGGCGGCGGCGAGCGATTCGTGGAGCATGAGCCCGTAGGCGAACACGGTGAGGTCGTCGCCATGGCGGGTGATGCGCGACTTGCCGATACGGTCCTCGGCGGGAGCGCCTTCGACCTCCTGGCGGATCAGCCGGTAGGTGCGCTTGTGCTCGAGGAAGAGGACGGGGTTGGGGTCGGCGATGGCGGCCTTCAGGAGCGAGCGGTAGTCGGCCGGGAACGAGGGCGCAACGACCTTGATGCCGGGCATGTGCGCGTAGTACGCCTCGATGCTCTGCGAGTGGTGCTGGCCGCCGTGGACGCCGCCGCCCCAGGGCGTGCGCACGACCATCGGCAGGTACTGCTCGCCGCGGGTGCGCCAGGACCAGCGGGAGGCCTCGCTGCAGAGCTGGTCGAAGCCGGCATGGATGAAGTCGGCGAACTGGATCTCGGCGATCGGTCGCTGGCCGTAGTGGGCCGCCCCGATGGTGATGCCGATGATGGAGGACTCGGCGAGCGGCGCATCGAGGACGCGCCCCGGGTACTTCGCGGAAAGGCCATCGGTGGCGCGGAAGACGCCCCCGGCCTCAAGGTCTTCGCCGAGCAGGAACACGCGCTCGTCGGCGGCGAGCACCTCATCGAGGGTCTCGTGGACGGCCTCGATGACGCTGACCTCAGCCATCGTCGCCCTCCCTGTAGATGAAGCCGTACATGTCCTCAGGCGTGGGGTCCGGCTGGTCGAGGGCCCATTTGGCAGCAGCGCGCACCTCGACCTCGACGCCCGACTCGATGGCGTCGAGGTCCTCGGGCGGGAAGAGGCAGTCCTCCTCGACGCGCGTACGGAACAGGGCGATGGGATCGCGGCTGGCCCAGTTCTCCAGCTCCTCGCGGGGGCGGTAGCGCCGGTGGTCGTCGTCGCTGGAGTGCGCCCACATGCGGAAGCACTTAGCCTCGATGAGGAACGGCCCGGCGCCGCGCCGCGCCTGATCCACGGCGGGGCGCACGGTCTGGTAGACGGCGATAGCGTCGAGGCCGTCGACGACGGCGCTCTGGATGCCGTAGGCAGAGGCGCGGTCGGCGACGTGGGGTACGGGCATCTCCTTCTCGGTTCGCTCCGAGATGGCATAGCCGTTGTTCTCTACGAAGAAGATGACCGGGAGCTTGTGGATAGCGGCGAAGTTGAGCGCCTCGTGGAAGTCGCCGCGGCTGGTGCTGCCCTCGCCGCAGCTGGCAAAAGCGACGATGGGGTCGTTGCGCATCTTCGCCCCGAGGGCGACGCCGACGGCGTGCACGAGCTGGGTCGCCACGACGCTGGACTGGGTCAGCACGCGTCGCCTTGCGCTGCCCCAGTGCGAGGGCATCTGGCGGCCGAAGGAGTTGGGGTCGTCGAGCTTGCCGAGGGCGTTGAGCATGGCCTCACGGGCGCTCATACCGAGGACGAGCATGACGCCGAGGTCGCGGTAGTAGGGGGCGGCGTAGTCGACCCCGGCCTTGAGGGCCATGCCTGCCCCCACCTGCGCGGCCTCCTGCCCAGCGCCGGCAATCACGAAATCGGCCCGACCCTGGCGGTTGAGGGTCATCATGCGCTCTTCGAGCCGCCGCGAAAGCAGCATGTAGCGGTACATGGACTCGAGTTGCTCCTCGCTGAGGAGGTAGTCGTCGAGCATCTCGCTGGAGCGTGGGACCCGGGTCTGGCTGGCGGTCATTCGGCGTGGATTCCTTCCGAATTAATGCTAGCAGGGGTGGGGTAATGGGGCTGTTGGCGGCTGCGGGAGTCGGGCGGACTCCGCATCGGTGAGGCGAAGTCGTAGCCCCACCCCTTCCCCTATGCTTGGGGCATGTGCGGGCGGTTCACGATGACGGTGGACGACGTGGGCGCGGTGGCGGAGGCGTTCGGGGTCGAATCGGGGGAGCTGCCGGCGATCCAGGCGCGTTTCAACATCGCGCCGACGGACGAACACCTGGTGGTGCGGATGCGGCGGGAGGACCGGGAGCTGCTGCCGGCGCGGTGGGGGCTCGTGAAGTACGGGTCGAAGGACCGGAAGCAGGCGGCGCGGGGCATCAACGCCCGAATCGAGGGCGTCGAGACGCGGCCGCTCTACCGGGAGGCATTCCTCAAGCGTCGGTGCATCGTGCCCGCGGACGGCTACTACGAGTGGGTGGGGACGAAGGAGAACCGCCAGCCGTTCTGGTTCCACCGTCCGAACGGGGAGCTGCTGGCGTTCGCAGGGCTGTACGAGTGGTGGCGGCCCACGCCCGAGAGCTGGGAGGCGACCTTCACCATCCTGACCTGCCCGCCGAACGAACTCGCGTCCCGTGTCCACGACCGCATGCCGGTGATCTTGCCGGAGGACCGCATCGACGAGTGGATCTTCGGGGGCGAGCGGGAGCCGGAGGAATTGAAGGCGATGCTGGGGCCCGCGCCGGAGGACTACCTGGTGGTGCGGCCGGTCTCGCAGCGGGTGAACGGTGTCCGCAACGATGGACCCGATCTGATCGAGGAGCTGACGTCAGAGACGGGGGAGCAGCTGGACCTCTTCACGGGAGCGTAACTGGGGCATCGGGCGGCCCGTGGTTGACAGGCGGGCGACGCCCTATCATGTGCGGTCCAGGGTAGGGATACCGTTCCGGGTGAGTCTGAGAGCCGCGACACGCGGCGGACCCGGGCGGCGCGGCGGCTTCCTTTCGTCGTTGTCGTGTTGGAGCATGTGGCCGCTGCCCGGAGGAGCGCGAGCGAGTGAGTACAGTCGAGCGTCCAAGGACCGTCGGTGAGTTGCGAGAGTCGGGCTATCGCCCCATGCCCGTGCGCGAGGAGATGCGCAAGAACCTGATTGCGCGGATTCGCTCCGGGGAGGAGCTGTTCCCCGGCGTGTACGGCTATGACGAGACGGTGATCCCGCACATCGTGAACGCGATCCTGGCGGGCCAGGACATCATCTTCCTGGGCGAGCGTGGACAGGCGAAGTCGCGCATCATCCGCTCGCTGACGGCCCTGCTCGATGACGCCTACCCGGTGCTGGCCGACTGCGAGATCCCCGAGGATCCGTTCGACCCGATTACGACGCAGGGCCGGCAGATCCTCGCCCAGCAGGGCGACGACGCGCCCCTGGTCTGGCTTGAACGGAGCCAGCGCTACGGCGAGAAGCTGGCGACACCAGACATCACGATCGCCGACCTCATCGGCGAGGTGGACCCGATCAAGGTCGCGGAAGGGCGTTACCTCTCAGACGAGCTCACGATTCACTACGGGCTCGTGCCGCGCACGAACCACGGCATCTTCTGCATCAACGAGCTGCCCGACCTTGCCGAGCGCATCCAGGTGGGCCTTCTCAACATCATGGAGGAGCGCGACGTCCAGATCCGGGGCTACCGCGTGCGGCTGCCGCTGGACGTGTTCGTGGTGGCGAGCGCGAACCCCGAGGACTACACGAACCGCGGACGCATCATCACGCCGCTCAAGGACCGCTACGGGGCACAGGTGCGGACGCACTACCCGCAGCGCATCGAGCACGAGATCGACATCGTCGAGGCGGAGCACCACCCCGTCCCGGCGGACTTCAGCGTGTCGGTACCCGCCTACATGAAGGAGATCATCGCGGAGATCACGCGGCTCGCGCGGCGCAGTCCCGACGTGAACCAGCGCTCGGGCGTAAGCGTGCGGGCAAGCATCGCGAACTACGAGAGCATGCTCGCGAACTCGCTGCGGCGGGCGATCGTGAACGGGGAGGAGGAGGCCGTCCCGCGCGTGAGCGACCTGCCATTCGTCGTGCCTACGCTGAGCGGCAAGGTGGAGCTGGAAACGATCGAGGACGGCCGCGAGGACCAGATCATCGAGAAGCTGATCCAGGGCGCGGTCGTGGCCGTGTTCAACCGGCTCTACAACCTCGCGGACCTGGAGCCGATCGTGGCGCGGTTCAAGGCGGGCATCTCGGTCGAGGTCGGCGAGATGACCTCGAGCGAGGACTACAAGGGGCTGCTGAACACCATCGAGGGGCTGGACGAGGCGCTCCAGATCGTCGAGGCCGGTTCGCCCGGCGAGGTAGCCGCCGGCACCGAGTTCATCCTTGAGGGGCTGCACCTGAACAAGCGGCTGAACAAGGACCGCGTCGGGGCGAAGATCCAGTATCGGGGATGAGCTGGCGCATCGACCCGTTTCCGGAAGGTGGCCCCCTGTTCGAGGGGGCCATCGCCGTCTATGCGGAGGCGTTCGCACCGCCCCCTTACAGCGACCCGGACCGGGGCGAGGAGATTCGCTACCGGTTGCGGCGTCTCCACCGCGACCGTCAGGGCTTCCGGGGGTTCATCGCGCTCGGTGAGCCAGAGGAGCCGGGCGTCCCCGCGCATGGGGTGGTGGGGATGACGTACGGGTACCGCAGCCAGAGGGGGCAGTGGTGGCGGGACGCGGTGGCGAGGGAGCTGGACCGGAGAGCACGCAAGCGCTGGCTGGGGAATGCCTACGAACTGGTCGAGATAGCCGTACACCCGGACTTCCAGAGCCGGGGTATCGGGGCGCTCCTCGTGGAGGCGCTCCTGGACGGGCGGCCGGAGAAGACGTGCGTCCTGAGCACGCGCACGGATAGCCGGGCGCACGAGCTCTACGGTCGTCTCGGGTTCGAAATCATCACGGAGATGACGTTCACGCCGGGGGGCGCCCCGTTCTACGTGATGGGGAAGATGTTGGGGTAGCGTGACCCCCAACTACCGGTTAGAATATCTGCATGTCACAAATGTCTCACCGGGCATTCACGGAGCTGACCAACGCAGGCTTCAGCGAGCAACAGGTCGAGGCTCTCTCAACCATGTCCGGCGAGTCCCACAGTAATGTCGCAACGAAGACCGACATCTCGCGGCTGGAAGCCGCGCTGCAGGCGCTGGAGTTGCGAGTCACTATGAGGTTGGGCGGAATGATCGTTGCGGGAGTAGCGATCATCGCGGTGCTCACGCGGCTCTAGTCACAGCGGACCGACGAAGAGCCTGCCTAGACCGACAGGCGCGTCGGGTTCTCCAGGACGGTCTGGATTTCCTTCAGGAAGCGAGCGCCTTCGGCGCCGTCGGTGACGCGGTGGTCGGCGCTGAGGGCGAGCGTCATCAGCTGGCGGACGGCGATCTCGCCGTCGACGACAGCGGGACGCTCGGTGACGGACCCGGCCCCAAGGATGGCGGCCTGCCCGGCATTGATGATGCCGACGAGGACATCGATGCCGTAGGCGCCGAGGTTCGTGATGGTGAAGGTGCCGCTCGAGTACTCCTCGGCCCGGAGCTTGCCGGCACGGGCGCGCTCCACCAACGCCTTCGACTCCTCGGCGATCTCGGGGAGGGGCCTGGCGGCCACATCGAGGAGGGCGGGGGCGATGAGGCCCTCATCAAGGGCAACGCCGATGTTGATGTCGACTTGCTCGTGGTACTGGATCCCCTCGTCGGTGAGGGAGGCGTTGAACTTCGGATGGCCCGCAAGGGCGACCGCACAGGCGCGCACGAGAAGGTCGTTCACGCTCACGCGCTGGGGGCCATGGAGGACCAGATTGACGTGGCGGCGGAAGGCCATCGCCTCGGTCATGTCGACATCGACGGTCAGGTAGTAGTGGGGCTGTTGCTGCTTGGCGTCGGTCATGTTGCGCGCGATGGCGGAGCGCATGCGGGAGAGCGGCTCGACGCGGGCGGGAGGCGGCGGTGGGGGCGGGAGCTCCGGTTCGACGGTCGGGACTCCCGCCGGCGCGTGGTGGTCACGGACGGCGATGGCCTCCTCCACGTCGCGGCGGAGGATGCGGCCGTCGGGGCCAGACCCGGTGACTTCGGCCAGGTCGATGCCGGCATCGTCGGCAATCCGGCGGGCGACGGGGGAGACGCGGACACGGCGGGCATCGAGGTCCCCGCCGGTGCCATCGGCGGTGGGGGCGGCAACGGCGCGGGGGTTGGGCTTCTCGGAGGGCGCGCGGCGCTCGACCTCGGGCATCTCCTCGTCCGCATCGCCGAGGAGGGCGATGACCTCGCCGACAGGAACGACATCCCCTTCTGCCGCGACGACCTGGCGGAGGACGCCGGCGTCGAAGGCCTCAAGCTCCACCGTCGCCTTGTCTGTCTCGATCTCGGCGATGACATCGCCTCGCGCGACGGAGTCGCCGGGATTCTTGAGCCAGCGGACGAGGGTGCCCTCCGTCATGTCGGCGCCCATCTGCGGCATCACCACTTCGATAGCCATGCGCGCCTCCTTAGAGCATCGAGAGGACCGCCTCGACCACATCCTCTTCGGAGGGCAGGGCGGCGTATTCGAGATTGCGGTTGTAGGGCATGGGCACGTCCTTGCCGGCGACCCGCGCGACGGGGGCGTCGAGCCAGTCGAAGGCGCGCTCCATGATCTGGGCGGCGATCTCTCCCGCGAAGCCACCGAACTTCCAGTCGTCCTCGACGACGACGGCGCGGTTCGTGCGCCGAACGGAGCGGATGACGGACGACATGTCGAGCGGGCGGATGGTGCGCAGGTCTATGACGTCGGCGGTGAGGCCGTGCTCCTCGGCGAGCATGTCGGCGGCGCGGTAGCACTGGTGCACGCTGCCGCTATAGCCGACGAGCGTGACGTCCTTACCGGAGCGAACGGTCGCGGCCTGGCCGAACTCGACGAGGTGGTCGGGGTCGTCGGGAACCTCGCCACGGGCGCCGTAGAGGGCCGTGTGCTCAATGAAGACGACCGGGTTGGGCTCGCGGAACGAGCGCTTGAGCAGGCCCTTGGCGTCGCCCGGGAAGGCGGGACAGACGACGGTGAGTCCGGGGAAGTGGGCGAACATGCCCTCGAGGCTGTGGCTGTGGGTGGCGCCGAGCTGGCTGCCGCCGCCGCTGGCCATGCGCAGGACAAGGGGTACGTTCACCTGGCCGCCGCTCATGTAGTGGAGCTTGGAGGCATTGTTCACGATCTGGTCGAGGGCGACGAGGCTGAAGTTGATGGTCATGATCTCGACCATGGGGATGAAACCCGCGAGGGCGGCCCCCACACCCGCGCCCACGATGCCGGATTCGGAGATGGGTGTGTCGCGGACGCGCTCGGGGCCGAACTCATCGAGCAGTCCACGGGTGCAGGCATAGGAGCCGCCGTAGGCGCCGATGTCCTCGCCCATGAGGAAGACGCGCGCGTCGCGGAGCATCTCCTCCCGCATCGCCTCGCGGATGGCGTCGCGCATGCGCATCTCCGTCATCCGGATTCCCCCTCGTACTCCTTGGTGATGTGGTCGTAGAGGGTGTGGAGGCCGGGCTCAGGGCTGGCGTCGGCGAAGGCGACGGCCTCGTCGACCTCGGCACCCACCTGGGCGACGAGCGCCTGGTAGGTGGGCTCGTCGATGAGACCGTCGGCGATCATCGAGCGCTTGAGGCGCTCGATCGCGTCGCGCTTGCGGTACTCCTCGACCTCCGCCTTCGTGCGGTAGAGCTCGGGATCGGCCATGGAGTGGCCACGGTAGCGGTACGTAAGCGCTTCGATGAAATAGGGGCCGTTGCCCTCGCGAACGTGGGCGAGGGCGAGCTGAGTGGCGGAGTAGACCTCGAGCACGTCCATGCCGTCGATGCGGACGCTGGGCATCTGGTAGGCCGCGGCGATCTTGTAGACGTCGTTCGCGAGCGAGTCGTCGAAGGGGACGCCCATGCCGTAGCCGTTGTTCTCGCAGAACCAGACGACGGGGAGCTTCCAGATGGCGGCGAGGTTGAGAGCCTCGTGGAACTCGCCTTCCCCCACACCTCCGTCGCCGAAGATGCAGAGTGCGGCCCAGTCCTCGTGGCTCAGGTTGGCAGCGAGCCCCAGCCCGACAGCGATGGGCATGTGCCCGGCGACGATGGCGTAGCCACCGAGGAAGTTCTTGCTGACGTCGAAGATGTGCATGGAGCCGCCGCGGCCCTCGTTCGTGCCGCCGACGCGGGCGAAGAGCTCGGCCATGATGCGGTTGGGTTCGACGCCGCGAGCGAGGGCGTGGCCGTGGTCGCGGTAGTGCGTGACGATCTTGTCGTCGTCGCGGAGGGCGCTGATGGCGCCGACGGCGCAGGCCTCCTCGCCGGTGTAGAGGTGGAGGAAGCCACGGATCTTGCCGCGCGTGTACATCTCGGCGCACTTCTCTTCGAAGCGCCGGATGAGCAGCATCTCGTAGAGAAAGCGCTGCTGCAGTTCATCGTCAGGGGGCTCTCCCACCATGGTGGGAATGGCCTGTCCAACGCTCACGTTTGCACCTTCATCAAAACCACTAGCCATTCAGTGTAGGCGACGAGCGGTAACGGCGCGCTTACCGGACCGGAGCGGGCCGGAGGGGAAGGCACGCGCTAGACTCGCCCGATGGACCGCGAACTGGAGGAGCTCACGGGCATCGCGCGGAGGGCGGCTGCACTCGCGGGGGACATCGTGATGCCCCTCTACGAGCAGCGCCTCACGGTCGAGTTGAAGGCGGACGGGACGCCGGTGACGGAGGCAGATCGGAGGGCGGAGGAGGCGATGCGCGAGCTGTTCGCGCGGGAAACGCCCGATTTCGGGGTGCTCGGGGAGGAGCAGGGGGAGTCACCGGGCGACGGGCGCCACCGCTGGGTTATCGACCCGATTGACGGAACGAAGAGCTTCATCCATCGCGTGCCCCTCTTCGGGACGCTGGTGGCGCTGGAGCGAGACGGCGAGCCCGTCGTGGGGGTGGTGGCCTGTCCCGCCGTGGGCGAGACGGCCTGGGCCAGCCGGGGCGGGGGCGCGTTTCTGAACGGCGAGCCAACGCGCGTGAGCGACAACGCTTCGCTGGGCGGGGCCACGGTGCTGACAACCTCATCGGCGAGCCTGCAACTGCGGACGCCGGCGGGATTCGCCAAGCTGGCGCGGGAGGCCGGGCTGGTGCGCTCGTGGGGCGACTGCTACGGCTACCTGGCGGTCATCGCGGGGCGGGCGGAGGCGATGATCGACCCCAGGGTAAACCCGTGGGACATCGCGCCCTTCGCGGTGCTGTTGGAGGAGGCGGGGGGGCGGCTCACGACGTGGGATGGGGCCGATGGGGCGGGCGAGGACGCGATCGCGACGAACGGGCACATCCACGAGGCGCTGCTCGCGGTGTTGACCGCAGGAGAAGACGCAGGCTAGGCGCCGGCGACGACCTTCAGAGCGCGCACGCGGCCGGGCTCGTCTACCTCGCCAACACCGACGAAGGAGCCATCGGCGCCGTAGAGGCGCGCGAGGGTGGCGGGACGCAGGAAGCCGCCACGCGTCCAGGCGAGCTGGCCGCTGCGGAGCTGCTCCGCGTGGCTGGCGGTGAGGATGGCGGCAGCGCTCTCGGCGACGCCCTCGTCGGCAGGCCGCACGACCTCGTCGAGCTTTCCCGCCCCGGCGAAGGCCCCGAGCGCCTCGACGGGCACGGCGTCGCGAACTGCGAAGGGACCGCTGCCGGTGCGCCGGAGGCTGGCGAGATGCGCGCCGCAGCCGATGGCGCGACCGATGTCGCGGGCGAGGCTGCGGACATACATGCCGGGGCCGCAATGCACGTCGACACGCAGCCGGTCGGGGGCGGGGCGCTCGAGGCTGAGCGAGGTCACGCGCACGGGGCGGGGCCGCAGCTCGGGCGTCTCGCCTTCGCGGGCGAGCGCGTACGCGCGGCGGCCCTCGACCTTGACGGCGCTGTAGGCGGGGGGCGTCTGCATGATCTCGCCGGTGAACCGGCGCGCGATGGCGTCGAGGTCGAGGTCGCCCGCGGGCACCTCGCCGCTGGCTGTGGGCTTGCCCTCGGCATCGTCGGTGTCGGTCTCCTGGCCGAGGGCGATCTCGCCCTGATACGCCTTCTCGCTCGCCATCATGTACTCGACGAGACGGGTGGCGCGCCCAAGGCAGAGCACCAGCAGTCCCGTCGCCATCGGGTCGAGGGCGCCCGTGTGGCCGATGCGGCGCTGGCCGGTCAGGCGTCGCGAGCGGGCGACGACGTCGTGGCTGGTCCAGCCGGGCTCCTTGTCGATGAGGAGCACACCGGTGAGACCGGAGTCACCCTTGCGGCGTCTGCTCATTGCTCGGGGTCGGGTCCGCGGTCGCGGGCGAGGTCGGCAATGGTGGATGCGAGGCGGGCGCCGCGCTCGATGGAGGGGTCGAACCGGAAGGTGAGGGATGGGGTGCGGCGCATGCGAAGACGGCGGCGCAGTTCGCGCTCGAGGTAGGAGGCGGCGCTCTGAAGGCCGGCAAGGGCCTCGTCGCGCTCTTCGGCGCTTCCGAGGTGGGAGACAAAGACGGCCGCATTACGGAGGTCGCCGCTGACCTCAACCTCGGTGATGCTCAGGAGCGCGCCTTCGAGGCGCGGATCCTTGAGGTCGCGCTGGACGAGGTCGCTGATCTCCTCGCGGAGCAGCTCGCTGACACGGCTCGTGCGCCGGCTCATGGCGATTCCACCCGGGCCGCGCTAGTTCACGCGCTGCTGGTGGTAGAACTCCAGGACATCGCCCTCTTCGAAGGCATCGAAGCGTTCGAGGACGATGCCGCACTCGAAGCCCTGCTGCACCTCCCGCACATCGTCCTGGAAGCGGCGCAGGCCGCCGCAGCTGGTGTCGGCGACCTCGTCGCCGTTACGGAGGACCCGGACCCGGTCGCCCCGGAGAAGCGTTCCTTCGGTGACGTAGGAGCCAGCGATCTGGCCGACGCGGCTGGAGCGGAAGAGCTGCCGGACTTCGGCGGTGCCGTCGACGACGCGCTCGTAGACCGGCTCGTAAAGGCCCTCGAGCGCCTGCTCGACGCTCTCAAGGAGCTGGTAGATGACCTCGTAGGAGCGGATTTCGACGCCGTTGATCTCGGCCTGGCTGGCGGCGGACGGCTCGGTGCGCACGTTGAAGGCGAGGATGATCGCGCCCGAAGCGCCGGCGAGCATGACATCGGACTCGCTTACCGGGCCGGTCGAGGTGTGGATGACCTTGACCTTCACCTCGCCGGTGCCGAGCACCTGGAGTGAGCTGCGGATGGCCTCGGCACTGCCGCGCACGTCGGTCTTGAGGATGAGGAGGAGCTCCTTGACGTTGCCGGCGCTGACCTCGTGGAAGAGGGTGTCGAGGGTGACGTGGCCGTGGCGGGCGCCGGACGCGCCCTCGGCCTCGCGGCGGGTTTGCTCGACGATGCGGCGGGCGGCGCGCTCGTTCTCGACCACCTCGATGGCATCGCCGGCGGCAGGCACATCCTCAAGCCCCATGATGCGTACTGGGCGCGCGGGGCCGGCCTCCTTGAGGCGCTCGCCGCGCTCGTCGAACATCGCCTTCACCTTGCCGCTGATGAGGCCGCTGACGAGGGCGTCGCCCTGCCGCAGGGTGCCGTTACGGACGAGGATGGTGGCGAGGGGGCCGCGGCGGGAATCGAGCTCGGCTTCGATGACCGTGCCCGTCGCGAGGCGGTCGGCGTTGGCCTTGAGCTCCTGAATCTCCGAGACGAGATCGATGGATTCGAGCAGGTCACCGAGGCCGGCGCCCGTGGTTGCGGAAACGGGAACGGCCAGGACATCGCCACCGTAGTCCTCAACGACGACGCTCTGCTCGGTGAGCTGCTGCTTGACGCGGTCGGCATCGGCGGCGGGGAGATCGGTCTTGTTGATGGCGATGATCATGGGCACGTCGGCGGCTCGAACGTGGTTGATGGCCTCGATGGTCTGGGGCATGACGCCGTCGTCGGCGGCCACGACCACGACGGCGACGTCGGTGATCTGGGCGCCGCGGGCGCGCATGGCGGTGAAGGCCGCATGGCCCGGTGTGTCGATGAAGGTGATGGGGTTGCCGCCGCGCTCGATCTGGTAGGCGCCGATGTGCTGGGTGATGCCACCCGCCTCACCGGCGACGACGTTCGTCTCGCGGATGGCGTCGAGCAGGCTCGTCTTGCCGTGGTCGACGTGGCCGAGGATGGTCACGACCGGGGGACGGGGGGCGCCAGCTTCGTCGCCTTCTTCACCCTCCTCGTCCTCACGGACCGCGGTGGCGACGGCGGCAGCGGCGGCCTCCGGGGAGGGCGCGATGCCGAGTTCGGACGAGACGATCGCGGCGGTCTCGTAGTCGATGGTGTCGTTCATGGCGGCCATGACGCCATGCGTCATGAGGCGCTTGATCGCCTCAATGGGGGAGATGCCAAGGCGCTCGCTGAGCCCCTTGACGGTGATCGCCTCGGGGAGGGTGACGGTGCGCGGACCGGACGACTGTCGTGCTGTCATGCTTCCTCCGCGCCTGTGTTGGGAATGGTCTCGAAGTACCGCCGTAGGCCCTCGAGATCGCCGGAATTCGGGGACGCTCGCAGGGCATTGCCTATGGTAGCGCCTCCAAGGGCGCGCTCCCAACAGGAACGGCGTTGGCAGAGGTACGCGCCCCTTCCGGCGAGGCGTTCGCCGGGCGACTCCACGGCGACGGCGCCCTCGGGGGAGCGCACGAGGCGCACGAGGCTCCGCTTGCCGGCGACTTCGCGGCAGGCGATGCAGGTGCGCTGCGGCTCACGGCGGGCGACTGGCATGGCGGGCCTCAGTGGATCCGGCCGGAATAATCGATGTCGTCTTCGAACTCGTCTTCTTCTTCGACGCGCGGTCCGCGACGGCGGCGGCGCTTGGGCTGGTCGTCTTCCTCGCGGGCGGGAAGCACGTCCTCTGCGAAGCGGATGGCGGTGGGGCGTTCCTCCGGCACGACGAGCGTCGGCACCTGGTACTCCTCGCCCTCCTCGTCGTCGAACTCCTCCTCGCCGTAGTCCTCGGCCTCGCGCGTCTCTTCGTCGGGAATCTCCATCTCGGCGAGAGCGGCGGGGAAGGCGAGGTCCTCCTCGGCGCTCGCGGCGGCCGCGGCCGCCTCTTCAGCGACGGCAGGCGTCGCGACGGGCACGGCAGCGGCCGGACGCGGCACCTCGATTTCGATCGGAGGCAGCGGCTCGTCGGGAAGCTGGAGGATGTCGAGGTCGGGTTCGGTGCCGGGCGGGAAGGCATCGAAGGCGGCGGGCGCCTCGGTAATCGTCGCTCCTTCCGTCTCGCGCTCGGTCCCCGTCTGGCTGCGGATGCTGATGCGGTAGCCAGAGAGCTTGGCGGCGAGGCGGGCGTTCTGCCCCTCCTTGCCGATGGCGAGGGAGAGCATCGAGTCGGGAACGACGATGACGGCCTCGCGGGAATCCTCGTCGAGCTGAACATCAACGACCTGCGCCGGGCTCAGCGCGTTGGTGACGAAGCTCACCGGGTCGGGATCCCACTTGATGATGTCGACGCGCTCACCGCCGAGCTCGTTGACCACGTTCTGGATGCGGGAGCCGCGCATGCCGACGCAGGCGCCGATGGGGTCGACGCTGGCGGCGCGTCCGTGGACGGCGACCTTGCTGCGGTGGCCGCCCTCGCGGGCGATGGCCTTGACCTCGACGCGGCCCTGCGCGATCTCGGGCACCTCGACCTCAAGCAGGCGGCGGAGCAGGAGGCGGTGGCCACGGCTGACGATGACCTGGGGGCCCTTGATCTCGTCGTTCACCTCGAGCAGGAGCACCTTGACGCGCTGGCCGGCGCGGAGGTGCTCGTTGCGGACCATTTCGCTGCCGGGCAACAGGGCCTCGGTGCCGCGGCCGATCTCGACGGTGGCCTGACGGGACTCAACGCGCTGAACGGTGGCGAGCAGGACCTCGCCCTGCTTATCCGCGTACTCCTCGTAGATGGCGCCCCGCTCAGCTTCTCGGAGGCGCTGGAGGACGACCTGCTTGGCCGTCTGGGCGGCGATGCGCCCCGCGTTCTCAGGCGGCTTCACCTCGAATTCGAGGACATCGTCGATGCGGGCGTCGGGCTTGTAGCGGCTGGCTTCCTCAAGGTCCATCTCGAGGTTCGTATCCTCGACCTTGCGGACGACGGTCTTCTGAATGAAGGCGCTGATATCGCCCGTCTCACCGGAGATGCGGACGTGCACCTCGGGGCCTTCCTCGCCATCGCGGCGGTAGGCGGAGGCAAGCGCAGCCTCAACCGCCTGGAAGATTACCTCACGGGCGAGGTTCTTCTCCGCGGCCAGCTGGCTGATCGCAAGCAGAAAATCGTTCTTCATCTTTGTTCAACAAAAAAGGCGGGCAACTCGCCCACCTCTCCCAAGGGATTGGCCTTCATCACTATAGCAGACGTGCGGTTAGCGGGCTCCCGAGCCGGTGCGGGGCGGCCGGGAGACGCGGGCGTGCAAACCGCCCACTTCGCGAATGCGCCGGTCGGCCAGGGCGATCGCCTCATCGAGGGGCGTGCCGCCGCTCTCGTGGGCCCGCTCAAGCAGCTCCATGACGGTCGCTTCGATGCCATCGACGCGGCGGTTGGCGCGCTCCAGGCGGTACTCGTGGCCGACCTCCTCGGCGAGGTTGATGACGCCGCCGGCATTCACGATGAAGTCGGGGACGTAGAGGATGTCGCGGGCCGCGAGGTCGGTTGCGAGTTCGTCTTCGGCGAGCTGGTTGTTGGCGCTGCCGACGATAGCCGCGCACCGCAGGTCGGGGATGGTCTCGGGGTTGAGCGCGCCGCCGAGGGCGCAGGGCGCGAAGACGTCGCACTCGGTTGCATGGATCGTGTCGGGACCGGCGATCTCGGCCCCGATTTCGTGGGCAAGGGCCTTCAGCGCCTTCTCGTTGACATCGGCGATGGTGAGGTGGGCACCACGCGCGGCGAGGAGCCTGGCGAAGGCACCTCCGACCTTGCCGACACCCTGGATGGCGACGTGCCGGCCCGAGAGGTCGGTTGCGCCCCAGAGGAAGCGTGCCGTGCCGCGCATGGCGGCCATCAACCCGCGGGCGGTGACGGGGGAGGGGTCGCCGGAGCCACCCGTGTCGGAGGACGCGCCGGTGACGTAGCCGGTCTCGCGGGCGATCACCTCCATGTCGGCGATGGTCGTCCCCACGTCCTCGGCAGTGACGTAGGCGCCGCCAAGGGACTCGACGGCACGGCCGTAGGCGCGCAGCAGGCGCTCGGACTTGCAGGTGCGGGGATCGCCGATGATGACGCCCTTCCCACCGCCGTGGTCGAGCCCGGCGGCGGCGTTCTTGCGGGTCATGGCGCGGGAGAGGCGGAGCGCATCGGCGAGGGCATCCTCCTCGCACTCGTACGGGTAGAAACGCGTGCCTCCGAGCGCCGGCCCGAGAACGGTAGAGTGCACGGCGATGATGGCCTTCAGCCCCGACTCGGCATCCTGGGCGAAGAGAACGCGCTCGTGACCGTCCTGTTCGACGGCTCCAAAAACCTTCATGGTTCCGATGGTAGCGCAGCGACGGGCAGGCCGCGTACGCCCCGGAAGGGCAGGTAAAGAGCATGTCGATCGCGGAGATTGCGGCAGAGATCGAGCGGGAGCTGCGAGCACAGGGCAACGCCCGAGTCGGGCTCGGGCAGCAGGCCGACCGTGAGAAGCACATCCCCGATCCCCCCGGGCCGGCGATCAAGCTGGAGTACCTTGGAGTTCGGGTGCCCGTCGTTCGCAGCACGACGAAGGCGGCTTTGCGGGCGCACCCCATAGCGGACCGCCGCGAGCTGGTCGCGCTGGCCGAAAGGTTGTGGGACGCGGGCGTCTACGACCTGCGGCTGGCGGCCATCGACGCACTGCGGGTGCACATCGAACTGCTCGAAGCCGGGGACCTGCAGACGCTGGAGCGGTTCGTGCGCGAGGCGCAGACGTGGGCGCTGCTCGACACCCTCTCGATCAGCGTGCTCGGGCCGCTGGTCGAGCGCTACCCGGAGCTGGTTTCCACGCTTGACCGCTGGGCGGAGGACGAGGACTTCTGGGTGCGGCGCCAGGCGATGCTGGCCCTGCTGCCCGCGCTGCGGCGGGGCGGCGGCGACTTCGAGCGGTTCGCGGGCTTCGCCGACGCCATGCTGGACGAGCGTGAGTTCTTCATCCGCAAGGTGATCGGGTGGGTGCTGCGCGAGGTCAGCAAGAAGCGTCCGGAGCTGGTGGTTGAGTGGCTGGCGCCGCGGACCGGTCGGGCCTCGGGGGTGACCTTCCGGGAGGCGGTGAAGTACCTGCCGCCGGAGGACAAGGCCCGGCTGACGGCTGCCTTCAAGGAGGGGCGTCCGACCTAGCGGCTCAGTTGGCCTCGGTGGCGGTTTCGAGGAAGGGCCTGGCGTTCATGGCGATGCCGCGGTGCTCGGGCTTCTGCAGGAGAGGGTCGCGGGCGAGGATGCGGCGCGCCATCTCGCGCGCATCCGTCAGCAGGTCGCGGTCGGTAACGCGGGCGACGCGAAGCATGCCGTTGCCGCCGCTCTGGGCCATGCCCCAGGCCTCGCCCTCGCCGCGCATCTCCAGGTCGACCTCGGCGAGCTCGAAGCCATCGGTCGTGCGTTCCATCGCGCGGAGGCGGTTCTGCGCATCCGGGTTGGGATCCTCGTCGCTGCTGAAGAGGAGGCAGTAGCCCTGGCGATCGGAGCGCCCGACGCGGCCGCGGAACTGGTGGAGCTGGCTGAGGCCGAAGCGCTCGGCGCCCTCGATGACGATCGTGGTTGCGTTGGGGACGTCGATACCGACCTCGACGACGCTGGTCGAGACGAGCACGTCGGTCTCGCCGGAACCGAAGCGGCCCATAACCTCGTCCTTCTGGCGGCCGGACATGCGCCCGTGCAGGAGGTCGAGGCGGTAGGCAGCGAGGGGGCCGCTCCGCAGCCGCTCGAACTCCTCCTCGGCGGAACGCACATCGAGCACCTCGGACTCATCGACAAGGGGGCAAATGACGAACGCCTGCTCCTCAGCGTCGAGGCGCGCGCGAAGCGATTCGTACGCTAGTTCACGATCCTCGGGTTTGATCCAAGTCGTTTTGACAGGAAGCCGCCCCGGAGGGAGCTCGTCGATGGTCGAGACTTCGAGGTCGCCGTAGACGGTCAGGGCGAGGGTGCGGGGGATGGGGGTGGCGGTCATGACGAGGAGGTGGGGGTTGGCGCCCTTCTGGCGAAGGCGGGCGCGCTGGTCTACACCGAACCGGTGCTGCTCGTCGACGACGGCGAGGGCGAGGCGGGGGAGCTCGACCGCCTCCTCGATGATGGCGTGGGTGCCGATCACGATGTCGGCACCGCCGTGCGCGGCGGCCTCGCGAACGCGCTTCTTTTCGGCGGCGGTGCGGGAGCCGGTCAACAGGGCGGCGCGGAGGGGGCGCTGGTCGAGCCAGTCGGGCGCGAACATGCCCTCGAATGCGGACTCGCCGCCGCCGAGCAGGGCCACGAGGGAGCGGTAGTGCTGCTCGGCCAGGATCTCGGTCGGGGCCATGAGCGCCGCCTGCCGTCCGGCGGCGACGGCGGCGAGCATGGCGGCAAAGGCGACGACGGTCTTGCCGCTGCCGACATCGCCCTGGAGCAGCCGCAGCATGGGGGCCGTGTTCCCGATATCGGCGAGGATCTCGTCGAGGGCGCGGCGCTGCGGGTTGGTCAGGCGGAAGGGAAGAGAATCGAGGTAGCCGTCGAGATGGGCGCCGAACTCGAGCTCGGGGGCGTGCTGATCGTGCTGCCAGACGGCTCGCCGCTGGAGCACGGCCACCTGGATGGCGAGGAACTCGCCGAGGGCGAGGCGCTGGCGGGTGGTTTCAACGTCACGCAGTGTCTCCGGAGTGTGGTAGGCGCTGACGCAGTCGCCGAAGGGCTCAAGGCCTTCCTCCTTCGCGAGCCAGCCGGGGAAGGGGTCGGGGAGGCGGTCGGCCAGCTGCTCGACGGCGTGGCCAACGGCGCGGCGGATCGTGCGCTGACCGAGTCCCCGGGTGCCGGGGTAGATGGGGAGGAGGCGGCCGGGGCGCATGAGGTTCGAGTCGAAAGGCTCGTACTCGGGCGGGTTCGCCATCTGCATGCGCCCCCGGTAGACGGTGACGGTGCCGGAGACGGCGAACTCCTCGCCCTCCTTCAACCCCCGATGCACCCAGGGCATGTTGAACCAGACGAGGCGGAGGGAGCCGGAGCCGTCGGTGATGATGGCCTCGCTGCCACGCACGCGCCTGCCGTAGCGGAGCTGGCCGGACTTGAGGATCGTGCCGACGACGGTCTTGGGGAGGCCGTCGGGCTCAAGGTCGGAGATGCGGCGAACATCGGTGAAGTCGCGGAAGCGGCGGGGGAAGAAGAGGGCGGCGTCGCCGGCGGTCGTCACGCTGAGCTTCTCGAAGCGCTCAGCGGCGCTCTTGCCGATGCCGGGCAGGCGGGTCACTGGATCTTCGGGGGCGAGGGGACGGTTCCGCCCGCTCGCGGCGGGCGCCGGGACATCATCGCCAGCGTCGGGACCGGCGGCGGGGATGGCGCGTTCCAGCCACTTGCGGCGGCCTTCCTCGGTCAGGCCGCGGTAGCCGCCGCCGCGCTGAAGGCCGCGGATGCGTTCGTAGAGGGGATGGCCGCGGGCGATGACGCCGTTATCGACCATGCGAATGAGCAGCGGGTCGAGGCCGCCGGTGATCTCGCTGTTCGCAGCGCCCTGCTCAAGCTCGCGCTCGAAGACGGCCCGGAGACGGGAAAGCTCGGTCGCGGGGGAGGGTGGAGAAGGGGTGGCGGCCAACCCTACGGGCTCCGCCGCACCGTGCAGATGCCGAGGGCGTTGGGACCGAGATAGGCGCCGACGGTGGGTCCTGTCTGGATCACCTGGATGCGGGTGTGCGGGAGCTGCGGCGTCACGTCCTCAACGAGCTGCCTGGCGCTGGCGTCGTTGTCCGAATAGATGACGAAGAGCCGCTCCAGGGTCTTGTCCTCCAGCGTGACCTCCTCCAGACGCTTCAGGGCCTTGGAGCGCGTGCGGACGCGGTCGAAGGGGGCGACCTCGCCGCCATCGATGTGGATGAGCGGCTTGATGCGGAGGGCGGTACCGACGAGGGCGCCGGCGCGGCCGATGCGGCCGCCCTTCTGCAGGTACTCGAGGGTATCGAGGGTAACGACGACCCGGGCGCGGTCCATCACGCTGCGGGCAGCGGCGGTCACTTCCTCGAGCGGCGCGCCTTCGCGGGCGCGCTCAGCGGCGGCCTCGACCACCGCGCGCAGCCCGACGCCAGCGGTGTAGGAATCGAGGAGCTCGATGCGTGTCTCCAGCTCGCTCGTCTCGCTGGCGATGGAGGCGGAGTTGAGCGTGCCAGAGAGCTTGGAGGAGACGTGGATGGAGGCGATGTCGTTCCCCTCGGCGGCGACCTCGCGGTAGACGCTCGCGAAGGCCTCGACGCTGGGCTGGCTCGTCTTGGGGAACTCGCGCGCGGTCGTCAGGCGTTCGTAGAACTCGGAGGGGGTGATATCGACGCGGTCGCGGTAGACATCGTCGCCGAACGCCACAAGGGCGGGAACGACCCTGACGCCGAGCTCCTCGGCTTCCGGAGGGCTGATATCGCTGGTGGAATCGGTAACGACCTGTACGGGCATAAGGATCAACCCCCTACGCACGTGAAGTATACGGCGGGCGCTGCCGAGCGCATACAATCCAGCCATGCGCACGGTGAAACTCGCTCCCTCGATCCTGACGGCGGACTTCGGGCGGCTCGCGGACGAAGTGCGGGCGGCGGAGGAAGGCGGGGCGGACCTGCTCCACCTGGACGTGATGGACGGGCGCTTCGTGCCAAACATCACCTTCGGCCACGTGGTGGTGGACGCGCTGCGGAAGGTCACGTCGCTTCCGTTCGACATCCACCTGATGGTGTCCGAGCCGGAGCGGCAGGTGGGGTTCTACACGGAGGCAGCACAGACCGTGAACGTGCACGTGGAGGCGACCAGCCACATCAACCGCGTGCTCGACCTCATCCACAAGGGCGGCGCCGAAGCGGGCGTCTGCCTGAACCCGGGCACGCCACTGGCGGCGATTGAGGAGTCCCTCCCGGACGCCGACCAGGTGATGGTGATGACGATCAACCCCGGCTGGGGCGGGCAGACGCTCATGCCCGCGCAGCTGGAGAAGGTGTCCCGCCTGCGCTCGCTGCTCGACGAAGGGGGTCACGGCGCGCGCATCGAGATCGACGGGGGCGTGAAGGTCGAGAACGCGGCCACCTGCGCGGCGGCGGGCGCCGACGCGCTCGTCTGCGGGAGCAGCGTCTACAACGATCGGGCGAGCGTGGCGGAGAACCTTGCGTCGCTGCGGGCGGCGCTGGCCGCCGGGAGCTAGGCGCTCTTGGAGAGCGTGCGGAGGCAGCGGGCGCAGATGTTCAGGCGCTTCCAGGAACCATCGATGAAGACCCGCTGCTTGTTCACGTTGGGGCGGAGCATTCGCGGCTTCGAGGGCGCCTTGCGCTCCCAGCGTCCGCCGTGGCGGTGGCGGATATGGCGACCGAAGGTGGTCTTCTTGTCGCAGGTGTCGCAGGCGCCGCTGGCCATTGGGCTGCTCCCTCGAAAGGCTGAAGGCCGATGCTAGCACCGGTTTCGGCTACCAGCCATCGGGCGTTGTGGGAGGCGGGGGCATGAGCGTCGACACGCTGAGCGGGACCGAGCTGCGTGCCGCGATCACGTCGGCATCGGACTACCTGACCGCGTCGGCCAAGGCCGTCGACGCCATCAACGTCTACCCGGTGCCGGATGGCGACACGGGTTCGAACATGGCGGCCACGCTGCGCGAGGCGTGCGATCACATGCTCGCGCTGGAGGAACCCCTGGCGGCGGGGCAGGTGCTGGCGACGTTCGCGCGGGGAGCGCTCTACGGCGGACGGGGGAACTCGGGGGTGATCCTGTCGCAGTCCCTGCTCGGGCTGGCGAAGGGCGTCGGAGAGGTGGAGGAGCTGGCTGGCGAGGCGCTCGCCGAGGGGCTGAAAGCGGCGGCGGCGGCGGCCTACACGGCCGTCTCGGAGCCGGTGGAGGGCACGATGCTCACGGTCCTGCGAGCGGCGGCAACGGGGGCGGAGGAGCGGTCGGGCGAGGGGGTGCTGGCGGTGCTGGAGGCGGCGCTGGGGGAGGCCGAACGGGCAGAGGAGGAAACCATCGACCAGCTCCCGGCACTGCGGGAGGCAGGAGTCACGGACGCGGGGGGCGAGGGGGTCTGCGTCGTGCTGCGGGGCCTGGTGGCGGCGCTGCGGGGCGAGCTCCCGCCGCCGGTCGCGATCCCGGACAAGCCGCTGGCGATGCTGCCCGGACACATCGATGACGGGTTCGGGTACTGCACGGAGTTCGTGCTGGTCTCGGGCGAGCGAGAGGTTGACGTCGAGGGGTTACGGCGACACACGGAGGGCGAGGGGTTCGGGTCGGTGGTGATCGTGGGGGACGAGCAGGCTCTGCGGGTCCACGTGCACACGAACGAGCCGGAGCGGCTGCTGGAGGAGGCGGGGACGTTTGGGGAGCTGACGCGGCCGAAGTTCGAGGACATGAGCGCGCAGCACGTGCGCTTCCGGGAGGAGGGGAGCGGCGAGGGGCTGAAGGTGGGGCTGCTGGCGTTGAGCAGCAGCGCAGGGTTCGACGAGGTGTTCGGCAGCCTGGGCGCAAGCGTTCACCGCCTGGAGGCGATCGTGAAGCCCGCGGCGGGCGACATCGCGCAGGCGGCAGACGCGCTTGGGCCGGCGGACGTGATCGTGCTTCCGAACCACAAGAACGCGATTCCGGCGGCGGAGCAGGCGGTCGAGCTGGCGCGCTGCAACCTCCACGTGGCGCCCTCGATCTCGCTGGGACAGGGCGCGGCGGCGGCGATCGCCTTCAACGCCCTCTCGACGCCCGAGGAGAACAAGGAGGCGCTGGCGGAGGCTCTCGAAGCGACGCACTCTGTCGAGGTGACGCGCGCGGCGGCGGATCGCACGGCGGACGGGGTGGACGTGCAAGAAGGGGAGGCAATCACGCTCGTAGACGGGACGCTCATCGGAGCGACCGACGACCCGGTGGAGGGGCTACTGGCGGGGCTGTGGGAGGCGGAGGCGGAGGAAGCCGCCATCGTGACGGTCTACGTGGGGGAGGGGTTCGAAGGCTCGCGGGACGAGCTCGGGGAGCGCATCGAGGCAGCGTTCGAGGACGTCGAGGTGGAGGTGGTGGAGGGCGGCCAGCCGCTGTATGAGCTGGTGGCGGCGGTGGAGGCTTAGGGGGCAGCTAGAGACAGGACGGCCGGTCCTCAGGGAGGTCGATGACGAGACCGACGACGTCAGCGGCTTCAAGAGCAATGGGAGTGGCACCGGCGCGTTCCGTCACGAAGCCGGTTTCACCGCCATACCAGCCGAGCGTGTCGGTGACATGGCAGACAATCGTCAACAGGTAGGTACCGGGGGCACGGATGTACGCGAATGCGCCCCGGAGCGGTTCGAAATAGCCCGTGTTTCTGGCCGGTTCCCCGAGCCGGACATGCAAGTCCTCTGACACCTGCCAGATGCCACGAACCGAGCCGCTGATCACCCCGTATGTGAGCACAAGTCCTGTGATGTCGGCACCCACGTCAAGTGGCCTTAAGCTCTCGGGAACCTCCGCGAACTGCCCTTCACTCCCCCAGTACGACGGGAAGCGGGCTCCGGTGCCCACCAGCCCCAGGTAGTACGAGTCCGCGGGAACAGAGAACGAGAAACTCCCATCGTTGCCTGTCGTGCTTCGGGCGGCTCCGTGTCCGACACGAAAGTTCGAAGTGCTGGCCGGAAAGGCCTCCAGGGCAATCCCTTCCCGGGGCCTTCCTTCGAGGTCAGTCACCGTGCCTTCGATGCTGACGAGCCAGGGGACGGAGAGCGTGACGTCTCCATAGCGGAAGCGTCCGCTGCTACTGTGGCCATCAGCGAGCGGGAGAGGGATCGTCCCGAGCGTATCCCACGGGACCCCAGCCAGGCGGGCGCCGATGTAGATGGCATTGCCATAGTTGACGTCCTGCCAGACTCGAACATCGACGCCGGCGAACCGGTCCACCGCAAGCACCGCAACGCTGATGTCGCCATAGCGAAGGCGTCCGCTAGCACTATGACCATCGTCGAGAGGGAGGGGAATTGTTCCGAGCGTGCGCCAGGAGTCGCCAGCAGCACGAGCGCTGATGTAGAGGGCGTGATCGTCCCTGACGTCCTGCCACACGCGCACATCGACGCTGACGAAACCCGAGTTCTCAGTCTCTTCGTCAGCGCTGACTACGGATACGGCAGCCAACGCTGGAGTCGCGACGAGGACGGCGAGCAAGATATACAGGCGAACCATTGCGGGAGCCTAGCGCAGTGGCCAGGGAATTTCCCCAGCCGGACGGCCGAAAGGCTAGCGGCGTTCCTTGATGCGGGCCGCTCGACCGGTGAGGCCGCGGAGATAGGAGAGGTTCTTACGGCGGACCTTGCCGCGGCGCACGACCTCGATCTTGTCGAGGCGGGGGCTGTAGAGGGGGAAGGTGCGCTCGACGCCGACACCGCTGGCGATCTTGCGGACGGTGAAGTTCGAGGCCATGCCCTTGCGCCGCTTGCGGATGACGACGCCCGCGAAGACCTGGATGCGCTCCTTGTTGCCCTCGACGACCTTGGCGTGGACGCGCACGGTGTCGCCGCTGCCGAAGTCGGGCAGGTCGTCGCGGGGCGTGGCGTCGGTCAGGGCATCGAGTTCGTACGACATGGGTGCGTCCCCGGGGGAAGGCGTGAAGGCATACGGTAGGACACGCGCGGCCTACGGCCAACGGCGCGTGTCAGCGGCCGGTGCTGCCGTGGCCGCCGGCGCCGCGCTCGGTCTCAGGGAGCTCGTCGCGGAGGGCGAACTCGACATTGGTCAGGCGCGTGATGATGAGCTGGGCGACACGATCGCCGTGCTCCACGACGTGCCTGACCTCTGGGGTGAGCGTGTAGAGGCTCAGGAAGAGCTCGCCGCGGTAGTCGGCGTCGAGGGTTCCGAGAGTCGACAGTACCCCCCGGCTGGCAAGGCCACTCCGGGGACGGATCTGCGCGTCGAGCCCGGGGGGTACGGCGAAGGCGAGTCCGGTGGGGATGCGCACGGGAAAGTTCCCAACCTCGACCGGGCCGTCGGGGAGGCAGGCGTAGAGGTCGTAGCCGGAGGCGTGCTCGCTGGCCTTTTGGGGCAGCCGCGCTCCGTCGCGCAGCACCTTGACCCCGATCTCGTCCATCGGCGGGCTCAGCGGAAGAGGTCGCGCTCGGCCTCGCGGATGATGTCGGTCATCGAGGCCGTGTCGTCGGGCTCCCAGGGATAGCCGCGGATGAGGGCGACGGGCACGCGGCTGAGATTGCCCTTCACGAGCTCGCCGGCGCTGGCGAGCTCGTCCGCTCGGCAGACAGCCTGGACGAGGAACTCGTGGCCGTGAGGGTCATGCTCGCCGATGTAGCTGATGACGGGGTTGATCCCGGCGATGCCGATGGCGACGTCGACCTGGGCCTCGCGCCAGGGGCGGCCGAAGGTGTCGGAGATGATGACGGCGACTTCGTGACCGAGCTCCCGGAAGCGGGCGCGCAAGCCGCGGGCGCTGGCGTCGGGGTCGACGGGGAGGAGGACGGC
>JAPPBY010000024.1 GCA_026702615.1 Chloroflexota bacterium | reverse complement strand
CCAGGACCTTCGTGATCGCCGCCGTCAGCGTCGTCTTCCCATGGTCCACGTGCCCAATAGTCCCCACGTTGACGTGCGGCTTGTTCCGCTCAAACTTCTCCTTCGCCATGGCGAGTCCTCCGTGCGGGTAGTGGCGTCATCGCACCCCGATCGCTCGGGGCCGGCGCGCCCTGGAGCCCTCATCCAGATTTGAACTGGAGACCTCGTTCTTACCAAGAACGCGCTCTGCCAACTGAGCTATGAGGGCCTAGTCCGCGTGTGCGTTATTGATAGTAGCGGGATTTCCGTTGTGGGGGAGAGGGGCCGCGGCCTGATCGGCGATTCGCGCAGTCATGCGCGAGGCATGACGAAAGGATGCTACTATCATGCCATGGCGAACATTCAGGTGAAGAACGTCCCGGAGGAGCTGCACGAGCGGCTGCGGCGCCACGCGCGCGAGGAGAACTGCTCGATGAGCGCGGCCGTGCTCGCGGCCATCGAGCGCGAACTCTCGCGGGCGGAGTGGCGTAGGCGAATGGCCAACCGCCCCATCGTTGATCTGGGGGTACCCGCTGCTCAGTTGGTTGAAGAAGCACGGACGGAGCGGGACAAGGAACTCGGGATCGAGTGACCCGGTACATCATCGATGCCTCGGTGGCGGTCGAGTGTCTGCTCGAAACAGCGGTCGGGCGCTCCGTCCGGCAGATGATCGCCCACGAAGAGGTCGCCGCCCCTACCTTGCTGGACGCCGAAGTCCTGGCAGCCCTCCGCAAGGGCGCTCAACAGGGCCGAGTCACCACGCCGCAGGCAGAGCGGGCTATCGCGGACCTGATCGCGTGGCCCATCGACCGCGTCCCCAACCGCGAGCTACTGCCCCTCGCCTGGCGCTACAGGCACAACGTCACCGCATACGACGCGCTCTACGTCGCCCTTGCCAACTCACTTGGCGTCCCGCTCCTGACCATCGATGGGCCGCTGTCACGGGCCTCGGGAATCGACATTGTCGTGCAGAACGTGCGACTCGCTTAGTTCCTTACGCCAGGCCTCGCTTCGCCAACTCGCGAGGCATCCGCTCGGCGTCGGCGCTGAGCAGGGGCCCGCGCTCCTCGTCGGTGAGCGTGCCCGCGGTGTCCTTCGCCATCTTGCCTCCGTCGAACAGGATCCACTTCTCGGGGATCACCTCAAGGACGACCCGCAGGGGCGAGTCGAGGCGGTCGACGAAGGCCGCGGCTGCCTCCGCGTCGGGGCTGATCTTGTTCGCGAGGGCCGGGTAGAACCAGTCCTTGGTCTCCCGGTCGTCGTGGATGATGCAGCGGCCCTTGGCCGTGGCCTGGCCTCCCGGCGCGCCCGAGTCGGGCGGGCAGGAGGCGCTGCTCACGATGACCGAGACGCGCGGGTCGCGGCGGATGGCGGCGACCCGGTGGCGGTGAACGGCGCAGGTGATCCAGAAGCGCCCGTCCTGCCAGACGTAGGCGTGGATGACGCCGACGGGCCAGCCGTCCTGCGTGCTCCAGTTGAGGGCGCACTCGCCCGCGTTGGTAAGCAGCGACTCGAGCTGCTCGTCGTCGAGGGGATAGCCGGAAACGGTTTCGTGGTCTTGTGCGCCCGCCATCTGGAGGCCTCCAACGATGTTGCTGGCCGCGTCATGCGCGGCGCCCCGAACCGTGGCAGAGCGCGGCGCGCACGTCAACGCCTCCACTGCTACGCTCGCGGCATGGGCATAGAGGCGCTTACACACGATGACAACGGCAACCGCGTCGTCCCGGAGACCCCCGAGGAGTGGGACGAGTGGGTATCCGCGTCGAGGACGCGGAGCCACGTGCTCGACAACCCGCTCGTCGACTGGCTCGAACGGTGGGGTGAGGAGCACGGCTACGAACGCGACCCCGTCGAGGAGGACACCGACTTCCTGAACTTCCTCTTCGGCAAGGGGAACGCGTTCGAGGCGGCGGTTGTCGAGCACCTGCGAAGGCTGGCGGAGGTGCGGATGGTGGAGCCGGAAGGACTGGACCGTGAGGAGCTTCGCCAGTTGTCGGTCGGCGAGGCGACCTATGCGGCGATGGCAGACGGGGCGGAGATCATCTGCCAGGCGTGGATGCGCGACCCGCAGTCGCGCACCTACGGGGCCCCGGACCTGTTGGTCCGAAGCGACGTGCTCGCGAGGCTGTTTCCGGGGTCGATCTCCGACGAGGACGCGGCCGTGCGCGCGCCGGACCTCGGCATCGGGGACCGGCACTACCGCGTGGTCGACATCAAATTCTCGACGCTGCACCTGGCGGCGGGCGGGGAGCTGGGGAACGGCGGCTCGGCGCCGGCCTACAAAGCCCAGGTGTACATCTACAACCGCGCGCTCGGACGGCTGCAGGGTTACCTGCCACCCGAGGCCTTCGTGCTCGGGCGGGGCTGGGAGCAGACGCGGCGGGGCGAGAAGTCCCGGGGCACGAGCTGCATGGAGCGGCTTGCACCCGTCCCGAACGACTACGCCTCTCGTAAGGGCGGGCCTCTTTCCTACCAGGTCGAGGCGGCAGTCGAGTGGGTGCGGCGGGTGCGCGCCGAGGGGGGCGACTGGCACCTACTCCCCGAGCCCTCTGTCGACGAGCTTCGCCCCAGCGCCAAGGAGGACGCGGGCAGGTGGGCGAGCGTGGTAAAGGAGATCGTGAAGCATAGCGAGGACCTGACGCAGCTCTGGTGGGTCGGCGTCCCACGGCGGCAGGATGCCAACCGGCAGGGACTGATGCGCTGGACGGACCCGCGTGTCACCCCTGAAGCGCTGGGTGTCACGGGGGCCTCGACGGCCCCCAACCTGCAGGCCCTGCTCGACGTGAACCGCGAGCCCGGGCCCGACGTCCGGCCGGCCCACATCTCCGAGGCGCGGTCAGAGTGGATCGAAGAGGCGCCCGCCGAGTTCTACGTCGACTTCGAGACGGTGAGCGACCTCGACGACGACTTTTCGGGTATCCCGGAGCGGGGCGGGCAGCCACTCATCTTCATGGTGGGCTGCGGGCATCTCGAGCAGGGGGAGTGGCGATTCGAGTGCTTCATCGCCGACCGGCTCGACGAGCGTTCCGAGGCGAGAGTCATCGACGACTGGTTCGAGCACATGACGTCGGTTCGGGACCGGCTCGCGCCGGGGGTGGACCCGAAGGTGATCCACTGGTCACCACACGAGACGGTCACACTGGAGACCGCGTTCGACGCCGCCGTGAAGCGCCACGAGAAGACGGGCTGGCAACACACCAGGCAGCAGAAGCCGTGGCCCCACCCAAACTGGTTCGACTACCTGAACAAGGTGATGAAGCGGGAACCGGTGGTCGTGCGGGGAGCGCACGGGTTCGGGTTGAAGGCAGTCACGAACGCGATGCACGGCCTCGGTCTGGTGGAGACGAAGTGGGACGAAGGGCCCGTCGACGGACTCGGGGCGATGGTGGGGGCGTGGACGTGCGACCGGGAGGCGGCCCGCACGGGCGGCAGCATGCGCGACCTCGCGCTGATGAAGGGTATCGAGCGCTACAACGAGGTCGACTGCAAGGCGATGATGGAGCTCGTCCGCTACCTGCGCCGCCACCATTAGCGGGCGGCAACTAGCCCGCTTCGAAGGGATTCAACGAGGCCACGCCAAGGCGGTCGAAGTCCCGCTCGTTCCGCGTCGCGACTGTCAGGGAGTGAACGACCGCCACCGCCGCGATCAGTGCGTCTTCCATGAAGGAATCCGGCTGCCGGTGCTTGAGGCGCGCCCATTCCCGGAAGGCAGCCGCATCGGCGGGTAGCACGCCGAAGGACTCGATCACCTGCCCGAGCCAGGCCTCGATCTCATCCGCCTTCGTCGCATCGCGTTCACGGGTGATCTCGATACCTGCCTGTATCTCCCCAACGGTCACGGCGGACACGAAGAGCTGTTCGGCGGGAACCTGCCGAATCCACTCGACAACTGCCGGATGGGGGCGAGGACGCCGCAACTCCGAGACCACATTGGTATCGAGGAGGTACACCGGCTACTGAACCGCCGGGGGAGGCCGGTGGCGATGTGTGCGGCGTGGCGGCGTGAGTTCCTCCGTCCGGGCATCGGGATCGAGGAGCAGATCCTTCAGGGTCGGCCTGTTCCTCTCCTCCAGCTTTCGCCACTGGTCGATGGAGACGAGCACAGCCGCTTCAACGCCACGCCGGGTAACGATCTGGGGCCCGTCGGCGAGGCTGGCATCAAGCAACTCGCTGAACCGCGCCTTCGCATCCTGAACCTGCCACGCCTTGCCCATACAGCCTGCCTATCTGACTAGTCTGCTGACTAGTCTATACGCTCCCAGGCTGGTCCACCTACCCTCCGCGAGGCACGAAGTCGCCGGATCGGGAACGATCCGGCGGGTTGGCGCATATCTCTTGTCACGATGGTACTGGCGCATCCCGATGCGCGACGCGAACACTACCCCATCCGGCTGGTGGAAGGTGAGGGACGCATGACCGACGACGAAGCCGTCCTGCGATGTCAGGACGGCGACCGTGAGGCCTTCCGCCACCTGGTGGAGCAGTACAAGAACCCGCTCTACGGCACGGCCTACCTGATGACGGGCAACGCCGCGCAGGCCGAAGAGCATGTGCAGGAGGCGTTCCTGCTGGCCTGGCGCGGCATCAAGTCGTTCCAGCGGGGGCGCCCGGTGAAGCCCTGGCTGATGCGAATCCTGGTGAACGCGGTGCTGGCGCAGCAGCGCAAGCGTTCCCTGACAACCGTGCCGCTGGAGGAAACGCTGCCCGTGGGCGCACCCTCCAGCGGCGTCGATTCGATCGAGGCGAGCGAAGACCGCGAAGCCGTGCGGCAAGCCCTCGCCCAGCTAACCCCCGAACACCGCCAGGTCGTGGTGCTGCGCTACTTCGCCGACCTGACGGTTCCACAAGTCGCCCGTTCCGCCGGGGTGCGGGAGGGCACGGTCAAGTCGCGGCTTCATCGAGCGCTCCGCCAGATGCGGGAGCTGCTGGAGCAGTCGGGTGTGATGGAGGTGGCCGGCAATGGCGCGTAACGACATGCCAGATCAGGAGATGGAACGAAAGCTCCGCGAGCACTTCGCGGAGGAAGCCCCGGACCTGCAGGCCCCGGACGACCTCTGGGACCGCCTGGAGAGCCGCCTGGGAAAACAGGATCCGCCGCGCTTCGCCCTCTTGCGGGGTGGAGCCAGCGCCATCGGCTCGATGCCATGGATTCCGGCGGCGGCGGCAGCAGTACTGGTTGTGGGCCTGGGCGTGGGGGCCTGGGCCCTCGCCGGCGGAACCGGCGATAGCGGCGACGACGATGACGACGGCGGCGCTGTCGCCGCCAGCAGCGACGAGCGGGTCGAGCCGGTCCGGGAGGCCGCGACGCAAGCCGCCGCGACGGAGGCCGCCGCCGTGGCAGTCGAGGAGGACGCCAACGAGGCTACAGAAGCTCCGGCGGTCCAGGAGGCAGCTGCGACAGCGGCGGCCGCCGCACGGGCCGTGGAGCGGGACACGTCGGAGGAAGCGACCCCTGAGGCCGTCTCGACTCCCGAGCCGACGCCCGAACCAACGCCTGCGCGCGCGCAAGCCACGCAGCCAGCAGAGAGCGAAACCCCTGCGCCCGAGAGCAGCCAGGCCCGCCAGCCCGCCGATGACGCCGGCGCGGAGGCCGAGCAGGCTGAGGAGCCCGCAGAGCCCGAAGAGATGGCCGACGAGGCCATGGATGACGCCATGGACATGGGTGATGACATGGCCATGGACGAAGACATGGGCGACTACGACGACATGGCAGACGATGACATGGCCGCCGACGCCATGGAGGCCGAGGAGCCGGCGGAAGCGGAGGAGGAGAAAGCGGCGCAACCGCAGCGGCCCTCCGACACCACGTTCGAGGACTACGAGCGGACGACCTTCGTTTCGACCGACATCGACGCCGTCTCGACCTTCAGCCTCGACACCGACCGCACCTCCTACTTCCTCGCCCTCACCTGGGTCAACAACGGCTATACGGTTGAACCCGACTCCGTGCGAGCCGAGGAGTGGATCAACGCCTTCGATTACGGGTACGCCGGTCCGGGCGACGACGACCGCTTCGCCATCATCAGCGACCTCGTGCGGCACCCGCTCGACGGCGAGTGGCACCTCGCCCGCATCGCCATGCAGGCGCCGGACGTACGCGACGACCGGCCTCTGAACGTGACGCTCGTGCTGGACGCCTCCGGCTCGATGTCCTGGGGCGATCGCGTGGCCATCGCGCGGGAGGCGGCGGAGACCATCCGCCAGAGCCTCAGCGCGCGCGACCGCATCGCCGTCGTCCACTTCACGACCGGCGTGCTCGACCGCTACACGGTCAAGCACAGCGCGCCCGACAACGAGGACGTCGTCTGGTCGATCGAGCAGCTGGCGGCGCACGACAGCACCAACGTGCAGGCGGGGCTCAACCTCGGTGTGCAGCTGGCCGATGAGGCCAGGCGGGAGCGGCCCGACGCCTACAACTACATCATCCTGATGTCCGACGGCGTCGCGAACGTGGATGCGACCGACCCCTTCGCCATCCTCGAGGGAGCGCCTGACTCCGACAGCCGGAACCCGCTGCGGCTCATCACCATCGGCGTCGGCATCGACAACTACAACGACGTGTTGCTGGAGCAGCTCGCCCAGCATGGCAACGGCTGGTACCGCTACCTCGACGACACCGCCCAGGCGCGGGAGACGTTCAGCCGCGAGAACTGGCTGGCGCTCTCGACCCCGTTCGCCGACCAGGCCCGCGCCCAGGTGACCTGGGACCCGGCCGTGGTGAAGGAGTGGCGCATCGTCGGGTACGAGAACCGCATCACGCCGGACCACACGTTCACGCAGAACCGCCGGGAGTTCGCCGAGCTCCCCGCCGGAACCGCCACCACCGTCTTCTACGAGCTCGTGCTGCACGAGGGCGTCAGCCTCTCGGCACTGCTCGGAAACGTGGAGGTGCGCTGGGTGGACCCGGCCACGGGCGACTCGGTCAGCCAGACGGCCGCGGTGAGCGGCAGCACCGACACCCCCTTCGACGACGCCGACCGCCTCTTGCGGCTGGGCGCCATCGTGGGGCTCGCGGCCGACCGCTACAGCAGCCTCTCGCCCCAGGTCGAGAACGCGGCGGTCGACTACGCCGGCATTCACGCCGACCTCTCGGCCCTGCAGGGCAGGCTCAGGCTCCTTGAAGGAAGTCTTGGGTCTTCCCAGGCCTACCTGGACTTCAGCTTCCTCCTGGACGAGCTGACGGCGGCAGCGGCCGAGCTGGCGCCTTCTTCGGGCTACAGCCAGTGACCTGGCTCGCTATCCGGAGGGCGCGCTCGCGGAGCGCGCCCACGCAGAGAGCAAAGGAGGCTCAGATGCGATTCTCCACACGGATGTACCGGATCCTCGCCGCAGGCGCCGCGGTGGCGCTCCTCACGCTGGCGATCGCCGCCTGCGGAGACATGGGCGACGACGACGACAGCGCCGCACCTGCCGCACCCGCGGCGACGCAGGCCGCCGCCACGGAGGCAGCTGCCTACGAAGCGGCAGCCGAGGCAACGGCAGCCCCCAGCCGCTCACGACCTGCGCAGCCAGCCGCAGCTACGGAAGCAGCAGCCGCGCAGGAAGCGGCTGCGGACAGCGGCTCCTGTGCCACCTGCGCGACCGCTCGCCAGCAGGGTTCCACGAACACGACCCAGGCAGCCGCCTCGGTCAGCGAGCCGCCATCCCAGCGGCCCTCCCCCGGGGCCACGACCTTCCAGAACTACGGGCGCACGCCGTACGTCAAGACCTCGACGGACGCCGTCTCCACCTTCAGCCTGGATACCGACCGCACGTCCTACTTCCTCGCCCTCGCCTGGGCGCAGAGTGGTTACGCGGTCGAGCCTGACTCGGTGCGTGCGGAGGAGTGGGTGAACGCCTTCTCCTACGACTACGACCAGCCCCGCGACGACCGCAGCTTCGCCATCACGAGCGATGTGGTCCAGCACCCGCTCGGCGAGGGACGCCACCTCGTGCGCGTCGCCTTCCAGGCCCCGCACGTGCGCGACGACGTGCCCCTGAACGTGACGCTCGTGCTGGACGCCTCCGGCTCGATGTCCTCGGGCAACCGCGTCGCCATCGCACGGGAGGCGGCGGAGGCCATCCGCAACAGTCTCGGCTACAACGACCGCATCGCCGTCGTCCACTTCACCACCGACGTGATCGACTGGTACACCGTCGAGCACAGCTGGCCCGGGGACGCGGATGTGGCCTGGTCGATCGGACAGCTCGCCCCGCACAACTCCACGAACGTGCAGGCGGGTCTCAACCTCGGCGTACGCCTGGCTGACGAGGCCCGGCAGGAGCGACCGGATGCCTACAACTACATCATCCTCATGTCGGACGGCGTGGCGAACGTGGACGCGACCAACCCCTTCGCCATCCTCGATTCCTCCCCCGACACCGACCATCGCAACCCGCTGCGGCTCATCACCATCGGCGTGGGCATCGAGAACTACAACGACTACCTGCTCGAGCAGCTCGCCCAGCACGGCAACGGCTGGTACCGCTACCTCGACACGACCGAGCAGGCGCGCGAGACGTTCAGCCGCGAGAACTGGCTGGCGCTCTCGACGCCGTTCGCCGACCAGGCGCGCGCGCAGGTGACCTGGGATCCGTCACTGGTCAGCTCCTGGCGCATCGTCGGCTACGAGAACCGCGTCACGCCGGACCACACCTTCGAGCAGAACCGGCGCGAGTTCGCCGAGCTGCCCTCGGGCGCGGCGACGACGGCGTTCTACGAGGTCGTGTTGCACAACGAGACCCGCCGCGGCCTGGCCACGCTGGGCGAGGTGGAGGTGCGCTGGGTGGACCCGCGGTCGGGCGACACCTACAGCCAGGCGGCGCTCCTGGAGGGCCGCACAGACGCCCCCTTCGACGCAGGCGACCAGCACCTCCGCTTCGGCGCCATCGTGGCGCTCGCCTCCGACCGCTACAGCGCCCTCTCGGTGCAGCTCGAAGGCGCGAAGATCGACATCGCCGGCCTGGGCGCCGACATGACGGCGCTGCGCGCGGAGCTGGACTCGCTCTACGAGCGGATGAGCACCCTGCAGTCCTACCACGACTTCAGCTTCCTGCTGGAGCGGATGACGGCCCGTGTCGAAGAGCTCGGGGGCGGGAGTTCAGGCTACAGCCAGTGACGTCTCCCCTCGCACGACACCGGCTGTAACGGCGCGATCCCGGCCGCGGCGGACAAAACCCCACCACCCGCCGCGGCCGGCGCGCGCCTCGCTAGGGTCGCCGCCGACTCCGCCGGGCGAGGAACCCCGCGCCGGCCAGAACCGCGCCTAGGGCGGCCACGACCAGCCACGCTTCTGCCGGCCAGCCGCCCGCGAGCGGCGCCCGCGCGCCGCTGCCCGTGTCGGCGGGTTCGGGGGCGTCCGCGCTCGACGGCAGCGGCACCTGCACCCGCTCAGGTGGCCGTGCCTTGGAGTGGAGCTTTCCTCCCCAGCAGGCGATCTCGCCCGACTCCTTGAGAGCACAGGTCTGGTAGCGGGCCGCGCTCACCGAGAGGAAGCGCCCGGAGGGCGGCTCCGCCTGTCCCCAGACGTTTTCGCCCCAGCACACGACTGCTCCGTCGAGGTCCAGCGCACAGGCGTGTTTCCAGCCCACGCTCACCGACTGGTACGTCCCCGCAGGCGGGTCTGTGCGGTGGTGCTGGCGGTTCCCCCAACAGGCCAGCTCGCCCGAGTCTCGTACGGCGCAGGTGTAGCCGTCGCGTGCGTCGAGGTGCCGGAACTGCCCGGGAGGGGCATCGGTCTGGCCGCTGTGGTTGGCGCCCCAGCAGGCCAGCTCCCCCGACTCACCCAGTGCACAGGTGTGAGCGAACCCGGCGGTGACCAGTCGGTACACGCCTGGGGGCTGCGCCTGCTGGCGGTTGCCGTCGCCCCAGCAGGCCAGCTCACCCGAGTCCCGCACGGCGCAGCCGTGCCCGATCGCCACGCTCAGGGACTGATACCGACCCGGAGGGAGCTCCCACACCGGAGGATAGCGATCCCCCCAGCACACAAGCTCGCCAGACTCGCGAATGGCGCAGGCGTTCCCGTTGATGCCGGCGCTCACGGCCCGGAATGTGCCCGCGGGCTGCACCAGGCTGGCGAACGGGCCCCAGCAGTCCAGCACTCCCGTCTCGTGGATCGAGCAGTTGTGTTGGCCTCCCGCACTCACCGAACGGTAGGTTCCAGCAGGGGCGGTCCCGAGGCTGGCGCCGAACTGGTCGCCCCAACAGACAACAGTGCCGTCCGTGCGCACGGCGCAGGCATGCCTCCCCTCCACGCTTACAGAACGGAAGTTGCCGGAAGGACTGGCAGCCCAGGGACGCCCCCAGCAGAGGAGCTCACCTGAGTCCGTGACGGCACAGAACCCTCCGTTTCCTGCGTCGGCGCTGCGGTAGGATCCGGGCGAGTCCAGACTCTCCGGCCAGCTACTCTCTCCCCAACACAGGATCTCACCTGCCTCGGTGATGCCGCAGGTGTGGTTGTAGCCTGCGTGAACGGAGTGGAAACGGCCCTCCGGCGCGTTCGTCTGGCCCCAGAGGTTGCCGCCCCAGCACCGGACTTCCCCGGACTCCAGAACGCCGCAGGAGTAGGAGGTGCCACCGCTGACGGAGCGGTACGTGCCGGAAGGCGGATCTGTCTGGCCCCAGAAGTTGTCGCCCCAACAGACCGCTGCTCCCGTCTCGCTTACCGCGCAGGTGTGCGTGTGGCCTGCACTCACGGAACGATAGGCGCCCGGAGGCGCGTCCACGGCCTCATGGACTTTCCAGCCAAAATCGCCGCCCCAGCACACGATCTCGCCCGAGTCACGGATGGCGCACGCGTGCCACTCCCCGGCCGTCACCGACCGGTACCGCCCCGGTGGCACATCCCGCTGGCCATGGCTGCCGTCTCCCCAACAGATCACCTCTCCGGTGGCGAGGAGGGCGCACGAGTGCTCGCCCCCAGCGGCCACCTCTAGGACGGGGCCACTGGTCGCCCGCTCGACGCTGAGGTCGCTGTAGTGAACGGCGCCCCTTGTGTCGGTGTGGGCACCCACCGCCTCGACACTCACCGCCACGAGCCCGAGCAGCACCGCCAGGGCCGCCGTGAGCACACCCTTCCACGGGCTCCACAGGCGAGTCACGCGGCGACTCTAAGCCACCGAGTCAAGGTCCTCGGGCGGCGACTCGAGCGAGGAAGCTCAGCACCGCGAGTCCCGCGGCCAACACCGCGACGACCCAAGCCGCCGGCCAACCGCCCCTGGGCGATCGCGACAGGCCGCTGCCTGTGTCGGCGGGTTCGGGGGCGTCGGGCTCCTGCACCTCGGGGGGCGTGACTTCGGTCAGCGTGAAGGAGATGCGGGCGTAGTAGAGGGTCGTGAGCCCCTCGAACCCGGAGTCGGTGCCGACGATGAGCCAGAGGCGGCCCTTGCCATCCGTCGTCGCGGTCAAGGGCGCATCCGCGTTGGTCAGGGTTTTGAGGGCGTGGGCGTCGAGGGAGGCGTCGGGGTGGGCGACGTTCCCGAGCACGACCATGGCCGCGCCGCCGCGACTCTGGTTGCCCTTGTCGATGTTCATCCGGAGGTGGCCGATTTCGTCCGCCTCCGTTGACGGCTCGACCGCGCTGGCCCCGGCCTTCACGAAGACGCTTTCTCCGGGCGACCCGCCGATCCCGACAAGGCCCGGGGGAACGTTGGTTGCGAGGTCGAGCGAGACGGACACGGCGTACTCGGTGTTCGGCCTCAGCCCGCTGACCTGCCGCTTCAGGTACATGAAGAGGTCGTCGCTGCGGTTGTGCCCCTGGACGTAGATACCCCCGCCCTCGAGGCCCTCCGGGAGCGGGCGGTAGCCGCCCGCGAGCTCGTAGATCTCCTGGTCGTAGTCCGCCGGGAGGTCGGCGAAGTCGACGACCCAGTCCTCGGCGTCGTGGTCGAACGTGAAGGTGAGGTCGTCGTCGTCCTCCGCCAAGGCGCTGGGCGCTTCCTCCTGGCCCGCCTCCAGGAACGTGATCCGGGGCGGCCCGTCCGGCGCGTAGCGGGCATCGTCCGCCGAGATGGTCCCGAGACTCGTCAGGTAGTCGGTCAGGGATTGCTCGTAGCTCGTGGGGAGCTGCACCCGGCCGGGGTAGCGGCCGAGCACGTCGTAGCCGTCGCCACCGGCGGCGATGAAACTGCTCGCGACCACCGACACGGCGGGGGCGCCCTCGGCCACCGCGCCACCGGAGACGATCGCGGCGCCGTCATCGAGCGTCAGGCTGACGACCCGCGATCCGGGGTCGCGGGAGGCGTCGTAGACGACCGATATCCCGGCCACCTGCAGGAAGGCGCCACTGGCAGCGGGATAGCGGGAGACCGAGTGCTCGAAGATGGCCTTGAGGTCCGCGGGGGCGACGCCCGGGACGACCGTCACGCCGTTGCCGAAGGGCAGCACGTCGAGCGTGTTGGCGCGGGAGATGTCGCCGGGGATGACTCCACCCACGGGCAGCACGTCTCCCGCGTTCTGGCGAATGCCGCCACTGTTCTGGAGGGCGATCACGGGGTTGGCGCTCCCCCGGGCCGGCAGGCCGAGGTCCGCGGCGTACCGATCGAAGCTCGCGAGCATGGCATCGGTCACGAGGTTGCCGGCGTTGGTGCCGCCCGTGCGAACACCGCGGGACACGTCCAGCACCACCTCGGTGGTCGCGACGCGGGTGGCCGCGAGGCCGGCAAGGCACTCGATGACGGGCGCCTCGATGGACTGCACAAGCGCGGCGTCCTTTTCGACCGCAGCAGTGAAGCCGGCAGCCGTGGCCGCGTCCGACGCGGGGACGACGGGCCGGGGATAGCTCGCCTCGCCGACGATGCCGGTCACCTCGCCTCTGTCGTCGAACTGGACGTCCAGCCGGCCGACGTACTTGTAGTTCCCGGGGGCGGTCACCACATAGACCGTGCGTCCGTCGGCATCGTCCACCGCCATGGGGTAGGCGCCGCCGGACTCGGCGCGCTCGCCGGGGAGCGTTTGCAGGGAGGCGTCGACCGAAGGGTTCTGCAGGTAGTCGTTCCCGCCGCCGACCACGGCCACATCGACGCCGCTCAGGAGGCCGAGGAACCGCACGTCGTAGTCGATGCCCTGGAGGTGGCTGACGAAGATGATCTTGTTGACCCCTCGGTCGAGGAGCCGGTCGATCTCGGCTTGCACGGCCGCGGCGGTCGTGACGAAGTCGGGCGTCACGGCCACCCTTCGCGGGATGGAGACGACGGGCAGCGACGACGTGGTGGCGCCGACGATCCCGAAGCGAGCGCCCGTGACGTCATCGATCACGATCATCGAGCGGGCGAGGACGCGGCCGTCCTCCGGCGCGTCCTCGATGAGGCCGTCGGCGTCGACGAGGTCGTCGAACCCGGGTTCGGCCGAGAAATCGAGGTTGGCGCTCAGGAACGGCTGCCCGTCGAAAGCGCGGATGAAGCGCTCGAGGAAGTCCGGGGTCAGGTCGAACTCGTGGTTGCCGAGGATGTGCGCGTCGTAGGGGATAGCGTTTTGGGCCACCGCATCGAAGAGCGGGTTGCCCTCCTTCCGGCCGCAGATGAAGGTCGCGCTGGCGAGGTAGGCATCGCCGGCATAGACGTTGACCACGGCGTTCCCGCTGGCCCGCGCCTGCGCGATCTCGCGTTCGATGACGGCCTTGTAGGTGGCGATGCCACCGACGGCCAGCGACGTGCTTGAGCCCTCGATGTCGACCACGTTGGTCAACGGCAGGAGGGAGGACTCGCCGTCGTTGTTGTGCAGCAGCGTGAGGGTGACGGCGCCGTCGTCCTCGGCCAGCACCACGGGTACGCCCGCCAGGACGATCACCGCGAGCCAGGGCACCAAGCCTCGAAGGAGCAGCACGAGGGCTGAGGATACCGCACGGCGTGCGGCGAGCCGCCCTTTGGGTGGGTGGGAGCTGGTGGAGGGGGCAGGATTCGAACCTGCGTACCGCTCTGCGGGGCAGATTTACAGTCTGCTGCCTTTAACCACTCGGCCACCCCTCCACCTGGTAAGCCCAGGAGGGGACTCGAACCCCTAACCTGCTGATTACAAATCAGCCGCGCTGCCAGTTGCGCCACCTGGGCAGGGGGTCGACCCCACCTGCCGGGGGCCGGTGCCGCCACGGTACGGTGGCGACCCTGCGAGTATCGCCCCGCGTTCCCTCACCCGCAAACAGCACGGCCTCGCGGGCGCCACCCGGGTCTTGGCGTTCCCAGGCCCGGCCGCCAGCCTGCCGCGAAACGCATTCGTGGAGGAACGCGATGAGCGAGGAACCGGTAATCGGCGCGGAAGAGGCAGAGGGCGAAGGCGCGGAGCAGCAGCCCGAGCCCGTGATCGGCACAGCCGAGGAGGAGGCTCCGGGCGGCGACGCGAGCGAGGCGGAGCTGACAGAAGTCCTGCGCGAGACACTGCTCGCCGCCCACGACGACCTGACGGCGGACGACCTGCTGGGCGAAAGCGTCGCCGAGGTACGGGAGCGCTACGTCGCCGCTCGCGAGCGGCTGGAGCGGGAAGCGCGGGAGGCGAAGGTGCCCGCGGGCGCCCCGGGGCGGTTCGCCCCCGCACCGGCCAGCGCCTTCGAGAAGATCCGCGAGGGGCTCACGCGGCTGAACGCGTGATCGCACCGGTCGACGGCGGGGAGGCACGCGGCTAGCCTGACTCGCGGCCGTGACCCGCACCATCGAGATTGTCGACTACGACCCCGCCTGGCCCGATGCCTTCACCGGCATCAGCCAGGCGGTGGCGGCGGCCCTGGGTCCGCTGGCGCTTCGAATCGAGCACGTTGGCAGCACCGCGGTACCCGGGCTCGGCGCCAAGCCGATCATCGACATCGACGTGGTCATCGAGTCGCCTCGCGTGCTGCCGCTCGTCGTGGAGGCACTGAGCACGCTGGGCTACACCCACGAGGGGGACGGCGGCATCTCTGGCAGGGAGGCCTTTCGCCGCGAGGTCCCGGCGGACGGCTCGCGCCAGGCGTGGCCCACCCACCACCTGTACGTCTGCCCCCGCGATAGCGAGGAGCTGGGGCGGCACCTGCGCTTCCGCGACTACCTCCGCAGCCACCCCGAGGCCGCAGCCCGGTACGAAGCGCTCAAGCGCGACCTCGCGCACCGCTACGCGAACGACATCGACGCCTACATCGAGGGCAAGTCGGCGTTCGTGGAGCGCATCCTTGCGGTCGACGGCTGCGAGGCGCGCGGCTAGCATCGGCGGGAGGGGGAGACGATGAACGTTGCCATCCTCGGCCTTGGACGCTTCGGCACACAGCTCGCGCGCGAGCTCGCTGCCCTGGGTGTCGACGTGCTCGGCGTCGACCGCGACGGCGGCCGCGTGAACGAGGTCGTCGAGACGATCTTGCTGGCCGCCGAGGGGAACGTGGAGGAGGTCGAGTTCCTCGAGTCGCTCTCGCTGCACAACTACGACTCGGTGGTCGTGGCGATCGGAAGCGACGTGGCCACGAGCGTGCTCGTGACGCTCACGCTGAAGCAGCGCCTGCGCCTGACCCACGTGGTGGCCAAGGCGAGCACGGGCGAACACACGCGCGCCCTCGAGCTGGCCGGCGCCGACGTGCTCGTGAACCCGGAGCGCGAATCGGCCGAGCGCCTCGCCCACACGCTCGGCAGCAGCGACATCACCGACTACATGTCCCTCGGCGGGGCCCAGGGCATCGCCCGCGTGCGGGCGCCCTACTCGGCCACCGGCCACGCCATCGGCGAACTCGACATCGCGGGGCGTTACAACGTGTTCCTGCTGGCGCGCCTGCGGGACACCTCGGTCACGTTCAACCCGGACGTGGAGGAGACGGTGCAGCAGGGCGACTTCTGGATCGTCGCCGGACGCGACGACCACCTGCGCGACCTGCAGCAGTAGCGCGCTCCAGCAGGACGCGCACGAAAAACCGCCCGCGTTGCTGCGGGCGGTTTTGCTGTCCCGGCGGAAAGGAGGAAACGCCGGGAAACTCGCTCCGGAGCGGCCTAGGCCGCCCGTGTCATACGGTGCTCCTCGTTGGTGATGAAGTCACTCTCGGAGAGCCAGTTCTTGAACTCCTTCACGGCGCCACACTCGTAGCAGCGGCCAAGGCTGACAGGCCCGGACGGCTCGTCGATGCGCCAGCGGTGGAAGTGCTGGGGCTTCGATGCGGTGTGTTTGGTGCTGCGCTTGTTCATGACCGTACCTCCGTGGTTGACGTCGAAGGGCTCAAGCCCTACGCTCCTAAAGAAGAACCTCCGCTACTATGTTTTTCGAAGTTCTAGCACAAGTGTAGCAGGAGCGCCGAAAGCGTCAAGTGGTGGTTCCCGAGGCCCTTCCCCGGGCCTTACCATGGAGATGAAGGCTTTCATGGCCCGATCGAACGGCAACGGCACATCGCGGAAGTACGGCCACGCGTGTCTCATCGCGCAGTCCCTCGATGTGCTGGGCGATCGCTGGACGCTCCTGCTGCTGCGGGACCTGATGACCGGGCTGCGGCGCTACACGGACATCCTCCAGAACTGTCCCGGCCTCTCCCCCAACGTGCTCGCAGACCGGCTGAAGATGCTGGAGCGCGAGGGCCTCGTTCACCGTCACTACGAGCGCGGCCTCCCGCCCCGCGTCGAGTACACACTTACCGAGAAAGGATGGTCCGTAAGGCCCATCCTTCTTTCATTGGTGGAGTGGGGCATGACCTACGCCAACCGCTTCACCCGCGAATCCGTCGGAGACACCGTCCCGACGGATTTTGCTGTGCGGATGGTGCCCACCTTCGCGTTCCAGCCCGAGCTGGCGGAGGGCGTGCACGTCTCCCTGATGCTCGAGATCGACGACTGCGAGGGGTGCAGCGCCTGGACGTTCCAGATCGACGACGGCCGCCTCATCCCCCAGCGCGGCGGCGCCCCCTCGGACCTGCACTTCCGCACGGACACGCGGGGCTTCTTCCGTTTCTTCCGCGGGACCGACCCCGGGGAGTGCGGGGAGTTGCGGGGCCCGGTCGAGCTGGCAAAGTCGTTCCAGGGCTGCTTCGAGCTCGCGCCCCCGGTCCCGGTCGAGGCGTAGCGAGTTCCCTCCCAGTCGCTTGCCTCCTGGCAAGGGATCGTTGTAAGTTGGCAATCGCAAGTTGCTGGCAAGCAATTGGCATTGAGGCGAGCAGTGGCTGTGACCTTTGACACTCGCAAGGCAGTCAAGAAGCTGCGCAACAAGGGCGGCTTCACGGAGCCCGCTGCTGATGCCACCGTCGAAGTCGTGACCGACGCCACCCGGCTCCACGTCACTCGTGAAGACCTGACGACGGCCCTCCTCCGCGAGCGCCTATGGTCGATCGGCTCGCTCTTGGCCGTGGCCGCCGCCGCGGTCACCGCCGTCGAGCTCTTGAACTGACGTGTTCTCGGGCCAGCGCTGTCGGCATACCCGTGAACATGACGCCGTCGCACCCGCAGGACTTCCTTCGCACCGAAGTGCTTGACGAACTCGGCCTCACCGTGACGCGTGCAGCGGAGGTGCTGGGCGTCCGTCGAGCGACGCTCTCAGCCCTGCTGAACGGCAACGCGTCGCTCTCGGCCGAGATGGCCCTGCGAATCGAGAAGGCCTTCGGCATCAACATGGACCTGCTGCTGCGGATGCAGGCATGGCACGACGCAGCCCGGATGCGGGCCCGGGAGAACGAGATCCGCGTTCAGCGCTACAAGCAGGCCTGATCCTCGGGCGACCGCCCTACTCCGTCACCACCTCCAGGGTGGCGTGACCGAAGAGGACGGCGAAGCGGCGGCACCAGACGACCGCGCTCTTGAACTCGTCGATGTCGATGTCGGAGGGGATCTCGTAGTTGAAGGCGCCGTCGGTGGCCTTCAGGTCGCCGAGGTTGATGGCCTCCTCCTCCCAGCCGTCGGGGTTGCGGGAGAGGTAGACGAACAGGTCGGGGCCGTTGCGCACGGAGAACTCCTCGACGCGCAGGATGTAGACCCCGGGTTCGGTCTCGATGATGAACGCCTTGCCCTCCGCGAAGTGGAAGTCGTCGGAGCCCTGCCACTCGCCGAAGGCGACGAGCTGCGCGCCTCCGTCGCTCTCGCCGTCCTCTGCGGGCGCCGCTGTCGCGGCGGCGGTGGCGGCTGTCGTGGCGGGTGTGGTCGCGGCAGGGGTCTCCGCCGCGGAGGTCGGCGACGCCTCGTCGGCAGGGTCGGGGGGCGATGTGGCCGTGGCGACGGGCGTACTGGCGGAGACTGCTGACCGGTCGAACTCGGGGGCGGCCTCCTCGAGGAAGCTGCGCTCCCACAGCGGCGACAGCAGGTACCAGCCAACGGGAATCGCGATCGCGAGCAGGGGGATGCCGATACCGGCGGTGATGTACTTGTGGTCGATCAGGGGGCGGTAGAGGCGCAGGCGCCAGGCGGCCGCGAGTGCGCCGACGATAAGGACGACGATGATCGGCAGGATGATCCAGCGATTGGGGTAGATGAATTCAGAGCCGAAGCGTTCAAGTTCACCGAAGAATTCTTCCATCTCTCTATTCCTCGGAATCCAGTCTAGCGGGGGAGCTGCGATGCCCCCTGTCGCCCATCTTTACCTTACGAGACGCCCTTGCCACGCGCTTTACAACCGCCTACAAGAGGGGTGGCCCGGGCTGGCGGGCGGGGAGCGCGCGATGAAGCCGGTCGTCAACCACACCCTCTGCGAGGGCCACGCCCGCTGCGAGGAGACCGTGCCGCAAGTGTTCCAGGTGGACGACGACGACAAGAGCCAGGTGCTCGTCGAGGTCGTGCCCGAGGAGCTGCGCGACCGCGTCGATGTGGCCGTGCGGGTCTGCCCGCGGCAGGCCATTAGCCTGGAGGAAGCGTCATGACCAGCGGCGTTCCGACACGCGACGGCGATGCCCTCAGCCTCGAGACGCTCTCCATCACCGATACGCAGCGCTACGTCGACCGGGGCTACCCGTGGGCGGAGTGGGATCTGCTGCGACGGGAGGCGCCGGTCTACTGGTACGACCGCCCCGACGTCGACCCGTTCTGGGCGCTGACGAGGTACGAGGACACGCTCACCATCTCGAAGCGGTCCGACATCTTCATCAGCTCGGACCGGCTGCGCATCTTCCCGAGCACGCAGGAGGAGTTCTCCCGGCGGCGCAAGGAGGAGCTGATCGCGCGCTTCGGCCCGGAGCGGGCGCGGCGCCACTACACGCTCAGCTTCATCGACATGGACGACCCGGAGCACGCCGCCTACCGCAACCTCACGAATCGCAGCTTCACGCCCCGCGCCATGCGCCTGCTGGAGGACCACATCGCCGAGCTGGCCGAGGCCTACGTGAGCGGCTTCGCCCGGCACCTGGTGAACACCGTGTCCGAGCAGGGCGAGTGCGACTTCGTGCACGACCTCGCGGTGAAGCTGCCGATGGCGGCCATCTTCGAGATGCTGGGATTCCCCCGCGAGGACTGGGACGAGCTGTTCGGCATCCGCGAGGTCCAGTTCGGCTCCGACCGCGAGCTCGCCCTCTCGGGGCTCACGCCCGAGGAGCTGCACGAGGAGCGGCAGAAGGCGAACAAGGCCGCGACCGAGTACGGCTTCGCCTTCATCGAGGCGCGAAAGGCTGCAGGCGCCCCGAGCGACTGCCTCGTCGACGTGCTCCTCCGCGCGGAGCTGGACGGACGCACGCTCGAGGACGACGAGATCAACTCCTACATCAACCTGCTCGTCGCCGGCGGCCTCGAGACGACGCGGAACGCGACCACGGGCGGCGTGCTCGCCCTGATGGAGCACCCCGAGGAGCGCGACCGGCTGGTGGCGAGCCCCGAGCTGCTGCGCACGGCCGTCGAGGAGATCCTGCGCTGGACCTCCCCGGTGATTCAGTTCGCGCGGGTGGCCACGGAGGACTTCGAGCTGCGCGGCCACACCATCCGCGCGGGCGAGACGGTGGCGATGTGGTACCCCTCGGCGAACCGCGACGAGGCGGCCTGGGACGACCCCTACCGCTTCGACATCACGCGCGACCCGAACGACCACCTCTCCTTCGGCGGCTTCGGCGCGCACTTCTGCCTGGGCGCGAACCTGGCCCGCTGGGAGCTGCGAGGCATCTTCAAGGAGCTGCTGCCGCTGCTGCCGGAGATGGAGCTCGACGGGCCGCCCTTCCGGCAGGACAGCCTGCATGTGGGCGGCATCGTGAAGATGCCGGTGCGCTACCGCCCCGTCCCCGCCGCCTGACTGCGTGACCGACGCCCCCGGCGAGTACACCTTCCGCGAGGTCGACGCGTCCCGCTGGGACGACTTCGAGGCGGTGTTCGAGGCGCGTGGCGGGCCGAAGTACTGCTGGTGCATGGTCTTC